>NZ_AQPF01000019.1:0-66203 GCF_009846745.1 Alcanivorax xiamenensis | reverse complement strand
GCAGTCCGCG
The DNA here is from genome assembly GCF_009846745.1 of Alcanivorax xiamenensis. Taxonomy (NCBI): domain Bacteria; kingdom Pseudomonadati; phylum Pseudomonadota; class Gammaproteobacteria; order Oceanospirillales; family Alcanivoracaceae; genus Alcanivorax; species Alcanivorax xiamenensis. Next base: position 66,193 of record NZ_AQPF01000019.1, on the reverse strand, counting down.
ACGCCCTCTGGCGGCTTTTCCGGTGGCAACGCGGCGGCGTAACAATCATGAACAGGCTCCTGACACAGGAGCCCCCATGGACGAACAAAAGCCGCGCATTCTGGATACCCGCCTGGTGGCGCAAAGCCGCCTGTTCGGCATCGAAGAGATGCACCTCCGTTTCTCCAACGGCGAGGAGAGAACCTACGAACGCCTGCGCACTCCGCCGTTGGCCGGCGTCATGTGCGTGCCGATGCTGGACGAGGATACGGTGTTGCTGATTCGGGAGTACGGCGCCGGCGTCGAGGAATATCTGCTGACCCTGCCCAAGGGCGCCTACGAGCACGGCGAGGACTGGCGCGAGGCGGCCAACCGTGAGTTGAAGGAAGAAGCCGGCCACGGTGCCCGCAAGCTGACCTTCATGAAGCGACTGTCCTTGTCTCCCGGCTACATGGGCCACCATATTGGTGTGGTGCTGGCGGAAGACCTCTACGAGGAATCATTGCCCGGCGATGAACCGGAGCCATTGGAAGTGGTCCCCTGGAAACTGTCCGAGCTGGATCGTCTGATCGAGCGGGACGATATGACCGAAGCGCGGGTCATCGCCGCGCTGTATATGACGCAACGCCTTCTCGACCAACGCCATTCTTGACCAACGAAAAGCGGAAAGCCGTAATGACTGACTTTAATGCCCTGCTGGACTCCCTCTCCAAGATCGCCCGTGACGCGGGCAGCGCCATTCTCACAGTGTACGAGCGGGATGATCTGGGCGTGGAAACCAAGGACGACAAATCACCGATCACCGAGGCGGATAAAGCCGCCCATGACATCATCGTTGCCGGCCTGGAGACACTCACTCCGGAGATTCCGGTGTACTCCGAGGAATCCGGGGACATCGACTACGCTACCCGCAAGGACTGGCCGCGATTCTGGCTGGTGGACCCGCTGGACGGGACCAAGGAATTCATCAAGCGTAACGGCGAGTTCACCGTGAACATCGCGCTGATCGAAGGCGATACGCCAGTGCTGGGCGTGGTCTACGTGCCGGTCACCGGGGTGCTGTACCTGGGCGGGCGCGGCGTCGGTGCCTTCAAGGAGGAGAACGGCGAGCGGGGCGCCATCCAGTGCCGTGAGCGCACCACACCGGTGGTGATGGTGGCCAGCCGCAGCCATGGCGGCGAAGCGGTGGAGAAACTGGAGGCCTTCATTCGCGAGGAGATCGGCGATGTGGAACGCACTTCCATGGGCTCCTCGCTGAAACTGTGCCTGGTGGCGGAAGGCAAGGCGGACCTCTATCCGCGTCTGGCGCCCACCAGCGAATGGGACACCGCCGCCGCCCATGCGGTGGTGTCCGCCGCCGGCGGCGTGGTGGTGAACACTGCCTTTCAGCCGTTGGTCTACAATAAACCGGACATTCTTAATCCCCACTTCCTGGTGTTCGGCCAGGCTGTGGACAGCTGGCGGTTCATCGCGCCCGCCTTGGAGTAACCATGAGTCAGAGCGAAGCCATCCGATTCGTCAGCGCCGGCCAGTCCTGTTGCGGTGATTTGTTCCTGCCGGAAGGGGGCGGGCCCTTCGCCACGCTGATCATGGCGCACGGTTTCGGTTTGACCCGGGAATGCGGACTGGCGCCGTTCCGGGACGCTTTCCTGGCCGCCGGTTACGCGGTGTTCTGGTTTGATTACCGGCACTTCGGTGATAGCGAAGGCATACCCCGGCAACTGCTGTCGCCGGCCCGTCAGGTGGCGGACTGGCAGGCGGCGTTGCATACCGTGCGTGGCCATCCTCAGGTGGACTCGGATCGCATCGTCCTGTGGGGAACGTCCTTTTCCGGCGGCCTGGTCACCGCGGTGGCCGCCCGTGAGCGGGTGGCCGGTATTATCAGCCAGTGCCCGATGATGGACGGCTTCAACGCGGTGCTGGAAGTGATCCGCTACGGTGGGTTGATGCAGGGGGTGCGGCTTACCGCTTTTGGGGCTCTGGACGCGGTGCGCGGCGCGGTGGGCTTGTCACCGTGCTACGTGGCCAGTGCCGGCCACCCCGGCGAAGCGGCGGCGATGAGCAGTGAAGACGCTTATCAGGGCTACACCGCCTTGTTGGCGGACGGGGTTCCCAACCAGGTGGCGGCGCGGATTGCCTTCAGTCTGCCGCTGTTTCGCCCGGTGACCGTGGCCGACCGGGTGCAATGTCCGGCGTTGGTGCTGGTCTGCGATGAGGACACGGTGGCGCCGGCACGGGACGCGGACCGGGCGATCGCCCGGATGGCGAACGCGACGGTGCGCCGCTATTCCATCGGACACTTCGATATTTACCAGGGCGAGCACCGGGAGCGCGCTCTGCGGGAACAATTGGCCTTCCTGCGGCGCATTCTGGCTCCGAGCGATGAGCCGGCCGCGCCGGCGGCCGGCGGGTAGCGCGGGCTTTCAGCTCAGCCAGGGCGGCAGCAACTCGACCAGCTGTTGGGTCATATAGCCATGGCTGAGATGAACGGCCATGCCGAACAGGCATAGATTCAATGCCGGCAACATCATCCCCAGCGCCAGGAAATTCACCACCACGGTCTGACGGATGCGTCCGCTCCACAGCAAGGCGCCGACCACGACGACCACCGCCATGGGCGCGGCCAGCCAATCCGGCGGTGTGACATCAGCCCAGTCCAGAAGCCGGATCGGTAAGACAGGTTCAGGTAATAAATCGGAAAACAACGGCGGTGCCCCCACAGCAAGCCGTCCTTGAATGACCGTGGCGGTGCTTTATTCCGTGTGCCGCCAATAATGATTTAGTGGCTAAATGCTATCACAGTTAATGCTAAAGTGTTAATTCTGTCTAACCTGAAAGTCACCGTTAGGCATGATGGGCGGCATTCGGCTCCGAGTCATCGCATCGTCGGCGTTCGCCTTCAGTGCCCATCCAGGTAGCGTCGCAGGGCTTGGGGGTCAGGGAGGGTGACGGTGCCATAACCGAAGCGGATCAGACCCTCCGCTTCCAACTGCTTGAGCACACCATGCACGCCCTGGCGGCTCATACCCAGCATGCTGGCGATGTGTTCCCGGGTCAGCTTGAAAGTCACCGGCTCGACCAGGGCGTGGCCGTCCAGGGTTTCCGCCAGGAACAACAGGCGCCGGCCAAGCCGTCCCGGCATATCACGCAGGGCGTTGTCCTCAATCACGGAAATGGCCGACCACAGACGGCGGCTGAGCATGTCCAGGGTGCGGGGGTAGGCCTCCGGATGGCGGCTCAGCAGGGCCCGGTAATCCTGACCGGGGATCTCCAGCAGCTCGCCATCGCTGTGGGCGGTGGCGCCGAACACCCGCGGCATGCCGGGGGAGAACACTGTATCGCCGAACCAGGCGCCGGCCTGGAACAGAGTCAGAATGACCTCGCGCCCCTCGGGGTTGGTGGAACTGATCCGCACGTTACCGGTGCCCACCACCGACAGAGTCGATTGCACCTCTCCGCGCTCGTACAGCACCTGGCCGGTCTGGAACGGCCGGATACGGGCCGCCGTGGCGGCTTCCCGCAAGGCCGGTTCGGGCAATCCGGAGAGCAGGGAGCAGCTGCGTAAAATGGCCAGGGTCCGGTCACTCATGGTCGTTTCCCCATCGCTCTTTTCGCCATTCTTCGCGCCTCTTCTTCCGTCATCTTTCAAGTGTAAAGAAATTGACGGTTTGTCGCTGCCCCCGGACCTAGACTGAACCCACGGTTCCATTGTTTGGCGCCCGCCGTGGCGCGGACCGAAACTCAATAACGTTCAATAATGACCCGTCGCGCCAGCCCGCCGCCACCGTGACCCGCACCCCGGGCCGTGTGATCGGTGGCCCCCGCGCCGGGGTTCGGGAGAACCACATTATGCAAGGTCAGCACGACGAACTCAGAGCCGGCTTCACCCACATGGAAGACGGCAAGGCCGAAGACTGGCAGATCATTTCCGATGCCTTTGGCGGTTTCGCCCGGGAACTGCCGGACCGGGTGATCGAACACCTGCGTCTGCTGGAAGGCGATTGCGGCGGCTTCCCGGTGGATCGGCTTACCCACTGTCTGCAGACCGCGACCCTGGCTCATCAGGACGGCAAGGACGAGGAGTATGTGGTGTGCGCGCTGCTGCATGACATCGGCGACACCCTTGGCCCTTACAATCATGCCGACATCGCCGCTTCCCTGCTGGAGCCGTTCGTCAGCGAGGAAAATTATTGGATGGTGAAACACCATGCCATTTTCCAGGGCTACTATTTCTTCCATCATCTGGGGCTGGATCGCAATCTGCGTGACCAGTTCCGGGACCATCCGTGCTTCGAACGTACCGTGGAGTTTTGCGCGAAATACGACGGCGCCGCCTTTGATCCGGAAGCGGAAACCCTGCCTCTGTCGTTTTTCGAGCCGATGCTGCGCCGGGTAATGGAAAAACCAAAACGCTCCCTGTACAAAAAGAGCTTCGATAAACAGGAAGCCACCGCCTGATCAAAGCCTGCCTGAGCGCCAATACCGATGGCATACCTGTCGGTATTGGCACTTTTGTTATTGAAATGACATTTCGTCGTCACTGTCCGGTCACTTCCGCTTTCTAGAGTACGCGCCCAGTCCTTATCGTGATTGCGGAGCTTGCTGATGAATGCGTTGAGACCCGTCGGGTGGCGTGCCACCTGGCTCGTTATTCTTTTGTCGTTGTTTCTGAGCGCCTGTGGGGGCGACAGCAGCAGCCATTCCGGTGGTGATCCCACGCCTCCGGATACCGGAAACGGTGATAATGGTGGTGATGGAGACGGTGGTGGGGATGATGGTGGTGACGGTGACGGTGACGGTGACGGTGGGAACACCCGCCAGAGCTTCACCGTGGCGGTGATTCCGGATACCCAGAAGTATGCCCGTTATTCCCAGGAACGCTACACGGTGCAGACGCAATGGATCGCGGACCATTATCAGGATGAAAATATCAAGTTCACGCTGCATCTTGGCGACGTGGTGGATCGTGCCAGAGAAAGCTATGAGTGGTCCAATGCGCGTGAGGCCATGCAGATTCTGGAATCGAATCCGGAAACGCCCTACAGCGTTCTCGCTGGCAATCATGATGTGCTCAACAGCGGGCAATGGGACGATCAGCGTGACCTGAGCGCGGAGCCGTTCCTGCAGCATTTCCCGGCGTCCCTGCAGGCCGCCAACTTCAGTACCTTCAAGGGTACCGACAGCACGGGTTTCAACAGCTATCACATTTTCGAGACCGACGGCCAGGCGTTCCTGGTGCTGGCGCTTGACTGGCGCTCTTCCGATCAGACTATTGCCTGGGCTCAGGACGTGCTGGATCAGCACCCCGACCTGCCGGCGATTCTCACCACCCACCAATTGTTGAACATCGCCGCTGACGGTGAAACCGCGATCTTTACTCCGGAGCACGGGGCGCCGCTGTGGGAAAAGCTGATCCGTTCCAACGATCAGATCTTCCTGACCTTCAACGGCCACCACCACGGCGAAGCGATGATGGTGGGCAAGAACGACTATGGCCGTGATGTGGTCATGGTGGTGGTGGATTACCAATCCGGTTTCTGGGGCGGTAACGGCATGATGCAACTGGTGACGTTTGACTACAGCGACGATGAACTGGACTTCATCTCCTATTCTCCGTGGGTGGCGGCCATCGACGAAGCGAGCCGGCAACCCCAGGACGAACTGTCGCGCTGGGAATTCAGTGTGCCCATGGACTTCGAGCAACGCTTCTCGAATATGAACCAGGGCGAGGGAGTCGTGGCGCCGGGCAGCATCGAAGGTACCCAGGCCTACTGGATTCTGGACTCCGACCACCAACTCACCGCCACTGACAACAGCGTGAAGTTCATGGACGCCTCCGGCAACGGCAACACCATGACGCTGGTGTCCTATAACAATGCGGAAGGTAACGATCCGCAAGGCGCGCTCTCCGATTTCTTCCAGGTCACCGCCGACGCACCGCCGTTCGGATACGCCACAGGCAGCGCTGCTTTCATGGGCAACAATGCCATCGGGGGCTACTACCTGACCACCGACGGTCCTGGCCTGACCTTTGAAAAAAGCGGCGCCGGCCAACCGGGTTATCTGCCTCAGTACACCATTGAAGCGGTAGTGCGTCTGCCGGAAGACTGGACACCCGGGAGCAATCAGTGGTCCGGTATTCTCAATCATCAACCCGGCATTACCCGGGTATGTAACTATCACTCGGTCTCCTGCTCAGGCAGTGACGCCTCCTTGGGCCTGAATGTCTCCTCCCTGAAAGAGTTCCAGTGGGTGAGCACCTCCCAGAACGGCAAGGGGCAGGACAACTGGTCCTGGGAAGTGAGCAACGAGTACTGGTATCACATCGCGATGGTCAATGACGGCGAGCGGGTGCAGATGTACGTGGACGGCTCCCTGGTCATGCGTACCGGCGTCGATGAGCAACAGGGGCTGCTGGTGGAGCCGGGCCAGCCCTGGTCCATCGGCGTGAACAGCTGGCAGGGCAACCCCAGCAACCTGTTCGCCGGCGATATCGCCGAGATCCGTATTAACAACCGCGCCTTGGGACGGGACGAGTGGTTGTATAACCAGAGATAACCATAAAAGTAACTACCCTCATTTTCAGGGCGCCGGATGGCGCCCTTTTTTCTGATTGCCTGAAGGTGACTCGATCATCTTTTGGGGTCGCTGTTTAAACAATGGATAAAGGGCTCTGAACATTACAACGTCGCCCAGGGTTTTGCCTCCTCCAATGCGAAGGCGATTTCCAGCAAGGTTTTTTCGTCACCGTGGTCGGCCGAGAAGTGCACTCCGATCGGCAATCCCTCCGCACTCGTTCCCATGGGCAAGGAAATTGCTGGCCCACCAGAAATGTTGTTGTAAGGCGTAAAGCCCGTGTATTTTTCAAGCCGATCCAGCAATGTGTCGAACGGCACCTCCGGACTCAGATGTCCGAGCTTTGGCGGCGCATGACACAGCACCGGTGACAGTATCAGATCATAATCGCGGAAGGTATCGCGGTAAGTCCGCGTCGTGCCGCGTAGACGTCGCAACACACCTATCGTTCCCCAAATTTTTTCGCGGTAAAGGGCGGCCAGTCCCTGTGTCAGACCATCCAGTTTGGAAGGATCAAAGTCCGGACTGAAAAGGCGCTTACCGAATTTGCTTACCAGGAATGTCATCAGGCCCCAGTAAACCGTGAAGTCGCTGCCGAAACGGTCCGTCACTGAAAGCGGTGTTTCCACCACAATATGTCCCATACTTTCTAACAGGGTCGCGGTTTCCGTTACTACTGCCCGTGTCTCATCGCTGATGGGCGTACCCATGATTGAATTGGTGACCAAACCGATCTTGAGGCGCCGGCTGCCCGGGCCCTCGATGAGGCCTAACTCCGGCAATTTCGGATTACGCCAGTAGCGCTCCGCGCCGGCAAAGAAAGCCGCGGTATCACGCACACTGCGCGTCACCACACCCTCGCCGATGATGTTGATAGGCAGTGAGCGTGCTGCTTCTCCATCCACCAGACGGCCACGGGTCGGCTTGAGGCCCACCAGGCCGCAACAGGCGGCGGGGATGCGGATGGAACCGCCGCCGTCGTTGGCGTGCGCGATGGGAATCACGCCTGCCGCCACCAGCGCTGCCGAACCGCCTGAGGACGCGCCGCAGGAATATTCTGTGTGCCAGGGGTTGCGTGTGGCCAGCTTCGGATCCATGAATTCCGTGGTGGCATTGAAACCGAATTCAGGCAACGTACTTTTGCCAAGCAGGGTGAACCCCTGGGCCATGTATTGACGTGCGAAGGCGCCCGTTTTTTTAGCGGGATTGGCTACAAAAGCGCAGGAGCCATGATTGGTGGGTAGGCCACGCACATCGGTATTGTCCTTTATGAAAGTGGGGATACCGGAAAAGATGCCCTGTGCTGGATCGTGCGCTGATGCGAGTGCATAGTCGTAATCGCGCAACTGGATGGCGTGCAGGATGCCGTCCACCCTTTCCGCCCGGTCAATGGCGGCCTTGGCCAGTTCCTTCGCGCTCACACGGCCTTTCTTCAGACGCTCGGTGAGCGCCACGGCATCGTCATGGCCAAGGGCGTCGTCCTCGAAAGCGTGAACTCTTTGTTGTCGCCCCTGTTGCTGCCCCTTTATTTTCTCCAGTGAGTTCTCCATCGGTCGTATTGGTCCCTTTCCATCGCAGAAAAATGATTTTTGCACGATGGTGCCATTTTTAGTTGCCGCCAAGGTCTTGATGAGCCAATTCTTCCGGGCTTGGGTTCAAGTCTTGCCATCTGCCTTTGTGAGGCGGTTCTTGCTTGGGAGGGCAAAAGGCAAGACTCGCCCCTAAATGGGAAGCCAGACTCCTGGATCTCGTACGATCAGTGTTGGAGGTGGCCGGTAGATACAGGCGGCGGGAGTTGGTGGTTGGGGATGTCTTTACAAAAATAAATCAGGTCGTGTTTATTGGGCAAGTCGCGCATCTGGCCGGAAAGGGAGGGGCTTGGCGGCGGCAACGGTCTTCGAGAAGGCGGAGTGGCCTGGATTGAGGAGATAGATCTGTTCACGGGGGACCACCACGCTGGGAACGGCTAGCGCCAAACCGGTATTGGCGTCCAGCCAGCTGTCTCCTACGTTGGCTGTGGACGGTGGAGCCGGCTCATCCCGCCAGTCGTCTGACAATCGCTTGTCCGGGAGCGTTTGTACGGCCTTCGCTGGCAACCGCACCTCCATGAGAGCGTAATGGTGCAGGAGACTATAGTCACCGAGATGCACCATCACTTCCAGGATGGCCAGTGACTCCGAGCCCGCCAAGTAGACGCAAGACCGCCCCCGGCTGTTCCAGCACCCGCCGTAGAGACGGGCTCCCTCGCCGTCGAAGGCGGTTGCTTGCCACTTCTTCTTTACCAGGCGATACGCTGGAATCGAACTCATACGGCCACGCCGTGTTCCAGGCGGCCGATCAGATTCAGCACGGCCTCCGCTTCCGCCGAGGTGGCGATCATCTCGACCGGGCGGCGTCCACCGAGGCCACGAACGGGATTGAGTAACCATTGCCGGGCCCGGGCTTTGTCTCCCTCGAACAGGTCCGTCGCCGACTTGAGCACCTCCGCGAACCGGTACAACCTGTCGCCTTCCTCCATCTTGAAGCGCCTGGTCTTGGCCCGGCGTTGTAGGGTAGCGGGAGGGATGATCACATACCGGGCCAGCTCTTTCTGTTCCAAACCCGCTTCCGCGGCGAGTTTGATGTACACCGTGTAAGGCATCCCGTCCCGCAGCGTTTTATGCAGTTTAGCCCCCCGGGATGGGATTCCCACGGCTTTCCAGAAGCGGGCATGGACGCGGGCGGCATTGCCTTCAGTATCAGGGGAACTCATTACAATCACCGGGTCCTGGTGAAATCATTTGGTGGGTTTTCAATCTATCACTTGGGTGTAGGGGGGCAAGTTACCTCAACAGAGCATGCCGCGATGCCTGCCAGGCAAAGAGCCCGGGTTTCAGGCTCAGCCGCCCAGCCGCCGTGCCATGGCCTCCATGACGCGGCGCCAGCCCTCGTGATCATTGCCGGTTTCGGCGAAGGATTCGTTTAACAGCTTGTGCTGAATGCCGGTGAGGTGAGCCTGCAGGGCCTTGCCTTGCTCGGTGAGGGACAGGCGTTTGATGCGTTTGTCGTTGTCGTCCCGGCGCACGTTCACGTAACCCTGCTCGGCCAGGGTCTTCAGCGGTTTGTGAATGGCCTGCTTGGTCAGGCGCATGGCTTCCACCAGCTCATTGACGCTGAGGTCATTGTAGCGGCTGATGAAGAACAGCAGACGGTGATGGATGCGGGACAGGCCATAGTTCTTGAGGATGGCGTCCGGTTCGGCGACCAGGCCGCGAAAGGCGAAATGGAGGGTCTCCAGGGTGGCGTCCAGGTCTTCGGGGGAAAGGCTCTCTGTCATCATCGACTCACTGTCTCGATTGGCTGAGGGTCATTGGTCAGAATGATTGACTTTCTTGGGGGTATTATGCAACCCGATTGGGGCTAAAAGATAAGTCGGGCGCGCGCGCCGACAAGTAAATAATACGATATTAATGAAGTGCGCGGATAAAAACAGGGGCGGCGCCGGTAGTCGCCGGACGCCGCCCCGGGCAGGATCAGGTATTAGTCCGCCAGTTCGGACAGAACCCGGTAAATGGCCGTGGTGCCGCTCACTTCATTGCCCACGATCAGCAGTGCCTCGCCGTTGGGCGACTGATCCGCGGGGATGAACGCCAGGCCTTCCGGGCCCAGGTCGCCGACGTCCCCGGAGGAGACGTCCTCAGCCACCCATTCCTCGCGGGTGTTCAGGTAGTCCTGGAAAAGGGGCGCGGCGGGGTCTGTAATGTCATACACCATGATGCCCCCCATCCGCTCCAGGCCCAGGAACAGGAAGTATTTGTCACCGATCTGGCCGATGGTCAGGCCTTCGGGCTCCGGGCCTTTGTTGTCGCTGCGGTCGTCGAAGGTGCTGCCTTCTTCGTGGTTGCTATTGAAAAAGGTCTTGCAGTCGAGGGCGCGTTCGGCGCCCAGCTTGCATTCGTCGCTGGCCAGGAAGGTTTCGATGGCGTCGCCGGAATCCCATACCAGGGCGCCGTCCTCGTTCCAGATCGAGAAGGACCGGGTGCCGAAGGCATAGAGGTCGTCATACATGAGGCGGTCGCCGTTGGCGTCTTCCAGACCCTGCTCGTTGAACATCACCGGGTTGCCAGCCTCGTCGGTGCGATAGCCTTCGGTCCAGGTGATGTTGAGACGGCCGAGTTTCTCATCATCGCGGCAGTCGCCAGGATCGCCGGCGGTGGCGCCGCAGTAGGCGAAGGTTTCCGGATTGAGCAGGGCGCCGACGGCGAGGGCGCGCAGGTGGGCCGGCAGATCGTCGCCGCAGCGGCGATCAAAACCGTTGGCGTGGACCAGATGTTTTACGCGCCATTCCTCGACGAAGCCCTGGCTCGCATCGCCGTCGCAGGGCACGGCGTCCTCGGTGCCGAAATAGGCGGCATTGTCCTCGCCCCAGGCGCGGGCGTCGCCCTCGTTGGCGGTGACCAGATAGGTGGCGTCACCGGATGGGTAGGCGGCGATGGCATCCGGCAGGTACAGGCCTTTGACGCCGGGCCAGGTGGTGATGTTGATGGCGCCGTCGTCATCGGAGACGTCGAGCCCGTTGCCGGCTTCACCGTGGTCCTTTGCGCCCAGTGCGACCACGTCGTTGACGGTGGCGCTGGCGATATCGACGATGGCCAGTGCGTTATTTTCCTGCAGAGTGACCCAGGCCTTGCTGCTGTCGGCGGAAACCGCGATGTATTCCGGTTCCAGGTCCATGGCCACGGACGCGTCGGGGCCGAAAATGCGCACGCCGTTGGCCAACAACTCGTCCTTGCGGTCGTTGAAGGCGGTGAAATCCGCGATAGCGGGCTGCGGGCTGGCCGGTTCGGTAATATCGACGACACTGATGGAGCCTTCCGGGTCCACACTGTAATCGTCGCTGGGCTCGCCTTCGTTGGCGAGCAGAACGTACCGGCCGTTCGGGGTGAAGGTCACCATGTCCGGTTGAGCGCCAACCGTCGTGGTGGAGATCAGCTCGAGGGTGTCGGCCTCATACAGCGCCAGATGGCCCTGGTCGGTCTTGGTCGGTGCCTCCACCGCCAGCGCCACCAGATCGCCGTGCACGGCGACGCTGTTGACCACGGTGCCCTCGCCAATGGTTTCGGTGGTCAGGGTGTCGGCGTGCACCGGGTTGGCCGGGTCGCTCAGATCCAATACATCCACCGCGCCTTTCCGGGCGTTGACCACGAAAGCCCGCTTGGTGCCGGCGTGGTAGGCGGGAATTTCCGCCGCGCTGACACCGAATTCGCCGCTGCTGTAGCGGCCGAGCAGTTGCAGGCTGATGCTTTCCGGGGTGATTACCGGCGGCGCCGGGTTGTCGTTGTTGTCGCTGTCTCCCCCACAGGCACTGAGGGCGGCGGCCAATACCGTAGTGGTGGCCAGAAGTCGCCAAGTCGCCATGAATCGTCTCCCGTTGTCATTTTGGTTGCCCTTGGGGTGTACAGAACGGCGATGACACTGGTGTGACGAAACGGTGACCGCCGCATGACGGCGGTCTCGTGAACAGGCTCTTAATCCTTCAGTAAGCGGCGCAGCACTTTGCCGGCGGGGGTGGCCGGCAGGCTATCGACAAAGGCGATGTGGCGTGGGTATTTATACGCCGCCATGTGCTCCCTGGCCCAATCGATCAGATCCTGCTCGCTGACCTTGTCTTTGTGGTCGGGTTTGAGCACCACGAACAGTTTGACGGTCTCGCCGCGTTTGTCATCGGGAATACCAATGGCCGCGCTCTGGGCAATGGCCGGGTGATCCTGCATCAGTGCTTCCACGTCTTCCGGAAAAACGCTGTAGCCGGAACACTTGATCATTTCCTTTACCCGGCCGGTGAAGAACAGATAGCCGTCCTCGTCCAGGTAACCGACATCGCCGGTGTGCACCCAGCCGTCACGCAGCGTCTCGGCGGTGGCTTCGTCCCGCTTCCAGTAGCCTTTGAACACCGCTGGATTGCGCACCACGATCTCTCCGCTCTGGTTGGGACCCAGTGGCGCTTTGTTTTCCATATCGAGAATGCGGATCTCGTTGCCCGCCACCGGCACACCGCAGCTGCCCCACTTGATGCGATCCTTGGGCATGAAGGTATCGGAAGTGTGGGTTTCGCTCAGGCCATAGGAGGCTTCGTGCATCTGACAGCCGGTCAGCGCCTTCCATTCCTCGGCCAGCTTTTCCGTCACCGGCATGCCGAAGCTGGTGGCCGGGTTATTGATCAGGCTGCTCAGGTCGTAGTCGCGGATGTTGGGCATGTCCAGCAGCGCCCGGTTCATCGGCGCGATGGAGTACCACATGTCACAACGGTATTGGTGCAACGCCCTGGCGGTGGTTTCCGGATCGAAGCGCGCCAGGATCACGGTGGTGCGCCGGGCGTATACCGGCATGTACACGCCCATGTTCATGCCGGCGATATGGCACAGAGGCGCGATGGCCAGACCAATGCCATCCGCCTTCAGGCGGTTGGCCTGGAACGACGCCGCCATTTTGAACAGGCTGCTGCCGTAGCTGAGCATGGCCCCCTTGGGGCGGCCAGTGGTGCCGGAGGTGAACGTCATCAGGCCGATACCGTTCCAAAGATCGGCGGACGGCAATTCGGTCAGCGGTACTGTGTCGCGTAATACCAGGCTGAGATCCACGGTGTCCGCCGGCGCCTGGTCCGGTTCGTCCAGCAGTTCGCCGGGGATTTCCAGGGTCGGCTCCGCCGGCAGGTAGTCGCCGTAGGCGAGAGTCAGAACTGTGTTCAGGGTCGGGACCTGATCCCGAACCTGAGCGACATTGGGGTACAGATTGCGCGCGGCGATCAGCGCGCAAACCTCGGCGTTGCTCAACTGGTAGGCGATTTCCGCCGCTTTGTACTGCGGGTTCACCGGTGTCACGATACCGCCCAGGCTTTGAACCGCGTAGTGCGCAATGATGTACTGCGGGCAGTTCTGCATGTACAGCGCTACCCGGTCACCTTCGCCAACGCCTTGCTGGCTCAGGTAGGCGGCAAGGCGGCGTACCTTGTCGCCCACCTCGCCCCAGGTCAGCTCGGTGCCGTAATAAATGTAGGCGCGGCGATCGGGCACTTCCTCGGCGTGCTGTTGCAGGTATTCATGCAGAGGTTTCTCGCCGCGCAGGTATTCCACGGTCTCTCCGGCCCAGGCGGAACCGGGGACCGCGACCGGATTGAACTCGGCTTGGGTCTGGCTGGACATCAGGTTGCTCTCCTTATCGGCCTCATCGGCCTCGATCAATACAAAGAGCGCCCCGACCTGCCTCTGACGGCGGGGCGCTAAAAAAATGGCCGGGCGCCCTTTTTAACGTCGCTTCAGCGATGGCCCCGCGGGTGACCGCGGGCGGCGGTCATAAAAAGGCATCACCCGTGACCCTGGGTGGTGGGATCAAGTGCCGCGCGCAGGGACTCGCCCAGGGTGTTGAAGGCCACCGCGGTGATCATGATCAGCACCCCGGGGGCGTACATTTGCTCGGGCACGATGGACATGTACAGGTAACCCCGGGCGATCATCGAGCCCCAGCTCACCTCGGGCAGCTGCACGCCGAGGCCAAGAAAGCTCAAACTCGCCTCGGCCAGCAACGCCACCGCCAGCAGCAAGGTGCTCTGCACGATCACCGGTTGAACCGCGTTCGGCAGTACGTGTTTGATCAGCAGTCGTGCCGGCGAGGCACCGAAGCAGCGCGCCGCGTCCACGTACAGTTCCTGTCGTACCACCAGGGTGCGGGCGCGAATCAGCCGGGCGATCTGCGGTGCGAACACCAGCCCCACGGAAATCATCGCGTTGGTCAGACCGATGCCCATGGCGCCGGTGACCGCCACCGCCAGAATGATGGCCGGGAACGACAGGAAGGTATCGATCAGGCGGCTGATGACGGTGTCCACCCAGCCGCCGGCGAAGCCGGCAATCAGTCCCAGCGGCAGGCCGATCACCAGTGCCACGGAAACCGCCAGTAGCGCCGCGTAGAGGGAATTGGCGCCACCATGGATCAGACGGCTCAACACATCCCGGCCGAGGTCGTCGGTGCCGAGCCAGTGCGCGGCGCTGGGGCCGGCCAGTATCAGCTCGCCGTTCTGGTCCGTGGGCGAGTAGGGCGCGATCCACGGCGCCAGCAAAGCGGCGCCAAGAATGATCACCAGAATGCCGAGACTGATGGCGGCGCGCGGATCGCGGCGCAGCCAGCGCAGCAGGCGAACCGGTAGCGCCGGCTCTTCCCAGTGCGGCAAGGGTTCCGCTTCGGACAGCGTCAGATGGGTCATGATGCGTTAATCCTCGGGTCGAGAAGGGTGCACAGCAGATCGGTTACCAGGTTGATCAGGATGACCGTCACCACCATTGCCAGAACCGCGCCTTGCACCACCGGGAAGTCGCCTTCCAATACCGCCTTGACGATGCTGCTGCCGATGCCGGGAATGGCGAACACCGCTTCCACCACCACGGTGGCGGCGAGAATCTTGTTGAACAGCAGCCCGACCACGGTGAGCAGGTTGACGCTGACGTTCTTCAAACCGTGTAGCCAGAGGATGCGCGCCGGGCTCAGCCCCTTGGCGTGTAGCGTGCGTACATGTTGGGAAGACTGGATTTCCACCAGGGAGCTGCGCAGTTGCCGCGCCACCTCGGCGATGCCATTGGTGCACAGTGCCAGCGCTGGCAAGGTGGCGTACCACAGCGCCTGGCTAAAGTCCTCGAATGGGGAAACGAAACCCGTGGCCGGGAACCAGCGCAGGGTCAAGGCGAAGAACAGTACCAGGATCATGCCGAACCAGAAATTAGGCAGGGCCACGCCGAGTGAGGCGGTGCCCATGATGGCGCCGTCCAGCTTGGAGCCGGAACGGGTGGCGGCCAGGATACCCAGCGGCACGCCGATCAGCACCGACAGGATCGTGGCGTACAGCGCCACCAATAAGGTGTTCGGAAAGGTGCGGGCAATGGTCTGCGCCACCGGTTCGCCGGAGAGCAGAGCGGTGCCCAGATCGCCAGTGACGGCGTGCCACAGCCACTGGCCGTATTGCGCCAGAAACGGCTGGTTCAAACCGTAGGCTTCGCGAATCTGTTCGATGCGCTCCTGGGAGGCGTTTTCTCCGGCCAGGGTGACGGCGATGTCACCCGGTATCAATTGCATCAGGCAAAAGACAATAAAAGTGGCCAGTACCAGGATGGGCAACGCCTGCAGCAGACGCGACATCACCATCCGTTGTTTTACACGAGTAACCATGGGGAAACTCCCGCCCGGGCGCGCGCACCAAGGCGCGCGCCACGGACGTCAGGCTTTCAGGGAAACGTTGTCGAATTTGGGTTTGCCCAGCAGGTTGTTCTTGAAACCCTGCACTTCGGCGGTGGTGGCGACGATGCTCTGGCGGAATGCCAGCGGCACCACCAGGGCGTTCTCCATGGCGATGCGTTGCGCCCGGGCCAGAGCTTCCTGGCGCTTACCCTGATCATCGCTGCTGCGTGAATCCAGCAACGCCTGATCAAAGCCTTCCGGCGCTTTGACCTGGCCGGCGTTGAAGTAGGACGTGCTGCTGTAGAGCAGGCTGTAAGTCAGGCTGGGATCGGGGCGGCCGGTCCAGGCCGAGAGCAGCATGTGCCCTTCCTTGCGCTGACCGAAATAGGCGGCGGACATGTCCGCGATGGTACCGGTGCGGAAGCGGCCGCGGATGCCGGCCTTGGAGAGTTGCTCCATCAGTACTTCCTGCATCTGCACCGAGGACTGATCGTTATAGCCGCGCAGGTCCAGCTCGATGCCGTCGGCGTGTCCGGCTTCCTTGAGCAGGGCCCGCGCCTTGTCCGGATCATGGGGGTAGAGTTTGGCGGTTTGTGGATCATAGGCCCAGTGGCTTTTCGGCAGGTTCATGAAGGCCGGTTCGCCAGCGCCGGCCATGGCGACGCGGACGAAGGCCTCGCGATCCACCGCGTAGTTGATGGCCTGTCTTACCCGTACGTCATCCAATGGCTTGCGTGCCATGTTCATGTAGAACTGATAGCAGTAGATGGTGGGATCGGCGAAGCCCTGCAGGGTGGGCAGTCGCTCGATCATCTGTTTCTGCCGGCCGTCCAGGTGGTAGGCCACCTGAGCCTGCCCGGACATCACCGAGCGCAGACGGGTGGCGCTGTCGGTGATGATCTTGAAGCTGATGGCGCCCACCGCGGGTTTGTTGGGGCCGTTGTAGTCGGCGTAACGGGTCATCGCGACTTCGCTGCCATCGTCCCACTTCTGGAAGCGCATGAAGCCGGCGCCCACCGGGTTGCGGTCCACCCGGTTATTGTTGTCGGCCAGGGCCTTGGGGCTGACCATCATGCCGGCGCGGTCGGAAAGAATCAGCGGCAAGGCGCTGTCCGGGTTCTTCAGGTGCAGGGTGACCACGTGCTCACCGTTGACCTCGACGCGATCCACCGAGCTCAGGTCCTGACGAATGTTGGAAAACTCGGCGGTACGGCTGCGGTCGAGGTTGGTTTTCACCGCTTCGGCATTGAACGGGGTGCCGTCATGGAAGGTCACGCCCGGGCGCAGTTCCAGCACCAGGGTCTTGGGATCCGGGAAAGACCATTTCTGTGCCAGTCCGGGGGTGGCGCTAAGGGTGGTCGGGTCCCAATTGACCAAAGTGTCGTACATCGGGAACAGCAACGCATGATCGGAACCGGAGCCGCCGGTGGCGGGGTCCAGACTGGAAGGATTGGCTGGCGCGCTCACGGTCAGGGTGGCCTGTCCTCCGGCCTGCGCCCAACTCCATGAGGGCGACATCAAGGTGCCGGCCGCCAGCGCGCCGGACAGCATGCCGAGGAAAGCGCGGCGGCCCATGGGCACGCCGTTGATGATCAAATCGTCGTCGTTGTTATCGTGATGGTTCATGATGCCCTACCTGTTGTTGTTGTGCTCAAATTCGGGCGCGCTAGACCGTTTCGGTGGCGCTTTCCCGTCCAAACGAGATCGGTTGCTCCCGGTCCAGTGGACCGCCTTCACTGTCGGCGAAATGACAGGCCACCCAATGTTCGGGCGCGACTTCCCGCCAGGCTGGCTCCTGTTCGGCGCAGCGGGATTGGGCCGCCGGACAACGGGTGCGGAAGCGGCAGCCGGAAGGCGGCGCCAGCGGGCTGGGAATTTCCCCTTGCAGGCGGATGGCGCGGCGTTGGTCGCGCTGGCCGCTGGGCAACGGCAGAGGTTCCGCCGACAGCAGTGCCTGGGTGTAGGGGTGAATCGGTTTCTTGGTCACCGCCGCCGCCGGCCCCACTTCCATCAGGCGGCCCAGATACAGCACGCCAACGCGATCACTGACGTGGGATACCACCGAGATGTCATGAGTAATGAAGGCGTAGGTGATACCCAGCTCTTTTTGCAGATCGGCGAACAGATTCAGCACGGATCCGCGAATGGACACGTCCAGCGCCGCCACCACCTCATCGCAAACAATGAAGCGGGGCTTCAGGGTCAGAGTGCGGGCGATGTTCACCCGTTGCTTCTGGCCGCCGGACAGTTCGTGTGGGTAGCGCCTGCCGATTTCCGCCGGCAGACCCACTCGCTCCAGCGCTTCCTTGGCGACCCGCTGGCGCTGGCGGGCGTCGCCCTCGCGCAGGATCTCCATCGGTTCCATCACCGATTGCAGAATGCTCATGCGCGGGTTCAGCGCGGCATGGGGATCCTGAAAAATAATCTGGTAATCCCGGCGAATCTGGCGTTGCTCGGCCTTGGACAGCGTCGCCGGCTCCCGGCCCTGATAGCGGATGTGTCCGTCGGTGGCTTTGAGCAAACCGGCCAGGGCCCGGCCCAGGGTGGTTTTGCCGGAACCGGATTCACCGATGATGCCGAAGGTTTCACCGGGACGAATATGGAAGCTGACGCCATCCACCGCCTTCACGGTACCGGCACGGGTATGGAAATGAATCACCAGGTCGTCCACCGAAACGGCATCGTCACGGTCGGCGACGGTTTGGGAAGCCAAAGCGTTCATGTTCATACCGCTCCCGTCAGCGTCAGTTCATCCTTGCGCCAGCAGCGCACTTCCCGAAGGTCCTGGAACGGCTCCAGCTCCGGATGCTGTTCACATAAAGGCGCGGCGTGCGGGCAGCGCTGCTGGAAGCGACAGCCCGCGGGCATGTGATCCGGTGCCGGCACCCGGCCGGGAATCGAAGGCAAGCGGCTGCCACGCTCGCTCAGCCCGGGCAGGGAACGCAGCAGGCCGGAGGAATACGGGTGGCCCGGGCGGATCAGAACATCGTCCACCGGCGCGTTTTCCACCACCTCGCCGGCGTACATGGTCAGCAGTCGAGAGCAAGTTTCCGCCACCACGCCCAGGTCGTGGGTGATGAACAGCAGAGCGGTGCCGTGGCTGTCGCTGAGCGAGCGCAGCAGATCAATGATCTGGGCCTGTACGGTGACGTCCAGAGCGGTGGTGGGTTCGTCGGCGATGACCAGCTTCGGCCGGCAAATCAGCGCCATGGCGATCATTACCCGTTGCCGCATACCGCCGGAGAACTGATAGGGGTACTCGTCAATGCGGGTGTGGGGGGAAGGAATGCCAACCTCTTCCAGGGCGGCGATGGCCCGCTCGCGGGCCTCCGCGCGGCTGACTTTTTCGTGGCTGCGCAGCGTTTCCGTGAGTTGCTCGCCGACCGTGAACACCGGGTCCAGAGCACTCATCGGTTCCTGAAAGATCATGCTGATGTCGCGGCCGCGCAGGCGCCGGAATTCCCGCGCCGGCATGGTCAGCAGATCCCGGCCCTGGAACAGAATCCGGCCGCGGATCCGGGCCGTGCGGCTTGGCAGCAGGCCCAGCAGGGCAAGGCCCGTGACGGTTTTGCCGCAGCCGCTTTCGCCGACCACGCCGACTCGCTCGCCGGCGTTCACATCGAACGACACGTTGCGTGTGATCGAGGTTTCGCCACCGGGTCGGGCGAAGGAAATACTCAGATCACGCACTTCCAACAGCGGGCTGTTGGTGCGCGCTTCCGGCGTTTGCGCCATGTTTGCCTCCGGCACTGGCCCGCATGATGTGTTGTCGCGGGTCTGTTGTTATCTGAATGTGTGCAGGGCCCTGTCGTGCGTGAAATCACGCGTCGTCAGGTGCGCCATAAGCCGCTTTGATGGTGGTGCGCACCGCGGCGTAATGGTCCATCAGTTTTTTCAGGCCGCTGTGTTGAGTCAGCAGCGAACCGAAATTCCATATCGGTGAAATCATTAACACGATGGTGCGGACTGGCGCATCGTGACGCAGCTCGCCATTGCCGATGGCCAGTTTCACCGCGTGAGTCACATAGTCCTCGAAACTTCGGGACATGTTCGAAATGCCGGCCTGAACCTTGGTGGAAATATGCTGGCTGGTGAAGCGGGCCTGGGCGGAGAGACTCCAGGGCCGGCGGCCTTTTTCGTGATCGTTGAACTGGTAGAAGCGCTCCGCGCTGTCCTTCGCGGCCAGTTCGATGCGCTGGTCCAGGGTCAGGCCGGGCTTGGCCCAGATTTCCTGGAAGGTGTTCTCGACGCTGTCGAAGGTCTCCTGGAACACCGCTTCAATCAGCGCTTCCTTGTTCCCGAAGTGGTAATGCAGGTTGGCCCGGGTGGTATTCACGACCTCGGCGATATCGCCGTAGCTGACGTCGCCGATGCCGCGCTGGATAAACAGCTCCCGGGCCGCCTGCTTGATCTGTGTCTTCATGGGCGGCTGGCCGAGTCGTGCTTTTTTCTCCGGGCGTCCCACGGGGGCTGTCTCCGACTGGTCCAAATTGGGTTCCTAATCTGCAAGTAAATAAAAACCCTGTCAATACTAATTGACGTGTAAGTAAGTAAATCGCTATCGTCGTACCCCGTGACCGGTGCAACCAGGTTTGCGCACCCATTCGAATAACAGGACGGACCAGCCCCATGACCATTTCCAGACTGCTGATTGCCAACCGCGGAGAGGTGGCGGTACGCATTGCCCGAGCCGCCGCCGACCTGAACATCGCCACCGTGGCGGTGTACCCCGAGGACGACGCCACCTCCTTGCACACCCGCCTGGCGGATCAGGCGGTGGCCCTGGAAGGGCGCGGCGTGGCGGCGTACCTGGACGGTGAGCAATTGCTGAAAGTGGCCCGGGAGCAGGGTTGCGACGCGGTCCATCCCGGCTACGGCTTTCTTAGCGAAAGCCCCACCTTCGCCGCCCTGTGCGAACAGGCCGGTATCACTTTCGTCGGTCCTTCATCGGAAACCCTGTCGCTGCTGGGGGACAAGGCCCGGGCGCGGGAATTGGCGCAGGAATGCGATGTGCCGGTGGTGCCGGGCACCAATGGCGCCACTTCATTGGAGCAGGCCCGGGCGTTCCGTGCGGAACTGGGTGAGCAGGGCACGGTGATCGTCAAGGCCATCGCGGGTGGCGGTGGACGCGGCATGCGTATCGTCGGCCCGGATGATGACCTGGACGAAGCCTATCGCCGCTGTCAGGCGGAGGCCGCCTCCTCATTCGGCAACGATGCCGTTTACGTGGAGCGCTTCGTGGCGCGGGCCCGTCACATTGAAGTTCAGATTGTCGGCGATGGCGGGGCCGAGCCGGTGCATTTGTGGGAGCGCGAGTGCAGTGTGCAGCGCCGCAACCAGAAACTGCTGGAAATCGCGCCGAGCCCCACGCTCTCGGAGGACATGCGCCGGCAATTGCTGGACGCGGCCCGGCGTATCGCCGGCCAGGTCGGTTATCGCGGCCTCGGTACCTTTGAGTTTCTGGTCGACGCGGATGAATCCCGCTTCGCCTTTATCGAAGCGAACCCGCGCTTGCAAGTGGAGCATACCGTCACCGAGGAGGTGACCGGTGTGGATCTGGTGCAGACGCAACTGCGCCTGTTTGGCGGTTCCTCCCTGGCCGAGCTGGGGTTGGTGTCCGGGCGTGAGCCCGCGCCGACGGGATACGCGATCCAGTTGCGCATCAACATGGAAACCATGAGCGCCAACGGGGACACCCAGCCCAGCGGTGGTACCCTGACCACCTTCGAGGCCCCCGGCGGCCCGGGTGTGCGCGTGGATACCTTCGGTTACCGCGGTTACCGCACCAGCCCTCACTACGATTCCCTGCTGGCCAAGCTGATCGTGCACAGTCGCGGCGCGGATTACGCCGACGCCGTGGGGCGGGCCTATCGGGCCTTGTGTCAGTTCCGTATCGAAGGCGTGGAAACCAACATCGGCTTTCTGCAGAACCTGCTGCAACGCGATGAGGTGGTGAGCAACACGCTGCACACCCGTTTCGTGGATGAGCACATGGCGGAACTGGTGGGCGATGCCGAGCACCGGCAATTGCACTTCAGCAGCGGCGCCGAGGAACAGGCTTCCGCCTCTCAACGGGTGGAGGGGCCGGCGGGCAGCGAAGCGGTGATCACGCCGATGCAGGGCGTGCTGGTGGAATACCTGGTGACGGAAGGGGACACGGTGCGGGCCGGGCAGCCGGTGGCCTTTGTCGAGGCGATGAAAATGCAGCACCAGGTGGTGGCCTCGGTGAGCGGTATCGTGCGCTTGTGCGCGCTGGAGGTAGGCGATGCCGTCGGTAAGGACGAGCCGCTGTTGTTCGTGGAGCCGGCGGAGGTCGGCAACGAGCAGGGTGCCGAGGAAGAGGACATTGATCTGGATTACATCCGTCCCGATCTGGCGCGGCTGAAACAGCGGCTGGCGCTGCTGGAGGATGAGAACCGCCCCGATGCGGTGGCCAAACGCCGTCGCACCGGCCAGCGTACCGCCCGGGAAAACGTGGCGGCGATTTGCGATGAAGACAGCTTCATTGAATACGGTGGTCTGACCATCGCTGCCCAGAAAGCCCGCCGCAGTGTCGAGGATCTGATCAAGAATACTCCGGCGGATGGCATGGTCACCGGCATCGGATCGGTGAATGGTGACCTGTTCGACGACAGCAAGAGCCGCTGCGTGGTGCTGGCCTACGATTACACCGTGCTGGCCGGCACCCAGGGCACCATGAACCACAAGAAGACGGATCGGATTCTGGAAGTGGCGGAAAAGCACCGTCTGCCGGTGATCTTTTTCGCTGAAGGCGGCGGTGGCCGTCCCGGCGATACCGACAACGCCACCAAGGTGGCGGGTCTGGACGGTCCCAGCTTCCTGCAATACGCCCGGCTCAGTGGTCTGGTGCCGCGTATCGCCGTGGTGTCCGGACGCTGTTTTGCCGGCAACGCGGTGTTCGCCGGTTGCAGCGATCTGATGATCGCCACCGAGAACGCCTGCATCGGCATGGCCGGCCCGGCGATGATCGAAGGGGGCGGCCTGGGTTCGTTCCGGCCCGAGGAAGTGGGGCCGGTGTCGGTGCAGCGCCACAACGGCGTGATCGATTGCGTGGTCAAGGATGAGGAAGAAGGCGCCGCCCTGGCGAAGAAACTGATGGGCTATTTCCAGGGGCCGGTGGACAACTGGGACTGCGAGGATCAGCGTTGGCTGCGCCGGGCGATCCCGGAAAATCGTCTGCACGCCTATGACGTGCGCTCCCTGATTCGCATTCTGGTGGACAGCGATTCCTACCTGGAACTGCGGCCGGATTTCGCGCCGGGCATGATCACCGGGTTCATCCGCATCGAAGGTCGTCCGCTGGGACTGATCGCCAACGACCCGAAAGTGCTGGGTGGCGCCATCGACGCACCGGGGGCGGACAAGGCGTCCCGCTTCA
Source organism: Alcanivorax xiamenensis (assembly GCF_009846745.1). Taxonomy (NCBI): domain Bacteria; kingdom Pseudomonadati; phylum Pseudomonadota; class Gammaproteobacteria; order Oceanospirillales; family Alcanivoracaceae; genus Alcanivorax; species Alcanivorax xiamenensis. The sequence continues at coordinate 43,035 of NZ_AQPF01000019.1, read as the reverse complement.
TGCAGTTGTGCGATGCCTTCGGTATTCCGATGCTGAGTTTGTGCGACACCCCTGGATTCATGGTTGGTCCCGATGAAGAAAAGACCGCCACCGTGCGCCACACTTGCCGCATGTTCGTCACCGCCGCCAGTCTTTCCGTGCCGCTGTTCTCCATCGTGCTGCGCAAGGGGTATGGCTTGGGGGCTCAGGGCATGACCGGTGGCTCTTTCCATGCACCGTTCTATTGCGCTTCCTGGCCCACCGGTGAATTTGGTGGCATGGGACTGGAGGGTGCGGTGAATCTGGCTTATCGCAAGGAACTGGATGCCCAGGAAACGCCGGAAGAACGTCAGGCGCTGTATGAGAAGCTGGTGGCCCAGCTGTACGAGAAAGGGCAGGCGCTGAGCATGGCCGCGGCCCTGGAAATCGACGCCGTGATCGACCCGGTGGATACCCGTGCCTGGGTGATGCGCGGCCTGCGGGCTCAGCCGCCGGAAGGCATGGCGCCGATCGCCGGCAAGCGGCGGCCGATGATTGATACGTGGTAAAAAGAAGCGCTGGCACGCAACACGCTTGCTCGCTGGCACGCCATACTTGCAACGAATATGAGCGGAGCCCGGAAACGCCACACTGCTCGGCAACGCTGGGCGACCACAAGTCTTTGCCCGGGTACGCTGGCATGCGATCCATCGACTTTGGTGTTGATGTTTTCGCGTGCCAGCGTGTTGCGTGCACGCGTGCCAGCGTCCTTATCTTCAACCCACTATATTCAACAGCGACTCCCCCCGCGCGATCCGCCCCACCTGATCGCGCAGGAACGCCGACAGCCGGGGTTTCAGTGCCTCGCTACGGCCGCCCACATGCGGTGTGATCAAGGTGTTTGGCGCGTCCCAAAGAGGGTGATCCTCGGGCAGGGGCTCCGGCTCCACCACATCCAGAGCGGCACGCAGCCGTCCGCTTCGCAGTTCCGCCAGCAGGGCATCGGTGTCCACCACCGGGCCTCGTGCCACGTTCACCACCAGTGCGCCATCGGGTAGGCGTGCCAGAAAATCGGCGTTCACCAGATGGTGGGTGGCGTCATTAAGCGGGGTGATCAGCACCACGATTTCCGCTTGCGGCAGCAGCGTGGGCAGTTCGGTATTGGCGTGGACAATGCCAAGATCATCTTCCCGGGCTTTTTGTCCCATCCGCAGCAGGGTCACGCCGAATGGCAGCAAACGCTTGGCGATGGCGCGGCCGATGCCGCCGGCGCCGATGATCAATACGGTGCGGTCCACCAGCCCCGGTGTTTGTTTCGGGGCCCAGCGGTGGGCTTTCTGGTCCACGGCGAAATCATAAAGGGCCCGCTGGCCCGCCAGAATCAGGCTCAGCGCCAATTCGGCGGTGGCTTCCGCGTGCAGGCCATAGGCATTGGCCACGGTGGCGCCGCCGGCGGCCTCGACAAAGCCGTCGTACCCGGTGGATTGAGTCTGCACCAGTTTCAGATTGGGAAGCTGCCCCAGGCGTGCCAGTCCGGTGCTGCCGGCGGGATGATGAAACACTACCGCGTCGATCTCTTCCGGCGACACCGGAGGATCATCGCGCAAATCCCACTTCACCAGCCGCAATGGTCCCGCCACGTCCCGTAGAGTATCCATATGCCAGGAAGTGGGCAGGGCAAGGGTTTTGATGTCCAGAGTGGTCATGATGGTTTCCCTTGGAGGTGATAGGGCAATAGGGTTTCCATTGTAGGGGGTGGGGCCGGAGAGGCATAGGTTGTTGGCCGTCGGCTCTGAATATATCAATTCGTTCCGCATTCGCTGCCAAGGCAGCTTCCCACAGCAGCTTCCTGGCCTCCCTTTCTGTGGGAAGCTGCCTTGGCAGCGAATGAGCGTCCAGAACCTGGTTTTCAAGCGTCCGGCGTCAAGCGTCCGGTGTCGGGCCGTCTCAGGGTTCCGTCCGCCCGCCGAATGCTCTATAACGAGGGGCTGTTGCATAACGATAGCGGAGAGAGCTTGTGTCAGAACGGCCTATGTCAGAACGGAAAACCGAGGTCGATCCGGAGGGCCTGCTGGAGTACTCCGTGGTCTTCACCGACCGCTCCCTGAACCATATGTCCCAGGCCTTTCAGGCCGTGATGCGGGATATTTCCGGGACCCTGCGGCAAGTCTACAACGCCGCCGCGGTGGCGGTGGTGCCGGGCGGGGGCAGCTACGGCATGGAGTCGGTGGCCCGTCAATTCGCCACCGGCAAGAAGGTATTGGTGATCCGGAACGGATTTTTCAGCTATCGCTGGAGCCAGATCTTCGAGATGGGCGCGATTCCCGCCGAGGAGACCGTGATGAAGGCGCGGATGGTGTCCGATCAGCCCCAGGCGCCGTTCGCCCCGCCTCCCATTGACGAAGTGGTGGCGCGTATCCGCGGCGAAAAGCCGGATCTGGTGTTCGCTCCTCACGTGGAAACCGCCGCCGGTCTGCTGTTGCCGGACGACTACCTGCAAGCGGTGGCCGCCGCGGTGCATGAGCACGGCGGGCTGTTTGTTCTGGACTGTATTGCGTCAGGCACTTTGTGGGTGGATATGGCCGCCAACGGCGTCGATATCCTGATCAGCGCGCCGCAAAAAGGCTGGAGTTCCTCGCCGTGCAGCGCCCTGGTGATGTTCGGTGAAGAAGCGGCCAGGCGTCTGGAGCGGACACAAAGCACCAGCTTCGCCATGGACTTGCTCAAATGGCGGCGGATCATGGAAGCCTACGAAAATGGTGGGCACGCCTACCATGCCACCCTGCCAACCGATGCCTTGCGCAAATTCCGCGATGCCATGCTGGAAACCAGGGACACCGGTTTTGAAGTGGTCCGGGAGAAGCAGTGGGAATTGGGGCGCCGGGTGCGGGAATTGTTCGCGGAACGGGGACTGGCCAGCGTGGCGGCGCCGGGATTCGAGGCGCCGGGCGTGGTGGTGTGCTACACCGACGACGACGGCATGCATAACGGCAGCAAGTTCATCGCCAAGGGTTTGCAGACCGCCGCCGGGGTGCCGCTGATGTGCGATGAACCGGCCGCTTTCAAGACGTTCCGCGTGGGCCTGTTCGGCCTGGATAAACTGGACGACGTGGACCGGGCGGTGGAGCGTTTGGCCGAGGCGTTGGACAACATTTAACGATCCGATGCGGTAATCATGATGTCGTGCAAGGACAAGTCAGCGTAATTGGTATACTCTTCATTGCACTTTGTATACGCGTGCGGAGGTTCCAATATGCTGAAAGTCCTGACCAGCAGTGTTTTGCTGCTCATGAGTGTGTATGCCTACGCTGGCGCTGATGCGATTCAGGGTATTTGGGAGACGGAAGACGGCGGCTACGTCTATATCCACCCGGAAGGCGATACCTGGGTGGGTACCGCGGTGGGGTCACGGGACGGTGTGCACCGTTTCGATAACGAGAACCCTGATGAGAAATTGCGCGGGCGCCGGTTGCTCGGCGTGGATGTGGTCACCGGCCTGAAGTACGACGGTGATGATCGCTGGGACGATGGTGAGGTCTACTCGCCGGATAACGGCAAGACCTACGATCTGAGCGCCGAACTGAAGGATCAGGATACACTGAAGGTGCGCGGTTATATTGGTGTCAGCCTGCTGGGCCGCAGCCAGACCTGGCACCGCATCGATGAAAGCGCGCCGCACCTGCAGAAGGAGTTTCTGCAGTAATATCGGCAACACGCCATTCGCTGCCAAGGCAGCTTCCCACAGCGGCTTCGTAGCTCCTCCCCTCTGTGGGAAGCTGCCTTGGAAGCGAATGATGTGTTTACCGACCGTGCTTTTCGGTCAGCCCTCCTTCCTTAATTCCCCTTCCACGAAGTGCGCGACCATGTCACCCAACCCTTTGACCAGCTCCTCGAAACCGATGGTGGGATTGGGTTCGCTGAGATAGCGCAATACCGTGAATACCCCTCCGTTGATCATGATGTAGCCCATGGCCGGCAGGTTACCCAGACGCGCCAGCCGCGGGTTGTGGATCACATACTGCAGTAGCAGGTTCATCAGTAGCCGCTGGATCGGTTCCATGTGATTGCGGGGCGCGAAGTAGGCGGCGTAGCTCATGTAACGCAGGTAGCGGCCGTGGTTTTTTTCCAGCAGATCCCGGAATCCGAACAGCAGCTCCTTGATCAGGTCGCGGATTTCCATCTTCACCAACGCCGGTGTCATCGGTTCCACCATGGCCACCACCTCCGCCACCATGTGGTGATGCATGGCTTCGAACACCTCCTCCTTATTGGCGAAGTATTCGTAAAGTGAGCCAACGCTCACTCCCGCCAGATCCGCGATATGGCGGGTGGTGGTGCCTTGCACACCGTGCTCCGACAAAGACAGGAAGCCGGCTTCGACGATGGCATTGACGGTGGCTTTGGCGCGCGGTTGGCGGGGCGTGCGTGGCATCTGAGCTCCTGGCTGACGGCGGGAATCCGAATTGAATCCGAACAAACAGTCGGTTTAATTTGCCATTACTGAATGTAACGGTCAATTTGTCATCGTTGTCGCGAGGAGCCGGTATGCCCCAACAACATTTGTCCCATGGCGCTCGCGCGGTGGTAACCGGAGCGGGTAGCGGCATTGGTCGCGCGTTCGCGCTGGCACTGGCCAGGCGGGGAGGCTCCGTGGTCTGCGCCGATCTGAACCTGGCCGCCGCGGAGGATACCGTGGCGATCATCGAGCAGGCGGGTGGCCACGGTCTGGCCGTGTCCTGCGACGTGTCCGAGCTGGCGGCGGTGGAACGCCTTGCCACCGAGGCCGTGGACTGGTTCGGCGAGTCTCCCAATCTGGTGATCAACAACGCCGGCGTCGGCGCCGGCGGCAAGGCCATCGGTGACATGTCCATGGCGGACTGGAAGTGGGTGCTGGATGTGAATATGTGGGGCGTGATTCACGGTTGCCACGTGTTCACGCCACTGCTGCGCGAGCTGCCGCGGGCGGGCGTGATTAATGTCTGTTCCACCGCCAGCTTCGCCGCCGCGCCGCGCATGGGCGCCTACAACACCAGCAAGGCCGCGGTGCTGGCGTTGTCGGAAACCCTGGCGGCGGAAAACGCCGGCAGCGGTCTGCGCGTGACCGCGCTGTGCCCCACCGTGGTGAAAACCAACATCTTCAGCGCCGGCCGCATCGACCAGGCGTTGACCCCGTTCATGGACCGGATTATCTCGCTCACTGGTGTCTCCGCCGAAAGCGTGGCGGCCACGACGCTGAAAGCCCTGGACCGAGGCCGCTTCTACGTCATGCCGCAACTCGATGCCCGGCTGATCTGGCGTGCCAAACGCTTCCTGCCGGTGACCTACACCCGTGGCGCCAGCCTGCTCGGCAGGCTGGTCAGCGAACGCCTCAAAACCAATCCGGCTCAGTAACAGGCCCACTCAGTAACAGGAGAGCCAAAATGGCGAATATCGATCTGGATAAAATGCTGGCCAAGGTGAAAAGCAGCCAGTGGGCGCTGGCGGACATTGACTGGGATGCCCCTGGCGCGGAGCTGATCACCGAAGAACAGTGGCCGAAACTGAAAGCGTTCATGGCCGACCTGATGTGGATCGAACACGTCGGCGCCCGTGGTTTCGCCGCCATGGCCAAGAAGGCGCCCGATGACACCCTCAAGCAAATCTATACCTATTTCCATGCCGAGGAGCAGCGTCACGCCAATGCGGAAATGGCACTGATGAAACGCTGGGGCATGCTGGATGGCGACGAGCTGCCGGAACCCAACAAAAACCTGAAACTGGTGATTCAGTGGTTGGACAAGTACAGCGACGAGATGCCGCTGGAAGTGCTGGGGTCGGTGATTCCGATGCTGGAAATCGCCCTGGACGGGGCACTGTGCACCTTCCTGCTGGATACCGTGGACGATCCGGTATGCCACCAGGCCTTTGCTCGCATCAACGACGATGAGTCCCGGCACCTGGGGGTCGGTTTCCATGTTCTGGAAATGCAGGGGCGCGGCGATCTCTATATCAAGGCTTTGAAAACCGTGGCCACGGTGCTTGATCCGCGCCTGATCCTCGGCATCGCCTCCTACGTACCGTTGCTGAATCGTATGCGCGACAACGTGGTGGCCATGGGGTTGAGCGAAGAAAAGCTCTATGCCTGCATGAAGAAGTTCGAGCGCATCGGCGGGCGCACCGCCCAGGGGCGCCGCAATCCCTGGTATCAGATCATCAGCCGCCACGGCCGTATGGTGGTGAACCGCGAAAACCGTGTTTATCACGCGCCGGTGGATCTGATGGTGCGGTTGACGGATTACATCCCCGAGCGGCTCATGCCCTCGCGAGTGCCCACCTGGGTCAAGGGCATCAGCTACCGGCCCACCGCCTGAGCCTGGATGCGCTATTCGCTATCCGATTGTTTGACACACTGAACGGACCGCCATGAGCAACGAGAACGAGCAGAATCAGGACACCACCGCGTCGGCGCCACCGGCGAAAAAGAAAAAGGCCGCCATCCGCCAGACAGCAGCCAGGCCGACGGCCAAAAAAGCCGCGGTGAAACGTAAAGGCACGGCACGGAAGAAAGCCGTTGCCGCCAAACCCAGCCGCCGTAGCGTTGACCAAGGCAAACGCAAGACGGTGAAGAAAGCGTCCGTGGTTATCGTCGGCGCCGGTTTTGCTGGTCTGGGTATGGCGATCCGGCTTCGTCAGGCCGGGGTAGACGATTTCGTGTTGCTGGAGCGGGCCGACGAGGTGGGCGGCACCTGGCGCGACAACACCTACCCCGGCGCCGCCTGTGATATTCCCTCCCACCTTTATTCCTACTCTTTCGCGCCGAATCCGCATTGGTCCCGGCATTTTTCCGGCAGTGCCGAGATCCTGGGTTACATCGAGCACTTGGTGAAACAGTACGGTTTGCGCGACAAGATTCACTTTCAGCAGGACGTCACCGATGCCCGCTTCGACGAAGCGAAAGGCCAATGGCGCGTGGATACCCGCCAGGGTGATGTCTGGCAGGGGCGGGCGGTGGTCATGGCTCAGGGGCCGCTTTCCAATGCCAGCTTCCCGGACATCGAAGGTCTGACGGACTTTAAAGGCAAGCGCATCCACAGTGCCCGCTGGGACCACGATTACGATTTCTCCGGCAAGCGGGTGGCGGTGATCGGCACCGGCGCCAGCGCGGTGCAGATCATTCCGGAATTGGCGAAAACCGCTGGTACTCTGAAAGTGTTTCAACGTACTCCGGCCTGGGTGATTCCACGCCCGGATTACGCCACTCCGGATTGGAACAAGGCGCTGTTCGAGAAACTGCCGCTGACCCGTAAGGCCATGCGCCAGGCGTTGTACTGGACGCATGAAACCATGGCGCTGGCGGTGATCTGGAATTCGCCGCTGACCCGTCTGGCGGAGCGGCTCAGCCTGACGCACCTGCGTAGCCAGGTGAAGGACGACTGGATGCGCAGGCAATTGACGCCGGATTTCCGCATCGGCTGCAAGCGGGTCTTGCTCTCCAATGATTACTACCCTGCTCTGCAGAGGGACAACGTGGACCTGATCACCTGGCCCATCGCCCGCATCGCGGAGAACGGCGTCCGCACCTGTGACGGCATTGAGCACCAGTTCGACTGCATCGTCTTCGCCACCGGTTTTGATGTGCCCAAGAGTGGCACGCCGTTCCCGATCCGTGGTCTCAATGGTCGCGAGCTTGGGGAGGAATGGTCCGGCGGCGCGCGGGCCTACAAGAGCGTCAGTGTGGCCGGTTATCCGAACCTGTTCTTTACCTTCGGGCCCAACTCCGGTCCTGGCCATAATTCGGCGCTGGTGTACATGGAAGCGCAACTGGACTATGCGGTAGAGGGTATTCGCCGCATTCTCGATCATGACCTGAAGATCCTTGATGTGCGCGAGAGTGTGCAGCAGCGCCATAATCGTCATTTGCAAAAGCGGCTGGCCCGGACCAACTGGAACTCCGGGTGTAAAAGCTGGTATCTGACGGAGGATGGCTATAACGCCACCATGTACCCGGGCTTCGCCAGCCAGTACCGCCGCCAGATGGCCCGGTTCGTGGATCAGCACTATCGGCGGGTGCCGCAAAGCGGGAGCGCGTGAGTCGGGGACGCTTATCAGGGAGGGAGAGCCGGCGGTCGGTGTTCCAGGACACGGAGAAGCACGGCCCTGGAACACCGACCGCTGGCTCTCCACGAGCTCTGAAACTCTTCGCTCCGAATCAACCCTGGACTACGAAGCCGCTGTGGGAAGCTGCTTTAGCAGCGAATGGGTCCCGAGAGAAGAACTCGCGCTGTTATTCGCTGGCAAGCCAGCTTCCCACAGAGGGAGAGCCTCGGAGCCGCCGTTTGGGCCGCCCGGGCGGCGCTCCGCTTGGCAGCGAATCGGCGCAGGGGTTCGCCAATGCCCGTTCGAGGGTTATAAGCGGTTTACGTATACTCTCTGAAACACCGCGCTAACGGGCCTTGATACGAGAACAGGCATCAGGATGGAGCACATGGGACAACGCTTCAAACACATTGCGGACAGTGCTCTGGAACCCTGTGAAGGTACGGTCTGTCATCATTGCGAGTGTGAGGACCGTCCGATCTTCGAATACTCCGGCCGGATCGTTGATCCGAAGCTGGCCGCCGATCCGGCGCTGGCCGAGGAGGAGCCGGAAGTGTCGGAGTTATGTGCCGACTGTATTCTCGGCGGGAACGTGGTTCGTGACATGGATGACCGTTTGCGCGCCGTGGTCGACAAACTCTCCGATGTCGAGCGGCTGTGGCGGGAGTTTCAGCAGTTGCCGGAAATACCGTTGTTTCTGCAGGGATTCGACTGGCCTTTGTGTTGCGGCGACTGGTGTGAGTTTGTCGGTTGCGCGGAAAACCACCAGAGTCTGATCGAGCGCCACGAGCAATCCCGCGCCTGGGATCGGGGACTCACCGCCTATCGCCGTGATTTCAGGAGAGACGGGGCTCCGGAATCCCTGCGGGAAATTTCGTTCTTCCGCTGTCACCATTGCCGGCGGGAAACGCACATAGACCAGTTCACCTGATTCGAATGTCCCACTCAAATACCGGTAACCGCGAAATCCAGGGCCGCGATGATGTTTTCCCTGAAATGCGCAAGAGAACCGACGGGAGCATCGAGACGCTTCACCGGCAGGGAAGAAATCTGAGGTGTCAGCAACAGTAGCACCTCATCTTCAAAATGGATTTCCGGGGTCAGGCCCCGCATGGGCTGGTCGCCAAAGGCGGAGCGCCTGGCCAGCGGAATGACGATGCGTGTCGCCAGATCCTCCAGAATGGGACTCTGTATATCCACCAGGTAGGGATAGAGGGTGCTGCTGGTATTGCTCGGATTGCGGTAAACGTCGAACTGGGCCATCAAAATTCCCGAAACTCATCTCCGAAACAGCCGTGCTGCTCAACGCTCTCGTTATACTTCCTGATTGCTGCCCGGTTCTCCTCGACCCAGCGGGCGCCCTCGTGCCGGGCCAGTTCTTCCCTGAGTGCCCGCTCCAAAGTGGCTGACAGATTGATATTGAGGGCTCGGGTCTTCTTGAGAAGGTCACTGTTAATGGACAAATTAGCTGCTTTCTTGGGGGCGGTGGTGTCGTAGATTTCGCGCATTGCAGCCTCCATGAGCGCTGTGGGTAACGTTCCTGAAGTGTATGCGCATTGAAATGCGCATACAAGGCGCTGACCGCGGAGCACTCCGCCGTCGCCAGGCATCACAGCGTGAAATACACCGCCGTGGCACCACGGTTTTCCCGCGCCCGGCGTAGTTCATCCCGGGCCACGGTGCGCAGGTGCACTTCATCCGGACCGTCCATGAAGCGCAGGGCGCGGCCCCAGGTCCACAGATAGGCGAGCGGTGTGTCGGGGCTGAGTCCCATGGCACCGAAAATCTGCATGGCCCGGTCCAGTACCCGGGTTTGCAGGCGCGCGGCCACCACCTTGATCGCGGAGACCGCCACTCTGGCGGCGGCGTTGCCATGGCGGTCCATCCGCCAGGCGGCCTGAAGAACCAGCAAACGGGCCTGGTCGATCTCCAGCCGGCTCTCGGCGATCCAGTCACGGATATTGTCGAAATCGCACAGGAACTTGCCGAAGGCGCGCCGTTCCAGCGCCCGCTCGCACATCATCTCCAGGGCCAGCTCGCATTGCCCGATGGTGCGCATGCAATGGTGCACGCGGCCCGGGCCAAGCCGGGCCTGGGCCATGGTGAAACCGGCGCCGGGCTCGCCAAGCAGAAACTCGAAGGGCAACCGCACCTGACGAAACAGCAACTCGCAATGACCTTCCGGGGAGTGGTGCTGGAGGATGGGAATGTTGCGTTCCACACTCACCCCCGGGGTATCGAGAGGCACCATGATCATGGAATGCTGGTGGTGGGGGCCGCCGCCTTCATGATCATCGCAGCGTGCCAGCACGATGGCGAAGTCGCAGCGGGGGTGGGCTGCGCCGGTGATGAACCACTTGCGACCGTCCAGTACATAGTGATCGCCGTCCCGGCGCAAAGTGGTGGCGATGTTGGTGGCATCGGAGGACGCCACGTCCGGTTCGCTCATGGCGAAACAGGATCTTAGCTCGCCTTCCAGTAAAGGGCGCAGCCAGCGGTCGTACTGCGCCGGGCTGGCGAAGCGGTGCAGTAATTCCATGTTGCCGGTGTCCGGGGCACTGCAATTGAAAACTTCCGCGGCCCACGGGATGCGTCCCATGATTTCCGCCAGCGGGGCGTAATCCAGGTTATCCAGACGGGTTCCCGGTTCGTCCTCGCGCAGTTCCGGCAGGAACATATTCCACAAGCCATCCTCCCGGGCTTGAAGCTTGAGCGGATCGATCACCGGGAGAGGGTATTCTCCGGCGTTGGCCAGCCGGTGCCATTCCGCGTTGCGGGGCAGCACCCGGCGTTGCATGAACTGCTGCATCACGTCCTGGACCTGGCGGCTGTATTCGGAGAATTCGAACTCCATGGGGCGCTCCTCGCTGATTGGACCCTTCAGCCTAGGGCACTGGGGAGGAGAGGCTTTTGATGATGATCAAGAAAAATGGTAAGCACACAATACGCTGGGCGGCGGCGAGGTATGAGGCGATAGTATTGAGCCGGACGCCGGACGCCGGACGCCGGACGCCAAAAGAGGAGAACCTGAACCTGCGCCCCTGCAAACGCTCAAAGTAGTTGGACTTGTATCCGCGAAGCTTTCAGACAGAGTGCTCTAAAGCGTCCGGCCCAGCTCAACTCACTCTTGAGACGGTCCCGTATGCGATAACGATTCGCCAACGAGAATCCGCTGTCATTTCCTTGTCACGGTAATCCCGCTGGGGGCCTGCCATAATCGAGCGGCTTTTCGCACCCCGGAGGTATCCATGAGTTCCCCCATGCTGGAACGGCTGGTGGCCGTGGCCTGTGACCAGGATTGCCAGGCTCTCGCATCGTTGATGGATCAACGGCAATTGACACCGGAACAGGTTCATTCCCTGCGTGTGCTGATCAAACGTCAGCGCGCGTTGTGGCAGCTGATGTCCACCCAGGGTGAAAGCAAGCGCGGCCAGAAGCAGGACAAGGCGTTGCGTACCGGAGCCAGACTGCTGGCCGCTTCCCGTGATCGCCAGGTCACCGAAGAGACGCTGGCTTCATTGAAGCTGACCACACGCCGGGATTATGAGCTGCAGGCACTGGAGCGGGTGATTGCCTGGCTGACGGAGGAGCAGGGCGAGCCGGTGGCACCGCCAGTGCCGGAAGTATTGCCTCTGGTGTTCCAGGAAGACCTGGACGCCTGGCAGGCGCTCAAGCGCAAGGGGGAGGATCAGGAGGTCATCCGCAAGGGGTACGTCACGCTGTACCGGCAATTACGTCAGCAGGCCCTGGAGACCCTGTCCGAGGGCAAGGACGAGGACTGGCACCGTTTGCGCCGCGACGTGAAATATATGCTTTATCAACTGGAGCCTCTGGGCGGCACGCTGGCGGACGCCGATGTGGATATAAAACGGATCCGCAAGCTGGGCAGTTGCCTTGGTGACCTGCACGATTTGCACATGCTGGATGACCATCTGAAACGCCGCCTCAAGAAAACCTCGGACGCTGAACTCCGTGAAGCGCTGGTCTGCGCGCGCCAACTGACCGCCCGCCGCGAAGAGAGGGTGATGACGGAGTGCCGGCAGCGTACCCGCCGTGTGTTTGAATTGAAGCCGAAAATGTTGCGGCAGGCCCTGGAGCAGCTTTCTTTTCCCGCCTGAGCGTCACCGGAGACAAGCGCTGGAATGACCCTCGCGCCAGTCCGGGCCCGGCGCTTCGAAGGCGCAAACGTCCTTTACATCGGTCAATGTCATGGACATTGGCCGCAGCGCCCTGATTGAGCCATCCGCTTGGCCGTAGCGCCGCTGATTCGGCACCATCCGACCTTCCGGTCACCCCGGGACCCCCGCATTATGGGCCAATGTCACGAGCCGCCGACCACGCGAGGATGGCGGCTCAGCCCATTCGGCGGAGAGAATCATGGCCAATAACCACTTCGATGTTCTGATCATTGGCGCCGGCCTGTCCGGTATCGGCGCCGCTTGTCATTTGAGCCGCCAATGCCCGGAGCGCAGCTACGCTATCATTGAGCGTCGTGAGCGCATGGGGGGCACCTGGGACCTGTTCCGTTATCCGGGGATCCGTTCCGACTCGGATATGTTCACGCTCGGCTATAACTTCCGCCCCTGGACCGAAGCCAAGGTGCTGGCGGACGGGCCGTCGATCCGCAACTACATCGTCGACACCGCCAAGGAATACAAGGTCGAGGACAAGATCCGCTATGGCCGCAAGATGACCGGGGCGCGCTGGTCCTCGACACAGAACCGCTGGACCGTGGATCTGGTGCGCGAGGAAGATGGCGGTACCGAACAGATCACCTGTCAGTTCCTGTACTGCTGCACCGGTTACTACAATTACGATGCCGGCTATACCCCGGACTTCCCCGGCGTGGACGACTTCAAAGGCCAACTGGTCCATCCGCAAAAATGGCCCGAGGACCTGGATTATTCCGGCAAGAAGGTGGTGGTGATCGGCAGTGGCGCCACCGCCGTGACGTTGGTGCCGGCGATGGCGGACAAAGCCGGCAGCATCACCATGCTGCAGCGATCGCCTACCTATGTGGCCACGGTGCCGCAGGAAGACCCGATCTCCGCCAATCTGCGCCGGTTCCTGCCGGAGATGGCGGTGTACCGTCTGGCCCGGGCGCGCAATATCGCGTTGCAACGCATGGTGTTCAAGCTGTCCAAGCAGCGGCCCAAGCTGGTGCGCCGCGCCTTGCTGGCCGCCGCCCGTCGTCAGTTGGGCACCGAATTCGACATGACCCACTTCAAGCCTCAGTACAACCCGTGGGACGAGCGCTTGTGCGCGGTCCCCAACGGTGATCTGTTCAAGGTACTGCGCAGGGGCAAGGCGGATGTGGTGACCGACCATATCGACACGTTCACCGAGAACGGTATTCGCTTGAAATCCGGCAAGGAGCTGGAGGCCGACATCATCATTACCGCCACCGGTCTGGACCTGCAACTGCTGGGCGGCGCCAGCCTGACCGTGGACGGTGAGGAAGTGGTGCCCAAGGATACTTTGGTGTATCGCGGGCTGATGTTGCGTGACGTGCCCAACATGGCGCTGGTGTTCGGCTACACCAATTCTTCCTGGACCCTGAAGGCGGACTTGGTCAGCGAGTATGTGTGCCGCCTGCTCAATTACATGGCGCGCAATGGTATTGAACGAGTGACGCCGCGTGACGAGGAAGGTTGCGATACCGACGACAATTTCGTCGGCCTGCAATCCGGCTATGTGCAGCGCGCCGCCGACCGTCTGCCCCGCCAGGGCAACAAGGCGCCCTGGCAGGTGCTGAACAACTACTTCAAGGATTTGCCGGCGCTGCGGTTCGGGCGGATCGAGGACGACACCCTGGAGTTCTCACCGGCTCCGGCCAGCCGTCGCCGTGGTGGTTTGCTGGCGATGTTGCGGAGCTGACGGGCCGATGACGCGCTCCTTTCCGGCATGGAGAGGGCTATTGGTGTCTCACAATTCGCCTACAGGCAGGCGGCGCCCTTCGCCGGCAAGCGGAGCGCCGTCCCGGCAGCTTCCCACGGGAGCTTTGTCGTCCCGTCCGTGGGAAGCGAGTTTACTCGCGAATAGCGTGCCGTAGGCAAGTGGTTATGCCAAAGCAGCAACGCTTACCGCCGCCGCGCGGTCAGCACTTCGCGTAATACCCGATTCTCGATGCGAAACGGCAACGACATGTGATCTTCATCCCCGATCACGGTGACGCTGCTGCGCAGTCCCCAGGCGGATAACGGCTGAAGACGCTTTTGCAATGCCACGGTGTTCTGCACCTCCTGGGGTGAATCCCGCTCCGCCACGATCAGTGCCAGACTGGTGTGTGTCACATCGATCTCGCGACTGGTGACCTGTTCGGTGAAGCGGCGCTCGGGGGGCAGTAGATAATGGTCGTGCCACCACAGGCTGGGACTGGCGGAAATATGGTGATCGAACAGTTCCGGTCGGGTGAATAGCGCGTAAACCGTGAACATGCCGCCGAACGAGTGGCCATAGAGGCTTTGTTGATCCTCGTCCACGGTGTAGTGTTCCGCGACCTTCGGCATCAGTGTTCTCTCAATGAAATCCAGCAACTGGTCCTGGCCACCCTGGGGCGGGTCGTTGCGATCCTCGGGGACCGGCGGCGAAAAATCATAGGACCGGCGCAGGAAGTTGAGCGGTTCATCTCCTGGGTACCCGATGCCGACGATGATCGCTTTCCGGTACGCCTTTTGCGCCCGTTTCGCTTCGTGCAGCGATGCGAAATAGGCGTTGGCGTCCAGCACATACAGCACCGGATAGCCGCCGGTGTAGGGCGGTTCCCCTTCCGGTTCGCTGATCATGATGCGGTAGGAGTGGCCTTCGGCGTTGACGAGCCGCCATTCCACGGTGCCACTCAACGTCACCGGAGTGTCTTTGGCGGCAGCGATCAGTGGCATGGTGATGCCGCAGAAAAACAGAGTGATCAACCAGCGGGCAGTGAAGACAATGGACATGGGGGGCTCCTACCAACGATAGCTGACGCTGCCGATCACGCTGCGGCCTTCGCCGCGATAGCAATAACCGGCCTCGCAGGCGATGTATTGTTTGTCGAGCACATTCTTGGCGTTGACGCCGACACGGAATCCGGTGAGCGCGCCACGCAGGTCATAGTGCGCGCCGAGATCCACCAACGTGTAGGCCTCGTTTTTTTTGTCGTTATTGCTGTCGCTGTAGTTGCTGCCGACATAGCGGGCGCCACCGGCCACACCGAGGCCATCGAGAACGCCTCCGTACTGATGGTATTCCAACCACAGGCTGGCCAGATGGCGGGGCCGGTTGATCGGATCCCTGCCTTCGTCGCCGTCGTTGCTTTTGGTCACCTCGGCGTCGTTGAACGCATAACTGGCGGTCATGCGCAGGGCCTCGTTGATGTCGGAAACCGCTTCCAGTTCGATGCCACGGGAACGTTCTTCGCCGGTCTGCAAGTGATTCAGGGCATTGTCCGGATCGCGGGTGAGCACATTGGTTTGCGTCAACTGATACAGCGACGCGGTGAGCAGGGTGCGGCTGCCCGGTGGCTGGTATTTTACCCCGAGTTCGACCTGTTCTCCCTCGGTGGGTTGGTAATCCTCACCGTGGATGTTGGCGCCATTCTCGGGAAGAAAGGACTGGGCATAACTGACGTAAGGCGCGACGCCGGAATCGAACAGATAGAGAGCACCGATCTGCCCGGTGGTTTTGTCATTGTGACTCTTGTCGTGACTGCCGTTGAGGCGATTCTTCTTGTCGGTGGCGCTCCAGTCCTGACGAAGTCCGGCGGACAGCCGCCAGCCACCGAACGCCATTTGGTTCGTCAGATACAGGCCGCCGCGATGCGAGATGCCGCTTTGATCGGTGAACACCGTGCCGGTGGTCGGTTTGGGGACCGGCTGATGATAGTCCGGGTTGGTGATGTCGATGGCCGGTGCCGTGCCGGACGCGTAGACCACATCGTAGTTCAGCCAGGTGTAGTCGATACCGGTGAGCAGGGTATGGCGGACCGGGCCAGTGCTCAGTTCGGTGACCAGACGGGTATCGGAAGTCACCGACTCCATGGTTTCGTAAATGCCGTAGCTGGAGCGCCGCAGCAGATTCGGGTTGCTGCTGTCGGCGCCAGTGACTCCGAGATACTGGTTGGTGGTATCAACGTTTCCGTAACGCAGATTATGCTGGAAGCGGACGTTGTTATTGAAAGCGTGCTCGAACTCATAACCCAGACTCCATTGCTGTTGCTCCAGTTTGTCGAATGCCTCGTCGCCGGGCCAGAAACGGGTCAGGGTGTCGCCTTGCTGGTAGGGCCGCGGCGAGCCGCTGGTGAGACGGTCACTGTACTGCGCCAGCAACGTCAATTGAGTGTCCTCGTCGATGCGCCAGCTCAGTGATGGGGCCAGCAGGGTAATATCGTTGTCCACCTGCTCGATATCGGTCTCGGCGTCGCGGGCGACACCGACCAGCCGGTAAAGCACATCCGCGTTCCGGTCCAGCTTGCCGCCGACATCGAACTGGCCTTGCAGGTGATCATTGTTGCCGGCCTGCAATTCCACCTCCTTGCGTGCCGACAAACTCGGCCTTTTGCTCACCCGGTTGACCATGCCGCCGGGACTGATCTGTCCATACAGTACCGAGGCCGGACCTTTAAGGATTTCCACCCGCTCCAGCGCGTAGGGTTCACTGATGTAGTAGGACAGCCAGCCGGTGTTGGGTTGGCGCAGCCCGTCCAGGAAGTCGGCGTTGGTGGTGGCCGGGTAGCCGCGCACCTTGATCTGGTCGAATCGGGGATCCAGACCAGCGCCACCGACGCTGACCCCGGCGGTGTAGGCCACCGCTTCCTCGACGCTGGAGGCTTTGCGGTCGGCGATCTGATCGGAGGTGACCACGCTGATACTCTGCGCCGTTTCCAGGACAGGAGTATCGGTTTTGGTGGCGGTACGGCTGTAACCGGCCTGATAGCCGTCCACCGGGTCGACGCCGTTGGTGCCGCCGGGCTGACCTCGCACGGTGACCGGGTCCAATACGTGCTCGGGGGCACCCTGTTGAACCGGAACTACTACGTAGCCGCCGCGGCCCTGCTCCACGGTGAGCCCGGTGCCGGCCAGCAGTTGTGCCAGGGCTTGCGCCACCGAGGTGGGCTGGCGGAGTCCGTGGGTTCGCCGTGCTTTGACCAGATCCGGAGAGAAGGACAGGGTGATGCCGGTTTGCTGGGCGAACCGGCTCAGAGCGGGAGCCAGCGGGCCGGCGTCTATACGGATGTCGCGCAGGGCCGCGGGGGGCGGTGCTGTTTCGGCGGGTGGGGTGGCAAGGGCGGGGCCGCAGCCCAGGGTTAGCGCCAGCGCGGAGGCGAGCGTACGCCGGCGCCATGGGCGGCTGGGGTGGTGAGAAAAAGAGAAAAGCATGGTGTCGTTCCGCTATCGTTTAAGGACGTGTCATCCCGTTAACCGAACGACAGGGGAAAAACCGACACACTTTCTGATTTCCTGCTAACACTGATGACCGCGACTCGGCGATTGCCACGGAGCCGCCGTGGGAGCTTCTCTGGTGCCTTGCAAGCTCGCTAGTGCGCCACTCGCCAGCAGGCTGGCTCTCACGGATCATGCTACGAAGCCGCCGTGGGAGCATGCTTGCAAGCGAATGGCCAACGGCCCGGGGGCATTCGCGGCCAAGGCCGCTTCCCACGGCGGCTTTCTTTGTCGTCCCGGCGGTGCTCCGGCGTCATGCCCGGGCCATCACCCGGACCCACCAGGATGTACGCCAGACTACCTCCACCGGCAGCAGGCGGCCGAGGTCCTCCATCAAGGCGTCGGGATGGTCCAACTGGAATACGCCGGAGAGACGCAGATCCGCCACCGCCGGATCACAACCAGTGTGCCCGCTACGGTAACGGGCCAGTTCGGCGACGAACTCTTCCAGGCGCATGTCGTCCACCACCAGCATGCCGCTCGTCCAGGCCGTTGGCGGTTGCGTTGGTGTGGCCAGAGGGGTGGCGGCGAAGTCGCCCAGCCGCCAGTGCTCACCGGGGGCGCAACGCTGCTGTTGACCGGTGGCGGTGATGGCGGTGACCTCGCCTTGTTCCACCCAGAGGGTGGCGAAATCGCCCTGGTGGTCCCGTAACAGAAACCGGGCCCGCTTGGTTTCGCAATGGCCGAAACGATGCTCGACCCGTAGCGGTCGAGGCAAGGCATAGCCTGCATCCGCTCCGCTTTCCACCCACATTTCGCCGTGATTCAGCACCAGACGCCGCTCGTTGTCGCTATAGCGCACGTCCAGGGAAGAGCGCGTATTGAGCTGGATGCGGGTACCGTCCTCCAGCGTCAGACGCTGCTGTTCTCCGGCACCGGTACGGTAGTCAGCGTGTAGTGGTGAGTATCGGTAGGCGAGCCAACCACCGGGGGTGCCCACCAACAGTGCGAGTAGGCTCTTCAGCGCGCGGCGCCGATGCAGATCGGCACCAGCATTGTTCAGCACCGGTAAGGCCATGTCCCTGTCCGGCAGAGTCTCCAGCAGTGAACGGAATTCGCCACGCAGGCTGCACAGCCGTTGCCAGGCCAGAGCATGGTCGGGATGGTGTTCGCACCACTCGAGGATGTCCTGCCAGGCCGCCTGGCGATCATCGGTGCCGTCCAAACGCAATTGCCACTGGATCGCGGTGTGCACCACCGATTCCGGCAGAGTCCGCTCGTGGGTCATGGTCAGGCGCCGCCCTGCTCGAAGCGCAGCCGGTAGCAGTGCATCAGGGCTTCGGCCACGTAACGCTCGGCGGTGCGGGTGGAGACGCCGAGCTGTTCGGCCACTTGGCGATGACTCTGGCCACCCAACTGGTAAAGCAGGAAGGCTCGACGTACCCGGGGCTTCAGACCGTCCAGCATGGCCGCCACCCGCTCCAGCATTTGCAGGGCTTCGTTACGGGTTTCGGCGGAGGGTGCGTATCCCTGAGGCAACTGTGCCAATGCTTCCAGGTAGGCTTTTTCCAGAGCGCCGCGGCGCCAGAAATCGATTACCAGCCCCTTGGCGATAGTGCCCAGAAAAGCTCGCGGCGCTTCGCCGGTGACCGGCTTTCCGCGCACCAGCACACGCACGAAGGTGTCCTGGGCAATGTCGGCGGCCTGCTCGGTGCAACCCAGCTTGCGCCGCAACCAAAGATGCAGCCAGCCGTGGTGGTCACGATACAGCTCGGCCAGATGGGACGGATCGATTTCAGTGGCGGGCATGGGACGGAGACGGGTGGTTGGCGAAAGTGCGATGCCTGGAAGCAGGCGTTGAAAACACACATTAAACGCGAATCAGTCTCATTACAAGGGGGCAATAGCAACGGCCCAACGCGGTTCTTTTCAGTATGAAGAGCCGTGGAGGCCAGGTGCAAAGTTGTTCGCTGGCAAGCCAGCTTCACACGGAGGTCCAAGAAAGCTGCTGTGGGAAGCTGGCTTGCCAGCGAATACGGACTAGTTCAGCAGTTCCGCCTGGTCCTTGTCGCGCACACCGATCAGATAGAGGATGCCGTCCAGGCCCAGCGTGGAAATCGATTGCTCGGCGTTCTTTTTCACCAGCGGCTTGGCGCGGAAGGCGATGCCAAGACCGGCGGCGCCCAGCATGGGCAGATCGTTGGCGCCGTCGCCCACGGCGATGACCTGCTCCAGGTTGATATTTTCCTGTCTGGCGATCTGTTTGAGCAGTTCCGCCTTGCGCTCACCGTTGACGATCTGGCCCACCACCCGGCCGGTGACCTTGCCGTCCTCGATCTCCAGCTCGTTGGCGTAGACGTAGTCGATGTTCAATGTGCGCTGGAGCCATTCACCGAACCAGGTAAAGCCGCCGGACAGGATCGCGGTGCGGTAGCCCAGTGCCTTGAGGGTGGGGATAAGACGCTGGGCGCCTTCGGTCAGTTCCAGGCGGTCGCGCACCCGTTCCAGAGCGCCTTCGTCCAGCCCCTTGAGCAGGGCCACGCGGGAACGGAAACTTTCATTGAAGTCCAGTTCACCGCGCATGGCGCGCTCGGTGATGGCGGCCACTTGCTCGCCCACGCCGGCCTCGGCGGCCAGCTCATCGATCACTTCCGAGCGGATCAAGGTGGAATCCATGTCGAACACCACCAGCCGCCGGTTGCGGCGGAAGGCGCTGTCACGCTGGAAGGCGATGTCCAGATTGCGTTCGTTGGCGATGGACAGAAAAGCGGCGCGCATGGACGCCGCGTCCCGGGGCTCACCGCGCACGGAGATTTCCACGCAGGCCCGGGTGTCCGGATTCTCCTGCTCGCCTTCCAGGCGAACCCGGCCGGACAGGCGGGTCATGCTGTCGATGTTGAGACCGTTGTCGGCCACCACGGTGGTGACCTCGGCCAGTTGTTCGGCGGTGATCTTGCGCGACAGCAGGGTGATGATGTGGCGGTCCTTGCCCTGGCCGGCCACCCACTCCTCGTAGCGGTCCTCATCAATTGGCCGGAAGCGCACCGAAACATTGCGCTTGTGGGCCTCGAACAACAGATCCTTGAGTAGCGGCGACGCTTCCCCCTCCGGTGGTACCTCCACCAGAATGCCCAGGGACAGGGTGTCGTGGATCACCGCCTGGCCAATATCCAGGACGTTCACCTGGTAGCGGCCCAGTATCGCGGTGAAGGCCGCGGTCAAGCCAGGTCGGTCGTTGCCGGACACCTGGATCAGAATGATCTCGCGCACTAACTATGGTCCTTGGTGAAAGGTCGGCGTAGCGTAGCAAAAAGCGCGGGCCAGCGGCAGCCCGGTTTGGCGCCATGAACAGGCTCTAAACAGGTATACTCGGCCCCGCGATTCACCCAACAGGAAATACGGAACATGTCCCTTTGGCAACGATGGCGCCCGTGGCTGCGTCAGGAGCGCGTTCTGCTGGTGGAACTGGCCACCATGCTGCTGATGGCGCTGGTGATCGGAGTCTACTTTCTGGAGCATTTTTCCACTCGTCTGGAAGAACAGCAGCGGCGGGAGTTGGCCTCCCTGGCCAGACAGACCGCCCTGCGCGCGGCTGAGTCCATGGCCGGTGACGATCTTATCAGTCTCAATGTCATCGCCCGTGAAACCCGCGCTCTGGATACCGTCAGCGAGGCGCGTTTCCTTAGCGTGGCCCGGCAACCGCTGGCGGGAGGGGAACCGCCTTCGGCGGCCACGGTGAGAGTGGAAGTGCCGGTGGCGCTGCCCGACGGCGAGCCGGCCGGAGCCCTGGTGCTGGCGGCCCATCCGAGCACCGCCCGCGAGGGGCTGGAATCCGGTTATGTGCTGGTGGTGCTTGGCGTGTTGTTGCTGAGAGTGGCCGGTGAAGTCATGTGGCGTCGAATCCAGCGAGGACTGCCGGCCAGGAGGGACGATGAGGCGCCGGGCAGCAGTGGCGGATGTGACGACGCCGACGCGCTGGATGGTGCGCCGCCGTCCATCGTTTTCCAGCGTCCGCAAAGCAGTGGCGGGTCGGACGGCAGCGATCTGCGCCTGAGTATCGTCAATTTTGATCACTTCCGGCAGCGCTATACGGCCGAGGCTCTGCGGGCCTTGCTGGATGACTATCATCATCTGTTGAGTGAAGTGGCGCACTTGTACGGTGGCCAGGTGGAGCGTGGGCTGGGGGATCGTGCGCTGGTGCGTTTCCCCGGACAGCCGTTGTCGTCCACTTCCTTCGCCGCGCTGTGCGCGGGCCTGCTGTTCCTGCGCCTGGTGCGCCTGCAGGGGCCCCGCCGCAAATCCCACCAGGCGCCGGCGCTGGAATTCAAAGCCCTGGTCTGTGACAACTTCGGGGAAGAGGAGAGCTGGGCGTTGTGCGTGGCCGGCGTACCGGGCCGGTTACAGGTGCCGGAAAGCCAGCTCACCCGAGGAGAACTGGATGTGAAAGCTCTGTACCAGCCGGAGCGGGCACTGACGGTGATGGCCGGTGAGCGCCAGGTGCGGCTGCAGCCGGTGGAGCAGCTGGCCTACCGTTACCAGGCGCTGCTGCGCAGTCAGGCGGAAGCGGTGATGGGCGACGGGTTGGGCTCCGGCCCGGCGGGCGAGGACGGTGTCTCGCCGAGCAGGTAATCATTCATCGCCACGGCGATGCGCTGGGGCAGGTCGGGCATGCCCTGATTGCCGAACAGACGGTTGAACTCCAGCACATAGGGATGACCGTCCACCCAGGCCACGTCGAAGCCGGCGTAATCGATGCCCAGCCGCAGGGCCAGGTCGTGCACCAGTGCCACCGCGGCTTCCGGCACCGGCAGGTCATGGCGTACCCGGCCGCCGCGTGCCACGTTATTGAGGAAGCCCTCGCCCTCGCGCCAGTAAGCGGCGATCACCTTCCGGCCCACCACCACCACGCGCAGATCGCGCACGATCGGCAATAGCCTCTGGATGTAGAGCACATCGTTTTGCGCGGCGAACGCCTGTAATTGCGGGCGGTTCTCGATCAGGAACACGCCCTCGCCACGGCTGGAGCGGACCTGTTTGCCCACGAACGGGAATGTCCAGGTGTCCAGGATACGGCTTACCGAAACGCTGTCGGAGGGCAGCACCTCGGTGGCTGGCAGATGCTGGGGGCAGGCCAACTCCAGAGCCCGGGTCATTTCGATCTTGTCGTGGCCCAGATGATAGGAGGCCGGGCTGGGAAAAATGGGCCGCCGCAGTACGTAGTGCAGGCCGTGCAACTGCCAATACGCGGGGAACAGCAACCAGTCGGCTTCGCTCAATTCGCTCACGTGGGCGGCGGCGTGTTCCGGTTTGATGTAGCGAACCGAAGCCAGCCCCAGGGTGCGGAAGGGATCAAAGGTGATCAGTTTCAACGCGGGACAGCACCATTCAGCCGTAACGGACGATTTTATAGGGCTAAATCGGAGGCTCGGCAAGCAAATTCAGCGCTGTCCCGCGGCGGCGATTCAGCCTGGCCGGCGGCACTCCGGCGGCAGCGACAAAGGGCCGCCTTGGTGCTGTTCCAGCAGCCGCAGAAAATCCGTGCCGACGCCCCGTCCCCGGGTGGACGGGTGCACCACCATCCACAGCAGGGTCCCGTCGTCCACGGCGGCCACCGCCACCGGCTGACCGTTGAAATGGGCGCCAGCGATGGTGTGCCCGGCCGCGATGGCCTGGCGTAGCGCCCGGGCGTGATCGGGATCCTCGCGCAGGGTCTTGGCGAACGTGTCGTTGAGGGTGTCACTGGCGGCGTGAATCTGGAGCTGAATCGGCATGCGGTCTCCCGGAGACGGTGAAAAAACGTCCGTGCCCGGCCGATCTCGGCGGGTCACGTAGGCTAAAGGGTCGGTTCCCTAGTATACTACCCGTCTAAGAGCCTGTTTATGATCTCTACGCCACCGCGCCGGAGTTCTCTTCTCACCTGGTAGAAAGTGTCGTCAGGGTGTGATTCCGATTGTGCGGTGTAGCCCATCTACATAAACAAGCGTAATCGCGGCCTGGCG
Source organism: Alcanivorax xiamenensis (assembly GCF_009846745.1). Lineage (NCBI taxonomy): Bacteria > Pseudomonadati > Pseudomonadota > Gammaproteobacteria > Oceanospirillales > Alcanivoracaceae > Alcanivorax > Alcanivorax xiamenensis. The sequence continues at coordinate 19,643 of NZ_AQPF01000019.1, read as the reverse complement.
GCAAAATACCCGGAGGGCACAGGGGAGCCCGGCCCTTCGGGTTGCGCTGGAAAAGTCACCAGACGACGCTGCGGCCTTTGACTTTGGCCCACCAGAGCCTGCAGTCCGCAACGCCGTCTGGCGGTTTTTCCAGCGGCAACGCGGCGGTGTAGAGATCATAAACAGGCTCTCATATTGGAGGTACCGATGAGCGAACGTCGCGCCACTGTCGAGCGCAACACACTGGAAACCCAGATCCGGGTAGCCGTGAATCTGGATGGCACTGGCGCCTGTAAGCTGGACACCGGCCTGCCGTTTCTGGAGCACATGCTGGATCAGGTGGCACGTCACGGTCTGATCGACCTGGACATCGTCGCCAATGGGGATTTGCATATCGATGCCCACCACACCGTGGAGGATATCGGTATTAGCCTGGGGCAGGCGCTGTCCCGGGCCTGGGGCGACAAGAAAGGCATTCGCCGTTACGGCCACGCCTATGTGCCGCTGGACGAAGCCTTGTCCCGGGTGGTGATCGACCTGTCTGGCCGCCCCGGCCTGGAAATGCATGTGCCGTTTACCCGTGGCATGATCGGCGGCTTCGACGTGGACCTGTTCCACGAGTTTTTCCAGGGCCTGGTGAATCACGCCATGATCACCGTGCACGTGGATAACCTGCGTGGCAAGAACGCGCACCACCAGGCGGAAACCGTGTTCAAGGCCTTTGGCCGTGCTCTGCGCGTGGCGGTGGAGAGGGACCCGCGCATGGGGGATATCACCCCGAGCACCAAGGGCACCTTGACGGAAACCGAGTAATCCTGAATGACCAACCCGGGCGCCCCGGTCTCCCGGGGCCGCGCCATCCGACGGTCATTGATCAATTGTCATCACCGGCGGACAAAATGAGGAATCCAGGTATGAGTGAAACCGTCGCCGTGGTCGATTACGGCATGGGGAATCTGCACTCCGCCGGCAAGGCGCTGGAGAAAGTGGCTTCCGGTCAACGCATCGTGATCACCGGGGATCCGGACCAGGTCCGTCACGCGGACCGGGTGGTGTTTCCCGGTGTCGGCGCCATCCGTGACTGTATCCGGGTGATCACCGAGACCGGGCTGGACCGGGCCATTCTCGATGTGATCGATGCGCGCAAACCGCTGCTTGGCGTCTGCGTGGGCATGCAGGCGTTGCTGGATCACAGCGAGGAAAACGATGGCGTCGACTGCCTCGGTGTGTTCGAGGGCCGTGTCGCCCATTTCGGTGAGCAGTACGGGGAAACCGGAAACCGCCTGAAAGTGCCGCACATGGGTTGGAACGAAGTGCGCCAGACGCACCCGCACCCGATGTGGGCCGGCATCGCCGACAACACCCGCTTTTATTTCGTGCACAGCTACTGTGCCGTGGATGTGCCGGAAGAGAATATTTCCGGGATCTGCCACTATGGCCGGGACTTCGCCGCCGCGGTGATCAAAAGGAATGTTTTCGCGGTGCAGTTCCATCCGGAAAAAAGCGCCGACGCTGGCCTGCAACTGTTGGAAAATTTCCTGCGCTGGCAGCCCTGAGGTCGTCGTCCGGCCGAACAAACCGCCGATACACGTTGATAGAAAGAGACTTTGATGCAACTGATTCCCGCCATCGACCTGAAAGACGGTAAGTGCGTACGCCTCAAGCAAGGGCGCATGGAAGACGACACCGTCTTCTCCGAAGACCCGGTGGCCGTCGCCACTCACTGGGTGGAACGGGGCGCCCGCCGCCTGCACCTGGTGGACCTGAACGGGGCCTTTGCTGGCGAGCCGGTGAATGGCGAGATCGTCAAGGCCATCGCCAAGACCCACCCGGACCTGCCGATCCAGATTGGCGGTGGCATCCGTACCCCGGAGATCATCCAGGCCTACCTGGACGCCGGGGTGCGGTGGGTGATCATCGGTACCAAGGCGGTTAACGAACCGGCTTTCGTCAAGGCAATGTGCCAGCGTTTTCCGGGCCATATCATTGTCGGTCTGGATGCCAAGGACGGGAAGGTGGCTACCGATGGCTGGGCCAACGTCACCGATGTGGATGTGATCGAACTGGCCCGGCAATTCGAGAACGACGGTGTTTCCGCCATCGTGTACACCGACATCAGCCGGGACGGCATGTTGCAGGGCGTGAATGTGGACGCGACGGTACGGCTGGCCCGGTCCATGAGCATCCCGGTGATCGCCTCCGGTGGCATCACCAATCTGGACGACGTGCGCAACTTGTGCGCGGTGGCGGACCAGGGCATCAGCGGCGCCATCACCGGCCGTGCCATTTACGAGAACACCCTGGACTTCGCCGAAGGCCAGGCGCTGTCCGACCAGCTCACCGGCGCCTGAGCGCGGAGACCATCATGAGCCTTGCCAAACGCATCATCCCCTGCCTCGACGTGGACGCCGGCCGCGTGGTCAAGGGCGTCCAGTTCGTTGATATCCGCGATGCCGGTGATCCGGTGGAAGTGGCGCGCCGCTACAACGAAGCCGGGGCGGACGAGATTACCTTCCTGGACATTACCGCCAGCCACGAAGGGCGGGACACCACCCTGGAAACCGTGGAGCGCATGGCCAGCCAGGTGTTCATCCCGCTCACCGTGGGCGGTGGCGTGCGCACCCTGGAAGACATCCGCAATCTGCTTAACGCCGGCGCCGACAAGGTCAGCATCAACTCGGCGGCGGTGAAGAGCCCGGAATTTGTCCATGAGGCCGCGCAGCGGTTCGGCTCCCAATGCATCGTGGTGGCCATCGACGCCAAGAAAGTCAGCGGCGAGAGCGAGAACAATCGCTGGGAGATTTTCACCCACGGTGGCCGCAAACCCACCGGCCTTGATGCGGTGGAATGGGCGCGACGCATGACTGATTACGGCGCCGGCGAAATCCTGCTGACCAGCATGGACCGTGACGGCACCAAAAACGGTTTCGATATCGCCCTGACCCGGGCCATTGCCGATGCCGTGCCGGTGCCGGTGATTGCCTCCGGCGGTGTCGGTAATCTGCAGCATCTTGTGGACGGCGTGATCCAGGGTGGCGCCGATGCGGTGCTGGCGGCGTCGATTTTCCACTTCGGCGAATACAGCATTGCCGAAGCCAAGCAATACATGCAGCAAGCCGGCATTGAGATGCGCCTGTGACCGAGACGGCGCCGTCGATCTGGGTGGACGCGGACGCCTGCCCCGGCGCGATCAAGGAAGTGTTGTTCCGTGCCGCCCAGCGCCGCCATTTGCACACCCGGCTGGTGGCGAACCACGCCATGCGCGTGCCCCGTTCTCCGTTTATCCGTTTGATCCAGGTCCCCTCCGGTTTCGATGCCGCCGATGATTACATCGCCGGCCAAGTGAGCCCCGGTGATCTGGTGATCACCGCCGATGTGCCGTTGGCGGACCGGATCGTGGCGGCGGGCGCCACCGGTCTTAATCCGCGCGGCACCCTTTACACCAAGGAAACCGTGCGTGAGCATTTGAATCGCCGGGACTTCATGGAAGAGATGCGCTCCGCCGGCCTCGCCAGCGGCGGCCCCTCGGCGTTGGATAAACGTCAGGTTCAGGCGTTCGCCAACGCCCTTGACCGGTTCCTGGCCACCGCGCGATAAGGCTGTTGTAGGCGCTTGCCTGCAAGAGCGTGGGTTTTCGGGCTTCAAGAGATTCGCTTGCGGCGGCCCGCCGCCCTTTCCGTGGTAATCGCCAAAGACAAATTGAGAGCCCGCTCCCATGCTGAAAATCTCCAACAACGTGACTATCCCCGAAGCGGAGATCGAATGGCATGCCATCCGCGCCCAGGGCGCGGGCGGCCAGAACGTCAATAAAGTGTCTTCCGCCATCCACCTGCGCTTCGACGTGCGTGCCTCGACCTTGCCCGAGTTCTACAAGGAACGTTTGCTGGCCTTGTCCGATCAGCGCATCACCGCTGACGGGGTCATTGTGATCAAGGCTCAGCGGTATCGGACCCAGGAAAAAAATCTGGATGATGCGTTGCAGCGCTTACGTGCGCTGATTCTCGAAGCCACGGTGGTACACAAGAAGCGCAAGCCCACTCGTCCATCGAAATCGGCACGCAACAAACGCATGGACAAGAAAAGCCATCGCGGTCAGGTGAAGTCGCTGCGCGGCAAGGTCAAGACTTAGAGCCTGTTCTCAGCCTTCGCTGTTGAGTGAACGGAAGTGCATGGGGCCGATAGCCGCATCAGTGGAGACAATGTACGATCGTCCTAATAATGACAAAGAGGACGAGCGCATGGACCAGGCGACATTGATTGCGGTGGGGCTGCCGGCTGCCCTGTTTCTGATCATGGTGGGTATGGGGCTGACCCTTACCCCCAAGGATTTTCGCGAAGTGCTGGTGGCGCCCCGGGCCACCTTGTATGGCTTGGTGGCCCAGATTCTGTTGTTGCCGATGGTCGGTGTGGGACTGGCGCTGTGGTTGGACTTGTCGCCGGCGCTGGCGGTGGGGCTGGTGGTGATCGCGGCCTGTCCTGGTGGTACCACTTCCAATCTGTTTGCCTTTCTCGGCCGAGGCGACGTGGCGCTGTCCATTGTCCTCACGGTGGCGGCGAGTCTGATCACCATTGTCACCCTGCCGATGTTCACCAGTTGGGCTCTCGGCCATTTCCAGGACAGCGAACAGGTGCTGGAATTACCGGTGCTGCGTACCGTCATCACTTTGTTCGTCATCATCCTGGTCCCGGTGATTCTGGGCATGACCTTGCGCCATTTCCGTCGTGACTGGGCGGAGAAAGGCGAAAAACTGGTGAGCGTGTTTGGTCTGCTGGTGCTGGTGGCGGTGATTGCCCTGCTGCTGATTGATCTCGGAGAAGAAGCGTTGGTGTTGCTCAAACAGGGCGGGGCGGCGGTGGTTTTGCTGAACATCATTGGTCTGGCGCTGGGTATGCTGGGAGGCCGCCTGATCGGTCTGGACCGGCCGCAGGCGTTCACCGTGGCGATCGAACTGGGGATCAAGAACGGGACCCTGGGGCTGATGATCACCTTGACCTTGCTGCAATCCGAGGCGATGTCGGTACCGGCGGCGGTGTATGGCGTGCTGATGTTCCTGTTCGGCTTCCTGATGCTGGGCTACAGCCGGCTTACCGGGATCGGTCGGTCCCGGACAGTGGTGTAGAGGATGGTGATGCACCGGGTGCACGCACCGGGTGCATTAAATCTGCACCCGATATGGGCATGGCGCGGGGCGGATTGACGCCGCCGGGTGGTCTCACCGGCACCATAAGTCGGGGTGGCGGCTATCGATGCGGCCGCCCTAGTTTCTTGTTTTATAAATAAAAAAGACGGGAGTCGGGGCGCGCGGACGTCCGCTCACGGTGGCCCTTTCGGGCGGTCGGCGGCCGTGGCATGGTCCTTGCGAGTTGCGGTGTGTTCTGGTGAGGAATTCAGACCATGCACACTGATAAAGCAACCCGATTGCAACTTTTTGATCTGCGCCTGGTACAGACCCGGGTCTTCCATCTGACCTGGATGGCGTTCTTCGTCTGCTTCTTCGCGTGGTTCGCCTGCGCCCCTTTGATGCCGGTGATTCGCGGTGAATTCGGTCTGACCACCAAGCAGATCGCCAACATCAACATCGCCGCCGTGGCGATCACCATTCTCGTCCGGCTGATCATCGGCCCGCTTTGTGACCGGTATGGGCCGCGCAAGACCTACACCGGCTTGATGTTGCTTGGCGCTATTCCGGTGTTCGGCGTGGCGGCGGCGCAGAGCTACGAGAGCTTTCTGTTCTTTCGCCTTCTCATCGGTGCCGTGGGCGCCAGCTTCGTGATTACCCAGTACCACACTTCGATCATGTATGCGCCCAACGTGGTGGGCACCGCCAATGCGGCAGCGGCGGGCTGGGGCAATGCCGGTGGTGGCGCGGCGCAGGCGCTGATGCCATTGGTGCTTGGCGCGGTGTTGATGTTTGGCGTTGGTGAAGCGTTCGGCTGGCGTCTGGCCTTGCTGGTGCCCGGGGTTCTGATGTTGGTGATGGCGTTTCTTTACTGGCGTTTCACCCAGGATTGCATGGACGGCAATTACAGCGATCTGCGTGCCGCCGGCAAGGTTCCGGATACGGGGAAGAAAGGCGGTTGGGACAGCTTCAAACTGGCCGCGGGCAACTATCGTGTATGGATGCTGTTCGTCACCTACGGCGCTTGCTTTGGCGTCGAAATTTTCATGCACAACGTGGTCGCCACCTATTTTCTCGATAACTTCGACTTGTCCTTGAAAAGCGCGGGGCTGGTGGCGGGCAGCTTCGGCTTGCTGGCCCTGTTCGCCCGCGCGCTCGGCGGCTGGGTTTCCGATCAGGTGGCACGCCGGGGTGGTCTGGATGCCCGTGCCCTGGTGCTGTTCGTGCTCATCGTTGGCGAGGGGCTGGGGCTGCTGCTGTTCTCACTGATGGACAATTTCCAACTGGCGGTGCTGTCGATGCTCGCCTTCGGCCTGTTCACCCATACGGCCTGCGGCGCCACCTACGCTCTGGTGCCGTTCATCGACCGCCAGGCGCTCGGCGGCGTGGCTGGCATTATCGGCGCCGGCGGTAATGTGGGCGCGGTGGCCGCCGGTTTCCTGCTGCTGTGGGTGGGGGAAGTACAGCACACCCTGTTCATCCTTGGCGCTTTGGTGCTGGTCAGCGCCCTGTGCGCCATCGCCGTGCGTTTCTCCGCCGCGCATAAAGCCCGTGAAGAAGAACTTTACCAGGAAGCCCTGGCACAGCGGTCCGCCCAGGTTGTCGGCGGTAACGCCTGAGACACCGGATCCGATGGAGGTGGTGATGAAACAGGAACGGTTGGTGGTGATTGGGAACGGCATGGTGGGGCAGAAATATCTGGACCATCTGGTGGCGGACGGGCTGCATCACCGTTATCAGGTCACGGTGTTATGCGCGGAACCGCGCCCGGCCTACGACCGGGTTCACCTGTCGGAATTTTTCACCGGACGCAGCAGCGAGGACTTGTCCCTGGTGCCGGAGCGTTTTTTTGAACGCCACGGCCTTGAGCTGCGTTTGAGTGAGGGCGCCGACAGCATCGATCTGCAGAACAAGACGATCCGGACCGCCAAGGGGGCCACGCTGGACTACGACAAGCTGGTGCTGGCCACCGGGTCCTACCCGTTCGTGCCGCCGGTGCCGGGGCGTGGCCGCGCCGGTTGCCTGGTGTACCGCACCATCGAGGATCTGGAAGCGATCATGGCATCCGGGCGGGATGCGGAAGTGGGCGCGGTGATAGGCGGTGGCCTGCTCGGTCTTGAAGCGGCCAAAGCCCTGCGCGATATCGGCTTGCAAACCCATGTGGTGGAATTCGCGCCGCGCCTGATGGCGGTGCAGGTGGACGATGGCGGCGGCGCGCTGCTGCGCCGCAAGATCGAACAGCTCGGCGTGTTCGTGCATACCGGCATGAACACCACGGAAATCATTGACGGGGAGTTCTACCGTCACCGTCTCAACTTCGCCGATGGCGAGCACCTGGAAGCGGACCTGGTGGTATTTTCCGCCGGCATTCGCCCCCAGGACACGCTGGCCCGCGACGCCGGTCTGGCGGTGGGCGAGCGCGGCGGGATCATCATCGACAATCACTGCCGTACCTCCGATCCGGATGTTTACGCCATCGGCGAGTGCGCGCTCTGGGGCGGGCGCATCTATGGCCTGGTGGCGCCCGGTTACGAGATGGCGCGCGCCGCCGTCAGTCATTTGCGGCATCGGCGTGATGAAACACGGGCGCTACCGTTCACCGGCGCCGATATGTCCACCAAATTGAAGTTGATGGGCGTGGACGTGGCGTCCCTGGGGGATGCCCATGCCAGCACGCCGGGAGCCTGCTGTTATCGCTACGAGGACGAGCGCAAGCAGATTTACAAGAAGCTGGTGGTCAGCGAGGACGGTCGTCGCCTGCTGGGCGGCGTGCTGGTGGGCGACGCACGGGAATACAACACCTTGTTGCAACTGATGCTCAATGACATGGCGTTGCCGGAAACGCCGGAGCAATTGATCCTGCCCGCCGCCCAGGGGGCCGCGCCGGCCCTCGATGTCACCCGGTTGCCGGACAGCGCCACGCTGTGCCAGTGCCAGAATGTGACCAAGGGAACCTTGTGCCAGGCCATCGCCGAGGGGCACTGTGATCTGGCGGCGATCAAGCAGTGTACTGGCGCCGCCACCGGTTGTGGCGGTTGCGAGCCCATGGTTCAGACGCTGCTGGACACTTTCGGCGTCGAGGCGGATGGGCTGGCGGAGGTGGGAACATGACCTGCACCACCTGCCCCTACTGTGGTGTGGGCTGTGGCGTGATCGCCACGCCCGGGGATGAGAGCGCGCCGAACCGGTTACGCATCGAAGGTGATCCGGATCACCCGGCGAACCATGGCCGTCTTTGTGTGAAAGGGTCGGCGTTGGCGGAAACGGTGGGGTTGGAAGGGCGCCTGTTGCGGCCACTGATGCGGGATCAGGCCGGACGGGAGCAAACCGTGTCCTGGGACCGGGCGCTGGGCCGGGTAGCCACGGACTTACGCCGTATCATCGACCAGCATGGTCCGGAGGCGGTGGCCTTCTACGTCTCCGGCCAGCTGTTGACCGAGGACTACTATGTCGCCAACAAGCTGGTGAAGGGCTGGCTTGGCACCGCCAACATCGATACCAATTCGCGGCTGTGCATGTCCTCGGCGGTGGCCGGCCACAAACGCGCCTTCGGTGAAGATCTGGTGGGCGGCAATTATCAGGATCTGGAAGAGGCGGATCTGGTGGTGTTGGTGGGCTCCAATACCGCTTGGTGTCACCCGATCGTTTATCAGCGGCTGATGCGCAGCCGGCGCGAGCGGCCGGAGAAACGCATCGTGGTGGTGGACCCGCGCCGCACCGCCACCTGCGAGCAGGCGGATCTGCACTTGCCGGTGAAAGCCGGCTCCGACGTCTGGTTATTCAACGGGCTGCTCACCTATCTGGAAGAGCACGGCGTGGTGGACACCGGGTTTGTCGCCAACCACACCGGCGGTGCCGCCGAAGCGCTGGCCGTCGCCCGCGGCAGTGGCGGCCGCCTGGAAGCGGTCGCCAAGGCCTGCGGGGTGCCGGTGGCGCAATTGCAGGCGTTTTACGCCCTGTTCGCGCGCACCCGTAAAGTGGTGACGGTGTTTTCCCAGGGCGTGAACCAATCGTCCAGCGGCACCGACAAGGTCAACAGCATCATCAATTGCCACTTGCTCACCGGACGGCTTGGCGAGCCCGGCATGGGGCCGTTTTCCATCACCGGCCAGCCCAATGCCATGGGCGGCCGGGAAGTGGGCGGCCTGTCCAATACGTTGGCGGCGCACCTGGAACTGGATGAACCGGCGCACCGGCAACTGGTGCAGGAGTTCTGGGGCAGTCCGCGCATTGCCCGGGAACCGGGTTTGAAAGCCGTGGACTTGTTTGAGGCGGTACACGAAGGCCGTATCAAAGCGTTGTGGGTGATGGCCACCAACCCGGTGGTGAGCCTGCCGGACGCCGACCGGGTCCGCGAGGCCCTGCGCCGATGCGAGCTGCTGGTGGTGTCCGATTTGTTCGCCGATACCGACACCGCCGCCGAGGCCCACGTGGTTCTGCCGGCTCTGGGCTGGGGCGAGAAAGACGGTACCGTGACCAACTCGGAACGCTGCCTGTCCCGGCAAAAAGCCTTTCTGCCGGCACCGGGAAAGGCAAAGCCGGACTGGTGGGCGGTCAGTGAGGTGGCCCGGCGGCTGGGGTTCGATGGCTTCGCCTATGAGCAACCCCATCAAATTTTCGATGAACACGCGCGGCTGTCGGCCTGGCGCAATGACGACGATGGCGTGCGGCGTGCTTTCCATATTGGCGGTTTGGCGGGCCTCGACGCCGAGGGCTATGATCGCCTGCGCCCGTGCCAGTGGCCGGTGCCGCAAGCTGGTGAACATACCCCCCGGCTGTTCCAGGACCGCCGCTTTTTCCATGGGGATGGCAAGGCCCGGCTGGTGCCTACCGCACCCCGTGCTCCGGTCAATGCGGTGGATGACGAGTTCCCGCTGGTGCTCAACACTGGCCGTATTCGCGACCAATGGCACACCATGACGCGCACCGGCCGCGCCCCGCGTCTGGCCAGCCACCTGCCCGAGCCGTTCGTGGAAATGCATCCTTACGAAGCGATGTTGTGCGGCGTGCAGGATGGCGCCCTGGTGCGCGTGGCCAGTCGTTGGGGCGCGATGGTGGCGCGGTTGCGTTGCACCGCTGACCAGCCTCGCCGGACGGTGTTCGTGCCGATTCACTGGAATGACCAGCGAGCGTCGGATGCCCGCGTTGGCGCGCTGGTCAACCCGGTGGTGGATCCGCTCTCCGGAGAACCGGAATTCAAACACACGCCAGTGATGGTGTCGCCGTTCCCGGTGGATTGGCACGGGGTGGTCCATAGCCGTTCCCCGCTCCAATTTGAAGGCCGCGAGGCACCGGCCTATTGGGTTTGTATCCAGGGTGACGGTTTTCTGCGCTATGAACTGGCCGGCCGGGGCCGGCTCGAGGCGCCGCATCTGTGGAGCCGGGCGCTGTTGGGGCTCGGTGAGCAGACGCAGTGGCTGGAAGTAGGTGAGGACAGTGCCGGCGACTATCGCGCCGTGGTTCTGGAGCAAGGACGCTTGCTGGCCTGCGCCTATCTGTCACCGCGCGCGGAGCTGCCTTCACGCAGTTGGCTGAGTCGTGTTTTCGGCAAGCAGGATGTCTCCGAGGCGGATGTCGTCGGGCTCAAGCTGGGACGGTCGGTGGATCCGGCCGACGATGTCGGTGCCACGGTCTGCTCTTGTTACTCGGTGGGTCGGAATACCATCCTCGACGCCATTCGCGATAACGGGTTAACCTCGGTGGAGGGCGTTGGGCGCTGCGTCAGGGCGGGCACCAATTGCGGCTCCTGCCAGCCGGAAATCCGCGCCCTGATCGAAGGGGCAAGATTGGCGGAGGGCGCGTGATGGAGGACGTGACCGTTGCGATCCTCGCGGGTGGCCAGGGACGCCGGCTCGGTGGTGTGGACAAGGGCCTGATTCCGGTATTGGGTCGCAGCCTGGTGGAGCGGGTGCTGCAAGCGGTGCCCGCCGGAACGGCGAGACTGATCGTGGCCAATCGTAATCTGCGTGCCTATCAGGCATTGGGTGTGCCGGTGGTCAGTGATCCCTGGCCGGATTTTCGTGGGCCCCTGGCCGGTATTCTGGCCGCGTTACGCACTGCCTCCACTCGGTGGGTTCTTATTCTCCCCTGTGATGCGGTGACCTTGCCCGACGATCTGCTGCCCCGTTTAATGATCCAGGCCAAGCTGCAAGGCTTGCGGGCAGCGTATGCTGAGGCGCATGGTCAGGGGCAGTACTTGTGCTGCCTGCTGAATCGCGATCTGGAGAGCGGGCTTGCCGAAGCGCTGGAGCTTGGTGAGCGGGCGCCACGTCACTGGTTCGCCACCATCGGCGCGTGGCCGGTGGACTTTTCCGACGTGCAGCCGGAGCCGCTGTGGAGTTTGAACAACCCCGCGGAAGTGGCCGACGCTTGTGCCCGTCTGAGCCGGGGAGACTGATCATGGGCGTAGCCTTTGAGCCGTTGTCAGTAAAAGAGCCATTGCAGGACCGTTTCGGCCGTATCAAACGCAAGCTGCGCTTGTCCTTGACCGATCGCTGCAACTTCCGTTGCCGGTATTGCATGCCGGAACATCCCCAATGGCTGCCCGGGCGGGAACTGATGAACCGGGAGGAGCTGCTGCGGCTGGCGACCCTGTTCGTGGACAACGGCATTGAAGAACTGCGCCTGACTGGTGGCGAGCCGCTGCTGCGCAGGGATGTGGTGGCATGCGTGGCGGCACTGTCCGGGTTGCGTGAGCGTGGTTTGAAACGGCTGTCGATGACCACCAACGGTACCCGTTTGCCGGAGCTGCTTGATGACCTGATCGAGGCGGGCCTGGACGATTTGAACATCAGCCTGGACGCGGTGGACGAGGGCCGCTTCCAGGCGCTCACCGGGCGCCGGTTGGCGCCGGTGCTGGCGGGGATCGAAAAGGCCCGCGACAGCGGCCTGCCGGTGAAACTGAACGCGGTGCTGATTCAAGGGTATAACGACGACCAGATCCTGCCGCTGGCCCACTGGGCAAAAGTCCGGGGCCTGCCGCTACGCTTCATCGAATATATGCCCTTGGATGAACCGGGGCGCTGGCGTGAGGACCAGGTGGTGTCCGAGGCCCGGATCCTCGCTACCCTGGCTGATCACTATCGGATCCAGGCTCGAGCGCGAGGCGCCGCCCCGGCCACCGAATACCGGCTCGATGACGACTACACCGTGGGCGTGATCTCGACGGTGACCAAACCGTTTTGCGCCGACTGCGACCGGCTGCGTTTGACCGCCAACGGGCACCTTTACACTTGCCTGTTCGCCCGCCAGGGGCATGATCTGCTGACGCCGCTGCGCGGCGGGGAGAGCGAGGCGCGGCTGCGGCATCGCATTGAACAACGCGTCTGGTACAAGGACGCCGGCTACTCGGCGACGCCGGGGCCGGTGGACCGACCAATCACCATGCACGGGATGGGAGGCTGATGAATCTGTCCTTTGAACTTTACGGTGAGCTGATCCCGCTGGCGGGCGGGGAACGTATCACGCTGGCCGCGGAAACGGCGCCGGCCACGGTGGCCGAGGCCCTGGTGCTGTTGGCCGATCAGTGTCCGGCCCTGCAACCGCGCCTGGAGCAGTGCGCGGCGGTGCGCGATACCGACGTCCTGTTGCGTTCCGACCCGCTGCCGGAAAACGGCCACCTGGTGCTGTTGCCGCCGGTGGCGGGGGGATGACCATGACGGATTCGAGTAACCGGACGCACTTGACCGAACAGCCGATCGCCATCGACGCGTTGCTGGCGCTGGATCAGTACCCGGAGTGCGGCGGTTTGGCGCTGTTCGCCGGCACCGTGCGTGACCATCATCAGGGATTGCCGGTGGAGAGCCTGCGCTATACCGCCTACGTGCCGTTGGCGGAGAAACGCATCGCCGAGATCGAGCAGCAGGCCCGTGAGCGTTTTGGGCTGAGCTATTGCCGGGTAGTGCATCGCCTGGGCGCACTGCGTATCGGTGACGTGGCGATCGTCTGCGTGGCGCGAGCCGCGCACCGGGCGGAAGCGTTCGAGGCCTGCCGTTATCTGGTCGATGAGGTAAAGCATCAGGCGCCGATCTGGAAAGAAGAATTTTATACCGACGGCAGCAGCGCCTATGTCCAGGGTTGCTGCATTCGCCCGGACACCCATTCCGATGCTCATTCGGACAATCAGCGTGACGTTCACCCGGACCATCACCGGGTCCACCATTGTGATGGAGACCATTCTTGAAAGACGTCAGTAATAAACCGGACTCGTTTCGCAGCGCCCGCGCCCAATGTCGGCTGCGGGCCCCTCAGGACTGCATCGAGCGCCTGCGCCGTGGCGACACCGACAAAGGCGATGCCCTGAAGACCGCTCGCATCGCCGGCATTCTTGCCGCCAAGCGCACCGACGAATTGCTGCCGCTATGCCACCCGCTACCGATCCACCGCGCTGAACTGGAGTTCGAACTGGGTGAGGAGCAGGTGACGGTCCTGGCCGAAGTGCAAACCATTGGCCCCACCGGAGTGGAGATGGAAGCGCTTACCGCCGCGCAGATGGCGGCGCTCACCTTGTACGACATGCTCAAGCCACATTGCCGCCCGGATCAGTTGGAAATTACCGACGGTCGCTTGCTGGAAAAAACCGGTGGCAAGTCCCAGTTCCGTCGCTATCTGCGTGCGCCGATGAGCGCCGCGGTGATCGTGCTGTCGGACACCGTGGCCGCGGGCCGCAAACCGGATACCGCCGGGCGCTCGGTGGAAGAAGGATTGGCCGCCGCTGGTTTTGAGCCGGTGCACTATCAGGTGTTGCCGGATGAGCCGGAGCAATTGCGCGAGGCGGTGCGGGCACGGCTGGCCGAAGGCACGGCGCTGGTCGTGACTGTCGGCGGCACCGGCGTTGGTCCCCGCGATTGCACCGTGGACACGGTGCAACCCATGTTGACCACCGAACTGCCCGGGGTAATGGAAGCGGCCCGGGACTTTGGTCAGCGTCGCACTCCCTACGCCATGATGTCCCGAGGCATTGCCGGCCTGGCCGGAGAGAGCGTGGTGGTGACCTTCCCGGGCAGCCGGCGCGGCGCGGAGGAGACGCTGGCGGCGCTGTTGCCAGGGCTGGTGCATCTGCTGGAAGTGTGCCGGGCCGGCCGCCCGCATCCGGGCGGTTATCAGTAATTAAGGCACGCGGCGCGGGACGTTTGACGCCGGCCGCAAAGAGATCGAGGTCTTTTCCTGGAAGAGAGCCATATTCGCTGCCAAGGCAGCTTCCCACAGTCTCTGTGGGAAGCTGCCTTGGCAGCGAATATGGCCGAATTCCTATCCCCAAGACCAGATTGAAGGAGACACTCTGATGGGATGCGGTACCACGCCGGGACTGCTGCCGGTGGCCGAGGCTCTGGCCACGTACCGGCGCGTGTTGACCCCGCTGCCGGCCCGGGAGCAACCGGTCGAGGCGGCGTTGGGCCAGGTATTGGCGGCCCCGGTGAGGGCGGTGGTGGACCTGCCGTTGTTTGATCAGAGCGCGGTGGACGGCTATGCCGCACGCAGCGTCGATCTGGCCGTGGCCACGCAGGATAGTCCGGTGCGATTGACCCTCAGTGGCGACATTCCCGCCGGGCAAAGCACGGAAACAGCGTTGGCGCCGGGTTGCGCCATGCGCATTCTGACCGGCGCGCCGGTACCGCCGGGGGCCGATACCATCGTGCGTCAGGAGTGGGTGGTCCGTGAGGAGGACGCCATCCGCGTGGATCGCGTGGTGGCGCCGGACACGGATCTGCGACACCAGGGTGAGGAACTGCAAGTCGGTACCGAATTGGCGGCGGCCGGCACACGGCTGGACGCCGGCCGGCTGGCGGCACTGGCCATGGCCGGCGTGGCGAACGTGAAGGCGTATCCGAAAGCCAGGGTGACGGTGCTGGTGACCGGCGACGAAGTCAGGCCGGTGGGGGAGCGGCTGAGGCCTGGGCAAATCTATGACGCCAACGGTCCGCTGGTGCGTGGCTGGCTGGCGCAGCGAGGGCAGCCGCTGGTGCGCTGCCAGGCGGTGGCGGATCGTTTCGAAGACGTTTGCCAGGCGTTGGAGCAGGCGCTGGCGGAGTCGGACGTGATTATCACCACTGGCGGCGTGTCCGTGGGCGACCGGGATTATGTGCCGGAAGTGGCGGAACGGCTCGGGGTGACACGGCACTTTTGGAAGCTGGCGCAAAAGCCGGGTAAGCCGCTGTGGTTCGGGACCCGGGAAGGCACCGCGCTGATCGGGTTGCCGGGCAATCCGGCGGCGGTGCTGGTGGGGCTGACGGTGCACGTGGCGGAAGTGCTGCGGGTACTGGAAGGCGATCCGGCGGGGCCGCCCTGGGGCCATGCCCGCTTACTCGAAGACGCGCGTCCGGACGATCGCCGCGATCAGTGGCTGCGTATGCGGTTGCAAACCGACCCCCTCACCGGTGCCACGGCACTGGCGCCGTTACCGCGTCAGGCGTCGCATATGCTGTCCAACCTGATGGCCGCCGATGTGCTGGCCTGGGTGCCGGCCGGTGATGACGCCTGGAGGGCGGATTCGGTGGTGCGCTGGCTGGCACTGAAATGATATCGGGTGACTGGAAAGATGAATTCAGAGCTTGCCACGAAGCCGCTGTGGGAAGCTTGCTTGCAAGCGAATGGGGGGGCATTCGCGGCCAAGGCCGCTTCCCACAGCGGCTTCGTAGGCCAGTCTGTGGGAAGGGTCTTCTCTAGCGTTTCCCCGCCAGCGTAATCCCCTTGAGAATCGACAGCGCCTGGGACAGTGGATAGTCGCGGCTGGCCAGGGGTTCTTCTTCCGGTTCTTCCGCTGGCCCGTTCTCGCCATTCTGGTTCATCAGATGGTGGGGCAGGTCCGCCTCCCGTGGCAGGTGTTCCTTGAGCAATTTGACGCTGGCCACTTCCACTTTGATGTCGGGAACGATGCCTTCCGCCTGGATCGAGCGTCCTTCGGGGGTGTAGTAACGGGCGGTGGTCAGTTTCAGCGCGCTGTCGCCGCTGATCGGCAGGACCGTCTGCACCGAGCCTTTGCCGAAGGTGCGATTGCCAACAATCACGGCGCGCCCCTGATCCTGCAGGGCGCCGGCGACGATCTCCG
This sequence comes from Alcanivorax xiamenensis, assembly GCF_009846745.1. Lineage (NCBI taxonomy): Bacteria > Pseudomonadati > Pseudomonadota > Gammaproteobacteria > Oceanospirillales > Alcanivoracaceae > Alcanivorax > Alcanivorax xiamenensis. The sequence continues at coordinate 3,497 of NZ_AQPF01000019.1, read as the reverse complement.
AAGCGGAGGCGGAGCCGCCGTTCACCAGCACCACCAGCGGCAGGCCCTGAAGCTGGTCACCGGCGTGGGCGCGGTAATCGTTACGGCTGGCCTCGTCACGGCCCTGGGTGTAAACGATCAGCCCCTTGTTGAGGAACAGATCCGCCACCTGCACGGCGCCGTCCAGAACTCCGCCCGGGTTATTGCGCAGGTCCAGGATCAGTCCCTTGAGATTGCCTTCTTTTTGTAGCTTCTCCAGCGCCTTGCCGGTCTCCATGCCGGTGTTGTTCTGGAACTGGGAGATGCGGATATAACCGTAGCCGGGCTCCAGGGCTTCCTGTTTCACGCTCTGTACTTTGATGCGGTCCCGCTCCAGTACCACCGTGCGCGGTTGCTCCTCTCCTTCGCTGAGGATCGACAGGGACACCTTGGAGCCACGCTCGCCGCGCATTTTCTCCACCGCCTCTTCCAGGCTCAGGCCCTTGACGAAAGTGTCGTCGATTTTCAGGATCAGATCGCCAGCGCGGATGCCGGCACGGGCGGCGGGGGAATCGTCAATCGGGGTGACCACCTTGACGAAGCCGTCTTCCATGGTCACTTCCAGGCCCAGGCCGCCGAATTCGCCGGTGGTGGTGGTCTGCAGGTCCTCGAACTGATCCGGCGTCAGGTAAGCGGAGTGCGGATCCAACTCGTAGAGCATGCCGCGGATGGCGGCGTTGAGCAGCTCCTTCTCGTCCACTTCCTCGATATAGGCGCCGCGCACCCGTTCCAGCACTTCGGCGAAGGCCCGCAACTGGGTCACCGGTACGCCGGCTTCGCGGGCCTGATCGTCCAGGGACTCGGGAGTGGCGGCGTGCAGGGTGGGAACGGAAAGAGCAAGAGCGAGCAGGGTATGGCGCAGAACAGCGTGAGGCAGTTTCAACATGAGGCTCTAATCCTGGCGTCAGTTGGCGCGGGCGATCAGTTGTTACGGTCGATCAGTCGTTACGGGCAATGGGCGGCAGTGTAACACGGCGGTCGCACCAGCGCGCCGGGTTCACCGCCTTGCCGCGATGGCGGATTTCAAAGTACAGCGCGCTGCGGCTGTTGCCGCCGGAACGGCCCGCCAGTGCCAGCACATCGCCGGTGGCGACCTGGTCACCGACCTGGCGCAGCAGGCTTTGATTGTAGCCATAGAGTGTCAGGTAGCCGTCACCGTGATCGAGGATAATGAGCAGGCCGAAGCCACGCAGCCAGTCGGCGAATACCACTCGTCCCGGGTGTACGGCCTGCACCGGAGTGCCTTCGTCCACGCCCAGAATCACGCCGGTCCAACGTAGTTCCCCTTCCCGGCGGCTGTTGTAGCTGGTCAGCACCGGGCCGTGCACCGGCCAGGGCAAACCGCCCGCCAGCTTGCCGAAGGGGGTGCCGCTGCTCGCGGCGGGGCGGCTAGGCCCGCTTGGGGCGCTCTCCCGTGCCGCCTGTTCGGCGGCTTGGCGCATCTGCTCCAGCAGACGCTCCAGGCGTTGTTGATCCGCGCGCAGGCTGCTCAACTGGCCGCCGCGGTTCTCCAATGACTGACCAAGGGCGGCCAGCGCCTTCTCCCGTTCACGGCCGGCGGCCTCCAGCTCCTCGCGATGCCGGGCCAGGGCGGTACGCCGGTCCAGCAGGTCGGCGCGGGCTTCGGCCACTTCCCGGGCCACCTGACGCAGGTCGACCAGTTCACCTTCCAGATTGACCAGGCGATCCCGCCGCGCGCGCTGGAAGTATTCCTGGTAGCGTAACAACCGGGCTACCCGCTCCGGGTCTTCCTGGTTGAGGAGCAGCTTGATGCGCTCCTCCCGGCCGGCCTGGTAGCTGGTCCGCACGGTGCGGGCCAGCCATGATAATTGCACCTTTTTCTCCGCCGCCAGTTCGGCTTGGCGCTGTTCGGTCTCGGCCAGGCGCTGTTCCGCGTCCTGAACTTCCCGGTCCAGGTGGCGTTGTTCGCGGCCCAGGGTGCCGATGCGTTTTTCGGTGTCGCGCAGCTTCGCCTGCAGATCGTCGCGGCGCTCCAGGTCCTGATTCTGAGCCGAGGTCAGCTCGCGGATGCGCTCCTTCAGGGCTTCCAGTTGCTCGGGGGACGGATCGTCCGCCCGGGCCACCAGGCTCAACAGCAGGAGCAGGGGAAAAAGACGTCTCATGGCAGCGGGTTTTACCGTAACCGGCCCCCGATGTGTATACTTGGCGCCGATTTTACCTCGGCAGGAACGTAACCATGGATCGTTTGATCGAGTTCGCCAGCAACCATTACCTTCTGGTCTCCGCCTTCTTTCTATTGTGGGCTGTTTTCTTCACGATTGAGTCCCGGCGCGGCGGCAAGCCCATCAGCCCGCAGTTGGCCACCAATCTGATCAACCAGCAAAAGGGCGTGATCATCGACTTGCGTGACAGCGAGGAGTTCCGCGCCGGCCACATCGCTGGTAGTGTCAATATCCCCGCCGGTCAGGTCATGGACCAGCTCTCGCAGCTGCAGGCCTACAAGGACCGGCCGGTGATTCTGGCCTGCAAAATGGGCAATCAGTCGTCACACCTGGGGCGTCAACTGCGCGGCAAGGGGATTCCCAACCTCTACCGTATTCAGGGCGGCATCAACGCCTGGCGCAATGATAACCTGCCGGTGGTGAAAGCCTGATGGCCGGGGTGACACTATGACCGAGGTGACAATGTACACCACTTCCTGGTGTCCTTTCTGCCGGCGGGCCAAAAGTTTACTGGTGTCGAAGGCGGCGCGGCTTCATGAAATCGACGTGGACCATGTCGCCGGAGGGCGCCAGGAGATGATGGAACGCAGCGGCCGGCGTACCGTGCCGCAAATCTGGATCGGGACGCGTCACGTCGGAGGCTGCGATGAGCTTTTCGCCCTGGAACGGGCGGGCGAGTTGGACGCATTGCTTAACCAATAGTCGCTAGAAGGGTAAGGGTTGGCCAGGCGATGCCGGGCATGCCGAATAACACGGGTCGCCGGGGGTGGCCCTGCAAACCATGGAGATAATGATGGCGGATCAACAGGAAAAAGTATTTCAACTGCAGCGTGTGTACCTGAAGGATGCTTCCTTCGAGTGCCCGGGCGCGCCGGAGATTTTCCTGCAGGAGTGGAAGCCGAAGGTCAATGTTCAACTGAATAACAACGCCCGCCGGCTCGGTGACTCCAATGAGTATGAAGTGGAAGTGACGGTAACCGTGACCGCCAAGGACGAGGCGGAAGAAAAGACGTTTTACCTGGTGGAAGTAAAACAGTCCGGCATCTTCACTCTGGTCGGTATCGAAGGTGAGGAACGCAACCAGTTGCTCGGCGCTTATTGCCCCAACCTGCTGTTCCCGTACGTGCGCGAAGTGGTGTCGGATCTGGTATCCAAGGCGTCTTTCCCGCAAATGGTATTGCAGCCGCTGAATTTCGATGCTCTGTACCAGCAGCAGCGTGAACAGCAGAAAGAAGGCAGCGAGAGCGTGACGGTTCAGTAAATGAGCCGGACGCCAGACGCTAAAGTCAAAACCCG
>NZ_AQPF01000018.1:0-68673 GCF_009846745.1 Alcanivorax xiamenensis | reverse complement strand
CGTCCGGCGTCCGGCGTCAACAAAAAAACGCCCGGGCCACGAAGGCACCGGGCGTTTTGCTGAGAAGGCGGTGTCAGGCGGTGATGTCCTGAATCTGCTTCATCAGTTGCTTCTGATCGTCGGTGGGCTGGGCGGACTGCAGCGCCATCAGCTTGCTCATATCACCTTCGATACGGATCTGACCGCTCATGAAGCCCTGCATGCCGGCGGACTGGTCGCCTTCGATGAAGATGCGCTTGGCCAGATCGGCCGGCAGAATCAGGGTAGTAGGCGCTTCGTCCCGATGCCCTTCCTCGAGCATGCCGCCCACCAGTGACAAGGCTTTTTCGCCGCCGTCGCCGCTGACCGTGATGTTGATGACCAGATCGGCCAAGGCCGCCGGCGCGGACACGTCACCGGCCGCATCCCGGATTTCCTTCACTTTCGCGAACCATTCGTCTGACAGGAATTCAACGCTCATTATGTGCTCCTCGCTCTGGGGATAGGGCTTCGAGACGCGCCTTTCCTTTTCAAACGGGCGTTCGAAACTTTCCCGTACCTTATAGAAAGGCTCGGGGGGTGGCAATAGCCGTACGCGGGTCCATGAAGGCCAAAAAGGTCAATCCTCCGGCCCGGCCAGCAACGCCCGATACCGGTCGATGCATTCAATGTTCTCGCGCGGGTAATCCGGTGCCAGATACGCCAGGGTCTCCGACAATAAATACGCCACCCGGGCACGGGCGTCGTCCTTGTCATCATTGGGAATCAGATGCCACGGAGCATGCCCCGTATGAGTGGCGATCAGCGTTTCGTTGACCCGCTCCAGATACAGGTCGCGGGACAACCAGTTGTCAATGTCCGCCGGCTCGAATTTCCAACGCTTGCGTGGTTTATTGAGGCGCTTGAGCAGACGCTTGCGCTGCTCTTCCGCCGAGGTGTTCAGCCACACCTTGATGATGCGGGTGCCTTCGCGGTACAGATGATGCTCAAAATCGTTGATGGCCTGATAACGCCCCGGCCAGTCCGGTTCTTCCGGGACCTCCACCACCGGCCAGAGCCGCTCGGCCAGAACCGCTTCATAGTGGCTGCGATTGAACGCCACCACCTGCCCCCGCGCTGGCAAACGCGGCCATACCCGCCAGAGAAAGTCATGGTTGAGTTCATTCCCCAGCGGCCGGCCGAAGGAATAGGCGCGAAACGCCGCCGGGTCCATGGCCCGCGCCAAAGTACGGATCAGGCTGTCCTTGCCGGCCGCGTCCAGCCCCTGCACCACCAGTAACACCCCATAGCGCTGGCAGGCATACAGCCGCCGCTGGTGCTCGTGCAATCGTTCCTTGCTCTCCTCCAGTGGTGGAGGCGGTTCACTGGCGAGAGTGGAAAGCTTGCGCACGTCCAGGGTGCCGGCGGCGGGCCAGCCGTAGGGATCGATTTCCATGCCGGGGTCTCCCGTTGCGATACTTCGAGCATAACGGTCCCGGCATGGCATTGTCGTTACGCCGGACGCCGGACGCCGGACGCCGATAATGCAAAACCAGACCCAACACCCTGGCAAGGATTAAAACGCCTATTTATATCCGCAACGTTCCAAGATCCGATGTTCTAAAGCGTCAGGCGTCCAGCGTCTGGCGTCCGGCCCTTTGCCTCAAACGTCCAGCGCCTTACAGGTCATAGCCACGTTCCTCGTGCAGCGCCAGATCCAGCCCCTGGGTCTCTTCATCCGGCGTCACCCGTAGCGGCGAGAACAGTCCCACCAGCTTTAGAACACCCCAGGTCACCACGGCGGTGTAGACAAAGGTCACCACCACGCCCAGAGCCTGTACGCCCACCTGCTGCAGCATGCCGTAGTCCGGCTTGGCGAAGCCGAAACCGGAGAACACACCCAGTTCGGTGGATGCGAAGACCCCGGCCAGGAGCGTGCCGAGGATGCCGCCGACGCCGTGCACCGGGAAGACGTCCAGGGAATCATCGATGCGCCATTTCTGTTTCACCACCAGCACCATGTAGAAACACAGCACACCGGCGCACAGACCGATCACCAACGCCGCGCCCGGGCCGACGAAGCCGGAAGCCGGCGTAATGGTACCGAGGCCGGCCACCATGCCGGTGGCGATCCCCAACGCCGAAGGTTTGCCAAACTTGAGATATTCCATGGTCACCCAGGCCAGTGAACCGGCGGCGGCGGAAATATGGGTCACCAGCATGGCCATGGCGGCGTCGGAACCGCCGTTGAAACCGAACCAGCCCACCCACAGCATGCCGGCGCCGGTCACCGTCATGGTCATGTTATGCGGCATCATCGCCTGCCCGGGCCAGCCTTTACGGCGTCCCAGTTCCAGCGCCGCCACCAGCGCCGCCACCCCGGCGGTGATATGCACCACGGTGCCGCCAGCGAAGTCGTACAATCCCAATTCGGCCAGCCAGCCGCCGCCCCACACCCAGTGGCACACCGGCACATATACCAACAGCACCCAGAGGCCGCTGAACGTCAGCATGGCGCCAAAGCGCATGCGCTCGGCGAAAGCACCGACGATCAGCGCCGGGGTGATGATGGCGAAGGTCATCTGAAACAGCGCGTGCAGACTCAGCGGCAGCGATCCGGACAGGCTCTCACGGGTCATGCCAGCGAAGAAAGCCAGATCCAGACCACCGATCCAGGCGTTGGCGGCACCGCCATCGGTGAACGCCAGGGAATAGCCGGCCACCAGCCAGATCAGCGACACCAGACAGGCGATGGCGAAACACTGCATCAGCACCGAAAGCACGTTCCGGCCCCGCACCAGACCGCCATAGAACAGGCTCAGCCCCGGCAGGGTCATGAACAACACCAGTGCGGTGGCGGTCAGAATCCAGGCGGTGTCGGCCTGGTTCAGGGTGTCGGCGGAAGCCACGCCTGGCAGCAGCAAAACCGCCATCCATCCCAGCCACCGCCGCGAAGAAATCAGAGATATGCCCATAGATCGAATTCCTGGTCCTCGAAGGCCGCCCGGGCGGCCGGTTGCACCAGCGGGAAGCAGCCCGCCCCAATTGCACCGGACAAGGGCATACAAGAATCGAGCCAGGCAGACACCGCCCGAAATTCGGGCATTACAGGGCATGAGCACCATTGTTTCGCACAATATCGGTGCCCAGGCAAAGCGGCTAGCACCGATATTGTGCACTTTCGGTGTTATCAATCAGTGCGGAATGGGGGCGGGATGGATGTCTTCCCCCTTGCCTGCCCGGCACCAGTGCAACGGGCGGGCATTCGCGGCCAAGGCCGCTTCCCACGGATGGCTCTACGGCGCCGCTGTGGGAAGCTTGCTGGCAAGCGAACGGTTTTGCCCGGGAGGATTGACCATTCACGGCCAAGGCCGCTTCCCACGGATGGCACTACGACGCCGCTGTGGGAAGCTTGCTGGCAAGCGAACGGTTTTGCCCGGGAGGATTGACCATTCACGGCCAAGGCCGCTTCCCACAGCGGCTTCACGGTGGGGCAGCCGTGGTCACGGACCTCGATTCGGGCGCTGCCTGCGAGCCCTCCCCTCAATACAGATAGGTGAACATCTTGCGACGGTATTCGCTGGCCAGCGGATCGCCCTTGGGCAGGCAGTCGAACACCTGCAGCAAAGCTGCCCGGGCGACTCCCTCCTCATAGTCACGATGATCCCGCAACAAGGTCAGCAAGGCTTCCAGCCCTTCACGGAACTGGCCGGCGGCGGCAGCGCGCAGCCCATAGGCATGCAGATCCTCCGGCTTGCCGTCGGCCTGGATGCGTTCGGCCAGCGTCTTCAGGCTCTCGTTGCCGGCCGGCAGCTTGTCCAGCAGGGCGAACCGGGCACGGAACGGGCGCAGTTCCTCCACGTCCTCGGCGATTTCCGCCAACACCGACTGCGCCTCGTCCTGACGGCCTTCGCCGAGCAGGAATTCCACCAGCAGGGCACGGAAGGCGTGTTTGTCCGGCTGTTGCTGCAGTGTCTGCCGCAGGGCCTGCTCCGCCTGATCGCCGTGGCCGGCATCGATGGCCATGCGTATCTGCTCAAGAAACCCTTCTTCCTGCTCTTTCTCGGCGGCTTCCGGATCCAGTACCGGCGCCAGCCATTGGCGCAGCGCCCCTTCGCTCTGGGCCCCCTCCAACTCGGCCACCAGTTGCCCCTGATACACCAGTTTCAGGGACGGCAGGCTGCGTACGCCGAACTGCGCGGCGATGTTCTGCTGCTCATCGGCATTGACCTTGGCCAGGATCAGCTTACCCTGATACTCTGCGGCCAGTTTTTCCAGGGTCGGTGCCATTTGCAGGCAGGGCTGGCACCAGGGCGCCCAGAAATCCACCAAAACCGGCGTCTGCCGACTGGCTTCCAGCACCTGCTGAATATTTTGTTCGTTAACGTCGATGATCGAGGCGTTGTCTTGCACCGCAATGCTCCTGTCGGGGGTGTCGGGACCGGGGAGAGCGGCAATTGTACGTAATTCCGCGCGCCAACGACATCCGGGGACGCCGGACGCCGGACGCCGGACGCCGGTAATGCAAAACCAGACCCAACCCCCTGGCAAGCACCAAAGCGCTTTTTTATTTCCGCAACGCCCGCAGCTCCGGGTTTTGACTTTAGCGTCCGTCGTCTAGCGTCCGGCGCCATCTCGTCAAATACGGTTAAAAGCCCCCGTAAACACAGGTATAAAGGTAGACTCAAGTCGTCCCCAAGTGTCGTCGCGGGGGAGCGCACACGGACGGGACAACACCGGATGCCACCGGTGCCATTCACGTTGGCAAAGGAGATGACCATGTTGAGTCTGCTGGCCTTGCTGATTCTGGCCGCCACTCTGATCACCGTTTTCTATTTACAACTGTCGCTGACCGTCGGCTCCATCACTTTCGTGGTGGCGTATCTGCTGTCTGGCGTGCTGTTCGCCGGCTGGTTGTTGAATCCTCTGCTACTGATTCTGGTGGCGGCGGCCCTGGTGGTGCTCAACCACCCGGGACTGCGCCGCAAGCTGATCGTACAGCCGGTGTTCAACAGCCTTGGCAAGGTGATGCCGCCGATCGGCGACACCGAGCGCGAAGCCATCGAAGCCGGCGCCACCTGGTTCGAGGCCGAGCTGTTCAGCGGCAAGCCGGATTGGGATGATTTTTCCAAGACCCGCTTCACCACCCTCAGCGAGGAGGAGCAGTCCTTCATCGACAACGAGGTGGAACAGCTCTGCGGCATGCTCAATGAATGGCGAATTTATCATGAGCTGCGCGACCTGCCCGAGGAAGTCTGGCAATTCCTCAAGGACAAAGGCTTCTTCAGCCTGATCATCCCCAAGGAGTATGGCGGCAAGGATTTCAGCCCCTACGCCCAGAGCAGGGTGATGAGCAAGATCGCCACCCGTTCACTGACCGCCGCCGTCACCGCCATGGTGCCCAATTCCCTCGGCCCGGGCGAACTGCTGGCCAAATACGGCACCGACGAACAGAAACAACGCTGGCTGCCGGATCTGGCCGCCGGCAAGGAAATCCCCTGCTTCGGCCTGACCGGCCCGGAAGTGGGCTCCGACGCCAGCAACCTGCCGGATCGCGGTGTGGTTTGCACCCAGGAAGTGGATGGCGAGGAAGTGCTGGGCATGCGCCTGAGTTTCGCCAAGCGCTGGATCACCCTGGCACCCATCGCCACCGTGGTGGGGCTCGCCTTCAAGCTGTATGACCCGGATCATCTGCTCGGCGACGAAGAGGAACTCGGCATCACCTGCGCCCTGCTCCCCGCCGACACCCCCGGCGTGGAAATCGGCCGGCGCCACAACCCCGGCGGCTCTCCGTTCATGAACGGGCCGATCAACGGCACCGACGTATTCGTGCCCCTGGACGCCATTATCGGCGGCCCGGACATGGCCGGCAAAGGCTGGCGCATGCTGATCGAATGTCTGGGCGCCGGGCGCGGCGTCTCCCTGCCGGCCCTGGCCACCGCCAGCGCTGAGATGGGCTACCAGACCGCCGGCGCCTTCGGCCGCATCCGCCGCCAGTTCAACACCGCCGTGGGGCAGTTCGAGGGGGTACAGGAAGCCTCCGCCGAAGTGGCCGGCCTCGCCTACACCCTGGAGGCCTACCGCCATCTGGTCACCCGGGGCTTGGAGGAAGGCACCATCTCGGTGGTCACCGCCATGGCCAAGTACCATTCCACCGAAATGATGCGCCGCCTGATTAACCGAGGCATGGACATCGCCAGCGGCCGCGCGGTGCAGGCCGGGCCGCGCAACTTCATGGCGCTGCCTTATCAGGCCATCCCCATCGCCATCACCGTGGAAGGCGCCAACATCCTCACCCGCTCGCTGATGATCTTCGGCCAGGGCGCGTTGCGTTGCCATCCGTTCCTCTACGACGAGCTCAACGCCCTGCAGGACGAAGACAAAGAGCGCGGCCTGGAGACCTTCGAGACGCTGTTCCTCAAGCACGCCGGCCACACCATCGGCAATATGTGCCGGGGCCTGGTCCATGCGCTGACCGGCAGCCGTCTGGCGGATATCCCCGCCAACGCGGACAGCTTCAGCACGCCCTGGTACCGTCTGATCAGCCGTTACAGCGCGGTGCTGGCGAGCACCTCCGATGCCGCGTTCGCGCTGCTCGGCGGTGACCTCAAGCGGCGTGAGTTGCTCAGTGCCCGGCTTGGCGACGCCCACAGCCAGTTGCTGATCGCCTGTGCCGTGCTCAAGTACCACGGCACCCTGCCCCGGGACGAAGCCAACGACGCCCATGCCACCTACGCCCTGCACCACGCCCTGAGCCAGGCCCACGAGGCCCTGGAAGCGTTCTACCGCAATCTGGGCGTGTTCGGCGTCGGCTGCCTGCTGAAAGGCTGGTTCTTCCCGCTCGGCCGCCCGGCCGGCGCCCAGCGTCCCGGTGACGATCTGATCCGCACCGTGGGCGATCAGATCATGGAGCCCACCAGCGTGCGGGAATCCCTGGCCAGCTTCACCTACCGCTGCGAGGACCCGGAGGACGCCATCGGCCGGGTGGAAAACACCTATCGCAAACTGCTGGAAGTGGAACCCGCCTACCTGGCCTTCCTCAAGGCCGACGGCAAGGGCGAACTGGATGGGGAAACCCTGGAGGAACGGCTGCATGTGGCCGTGGCCAAGGGTGTGATCGCCGGCGACAAAGTGAACGAGTTGCTCGAATACGACGCCTTGCGCTACGACTGCCTGCTCACCGACGCTTTCGACTTCGAACTCAAAGAGGTGAAAATGCACACCGAACGGCCGGTGTGAGTCGCGGCCCGGACGCCGGGAGACCGGCGTCCGGCAGCATTTCGCCAATCAGACACAAAAACAATAAATCCTGTATGGCCAGACCGCCGGTAACGACTACCTGGAAGCGCCATTCACCTTCGTGACCTCCTGACTGAATGGATCGATGCCCTGTAAACACCCTGTGTTTATACCGTACTTACCGGGTAAAGTGCGGGGCTTATGGTGCGTATAGATCCCACAGGTCCTGCAGAAATAATGCTCGGCCACTTTAGTGTTGAACTGATAGCACCCCAGACTGTGCTCTCCCCTTAACAGCTTAAAATCGGCTTGTTCCGCGTAGACCATTCCCGCCCCTTTCCTTGAGCAGATGGAGCAGTCACACATATAGGCCATGTCCAGGCTGCACCTGACCTCGAATACCACTGACTGGCAATGACAGCTTCCTTGATACGTATTCATGATTCGAAGACAACCCAGGCAGTGACCTTTAAGGCAGGTGCTGTTGAATTCCTGTCTTGAGCTTATTGTCCTCGGGCAATCATAGCCCGGCCAGATTCGGAGCGAGAGCCCGTGGAGCTCGTGGAGAGTTGGCGGTCAGCGTGCCAGGACCGTGCTTCTCCCGCGTCCTGGCACGCTGACCGCCAACTCTCCTCCGTGCGTGAGAAGGGGCGGGTCTTGCCCCGTGCCTGCCCGTCTGCTTCGACGCTTATCAGGCAGAGAGCAAGATACTCTGACTCACTTTCGGACTCACTTTCGGGTGGCACGCAGCATCCACGCGGTTTTTTCGTGGATCCGCATACGATCCGAGACCAGCGCCGCGGTTGATTCGTCATCCGCTGATTGCGCCAACGTCAACACCTCTCTCGAGGTCCTCACCACCTGCTCATGGCCTTTCGTCAGCAAATCCACCATTTCTTCCGAACCGGGCACGCCCTCCACTTCCTTAATGGAGCTCAAGCGCGAAAACTCCTTATAGGTGCCCGGAGCCGCCACCCCCAAAGTGCGGATACGCTCCGCTATGTCATCCACGGCCACCGCCAATTCAGTGTAATGCTCTTCAAACATGAGATGCAGTTCTCTGAACTGGGGGCCGGTTACATTCCAGTGAAAGTTGTGCGTTTGTAAATACAGGGTATAAGAATCCGCCAGAAGACGTTTCAGCCCTTCGGCGATTTTCTCTCTGTCTTCAGGCCCTATTCCTATATTGATTTCAGTCATTCCAATCTCCTCTTGAAAACCAACACCCGCTCAGTCGTCATCACCAAATATGGCAAATCAGGGGATAATCCGTCCACCAGTCATTCGCTGCCGCGGTACTCAATCAGCCACGGACCAGGGTACAAGGCCGCCCTTCGGGCCGTCGCTGGCGCGACGTCAAAAATCGCTCCAGGCGATTTTTTGTGACCACCGTCCATGGCGGTCACCCTCCAGGCCGTCGCTGACGCGACGTCAAAAATCGCTCCAGGCGATTTTTTGCGGTTTGCCGTCCTTGGCCACCGCCCTTCGGGCCGTCGCTGGCGCGACGTCAAAAATCGCTCCCGGCGATTTTTTGATCGACGGGTCCCAACATTGGCAAATTTAACAATGACCGTGGGTCGCGCGTCTTTCGCCGCTTGTCGGTTTCGTCTACGCTTTGCCGGATATGTCGAGTGCCCTCCAAAGGCCCGCTCATCGGCGGGCTCCCCCGGGGCCGGGACCGCTCCGGCGGCCGCCTTCGACCCAATAAGCAGGTAAAAAGACCCAGTCAATGACAGTTTCCATCGAGGAAAAGGCAAGTTTCGAATTCAAGGGCCGCATGCTGATGGCGACGGTCCTCTATCTCAAGGATCTGGACTCCCGCAGTCTGCATCAACAAATCTCCCAACGCCTGGAAGACGCCGCCCAGTGGCTGCTGGACGCGCCGGTGGTGGTGGACGTGGCCCATCCGGAAGACGCCTCCCAGGTGGAGCTGCTGACCGCCGTGGACACCTTGCGCGGGCTGGGCGTCAATCTGGTCGCCCTGGCCCGCCACCCGGAGCTGGACGACCAGGTGGCCGCCATGCTTGGCCTGGGCAGCATCAACCTGGCCAATGGCCGCGATGTGGCCCGCGGTGAGCCGCCGGCACGCTCCGGCAACAGCAAGGCCGCCCCGGCCGCCGCCGAGGACACTCTGGTGGTGGAGCAACCGGTGCGCTCCGGCCAGCAGGTCTATGCCCGTGGCGATCTGATCGTGCTGGCGCCGGTGAGCACCGGCGCCGAATTGCTGGCCGAAGGCAATATTCATATCTACAACACGCTGCGCGGACGGGCTCTGGCCGGCGTGCGAGGCAATGAGGCGGCACGGATCTTCTGTCAGGATCTGGACGCGGAACTGGTGTCCATCGCCGGTCATTACCGGGTCGCCGAGGATCTGCCGGACGCCTATCGACGCAAACCCGTGCAAATGAGCCTGGACGGCGACGCCATGTGCTTCGCCGATCTGATGGGCAAAAGCTGAGAACCCGTCGTTGCCGGTACCGGCAACGGCTCGCACCTACGTCTGCAAGGACTTCGAGGAGAAGAGATCGTGACAAAAATCGTGGTCGTGACATCCGGCAAGGGAGGAGTGGGCAAGACCACCACCAGCGCCGCCCTGGCAACCGGTCTCGCCATGCGTGGCCATAAAACCACGGTAATCGATTTTGATGTGGGTCTGCGGAATCTGGACCTGATCATGGGTTGCGAGCGCCGCGTGGTCTACGACCTGGTCAACGTGATCAACGGTGACGCCAACCTCAAGCAGGGCCTGATCAAGGACAAACGGGTGGAGAACCTGTTCATCCTGCCCGCCTCCCAGACTCGCGACAAGGACGCCCTGACCCAGGAAGGGGTGGAGAAGGTCCTCAACGGCCTGCGCGACATGGAGATGGAATACGTGATCTGCGACAGCCCGGCGGGAATCGAGAAAGGCGCGCTGATGGCCGCCTACTTCGCCGACGAAGCGATCGTGGTGACCAACCCGGAAGTGTCCAGTGTCCGTGACTCCGACCGCATCCTGGGCATCCTCTCCAGTAAGACCCGCATGGCCGAACAGGGCGAAGGTGATATTCCCGCCCGGCTGCTGCTGACCCGCTACTCCCCGGAGCGGGTGGAGCGCGGCGAGATGCTGTCGGTGGGCGATGTGCAGGAAATCCTGGCCGTGGACCTGCTCGGCGTGATTCCCGAATCACAAGCCGTGCTCAATGCCAGTAACTCCGGCGCGCCGGTGATCCTGGATCTGGAATCCGATGCCGGCCTGGCTTACGCCGACGCCGTGGCGCGGTTCATCGGCGAGGAACGCCCCCACCGCTTCCTCACCGCCGCCAAGAAAGGATTGTTTGGACGACTGTTCGGAGGCTAAATCATGGGCATCTTCAGTTACTTGCTGCCTAAGAAGCAGAATACCGCCTCCACCGCCAAGGAGCGGCTGCAAATCATCGTCGCCCGCGAACGCAGCGGACGCGGCGGCCCCGACTATCTGCCACAGTTGCAGGAAGAACTGCTGGCGGTGGTACGCAAATACGTCCCGGTGGACCCGGAGGCGGTCAATGTGCAAGTGGACCGGGAGTCCGGCTGTGAGGTTCTGGAACTGAACATCACCCTGCCGGAAGGCGAGGACGACTGATCGCCACCGCCGAACCTTGACACACTGTTCTTTTGTACAGTATCTTTGCGGTTCGGCGAGCCCCCTTCAGATACCCTTCCGTGACCCCTTGAAGGCCTGATCGATCTCCAGGTTCCATGGATGGAACCGGGCTCCCGTCAAAGCAGTGAATAGTGAATAGGGAACAATGAATAGCTCGCGAGAAAAGCGGGCAGGCACCGAAAGCGTATAGCCCGCGTTTAAACGTGAGCCCTATTTCCAGGAATATGAAAGTAAAGAGGCCGCATCCATCATCTGGGCGCGGCCTCTTTGTTTTTAGCTTCCAACCGGCGCATCCCGCGCAGCTATTCACTGTTCCCTATTCACTATTCCCTGCTTCTCTCATCCCATATGCCACCCATGGCTGACCACCACTGATTGCCCGGTAAGCGCGGCGGAGGGAAAGGATGCCAGGTGCAGGGCCAGTTCGGCGACGTCGTCGACGGTGGTGAATTCGCCGTCCACGGTGTTCTTGAGCATGACGTCGCGGATCACTTCCTCCTCGGAGATGCCGAGTTCCTTGGCCTGTTCCGGGATTTGCTTGCCCACCAGCGGGGTGCGGACGAAGCCGGGACAGATGATGTTGCTGCGCACACCGTGGGCAGCGCCCTCCTTCGCCACCGAGCGGCACAGGCCCAGCAAGGCGTGCTTGGCGGCGACATAAGGTGCTTTCAGCGGTGAGGCCTCCAGGGAATGCACCGATCCCATGTACAACATGGTACCGCCACCGCTGGCGTACATGGCTCGCAGCGCCTCCCGGGTGAGCAGAAACGCGCCATCCAGATGCACCGCCATGACCTTGCGCCAATTGGCGAAGGACAATTGATCCAGCGGGTCGATGTGCTGGATACCGGCGTTGGCGAACGCCACGTCCAGACCGCCCCAGGCGGCCACCACGGCGCGGACGCCTTCGCTGACCGCCGCTTCGTCGGTGACGTCCATGGTCACCGCCATGGCCTCGCCGCCGGCGGCCCGAATCGCCGCCGCGGTTTCCCCGGCGCTGTCACCATCCAGGTCGGCCACCGCCACCCGGGCGCCCTCCCGGGCATAGCGCTCGGCGATACCCCGACCAATACCACGAGCGGCACCGGTGATCAGCGCCACTTTGCCGTGCAGACGTCCCGCTTGCTCTCCCATTCCACTACTCTCCTGTGCTACTGCATCCCGGTTCATGACACCACCGGGCCGTCCTCGCCCTTGTTACCGCTTTCCTGCTCGCCGGCCGACGTGGCGTCGTCGCCGTTTCCCTGTTTCCGGGATGAGGACCGCCGTGCCCACAACCGCAACTGACCGACGATGCCAGCGGGGAAGAAATACACACTGAGCACGAACAGCAGGCCGAACCACAGCAACCAGCGCTCCGGCCCCACCAGCTCCGCCAGCAGCGTGCCCGGTTCCAGACCGCTACCGAGCCACTTGAGCACATCCTGCAGATAATTCTGCGCCAACAGGAACAATACCGCGCCCACCACCGAGCCATAAAGCGTGCCCATGCCACCGATCACGCACATCAGCAGAATGAACACCATCAGCTCGAAATTAAGCGTGTTCTCCGGATTCACATAACGGTTGATCAGCGCGAACAGCACGCCGGCCAACGTCGCCAGCAGAGCGGAGATGATCACCACCGCGGTACGGTAGAACACGGTCCGGTAACCGAGCGCCTGGGCACGGAATTCATTCTCCCGAATCGCTTGCAGTACCCGCCCGAATGGCGAATTCACCAAACGCAGCAGAAACAGGAACACGCCGACGGTGACGAAGAAAGTGATGTAATACATCAGATCCCGGCCCGTGATACGCGCCTTGAACACGGATTCCCGCCACACCTCACCCAGATTACCCGGATCGGTAAACAATCCGCCCAGGAAAGTGGTGATACTGAAACCGCGCAGTTCGCCATCAAAAGGTTTGAACGCCGGGCCCAGTTCACGCGGTACCCGTACACGCAACCCATCCTCACCACCGGTGAGGTGATACAGCTGGGTCACCAGACTGAGAAACGCGAACGCCACCGCCAGTGTCACCAGCGCGAAGAAGATCGCCTTCACCCGCAACGACAACAGCCCCAGTAACAACGCCAACAACAAGCTGACCAGCAGGGACGCGCCCAGACCGATAAAGATCGGAGCAAAGCCTTTGCCCATGGCCTCCATGGTCATTGCCACGCCATAGGCGCCGATGCCGAAAAACATGGTATGAGCGAAGGACACGATGTGGGTATACCCCAGCATCAAATCGTAGGAGGCCACCACGATCACAAACACACAAATCATGCCCAGCGTGGAAAACGCCCGGGTACCAGGGAACAGGAACGGCCCCAGTGCCAGACACAGGAACATCAAAACCAGCACCACGGCAAGTGGACGGCTGCGCGGATAATCTCCGGAAAGCAAGGTCTTCAGCATGTTTCTCTCCTCACACCTTGATGACCGGAATCAGGCCCTGGGGCCGCCACATCAACACCGCCACCATAAGACCAACGGTGGCCACCGCCGCCAGGCGCGGCTCCAGAAAGCCCACGTAGAGATTGATCAGGCCCACCAGCATGGCGCCATAAAAACAGCCCCGCACCGAACCGAGCCCCCCAAGAATGATCACCACGATCACTGAAATCATCAGTTCCTCACCCATGTGCGCGGTGATGATTTCCCGGTACATGGCCCACATGGCGCCACCGATGCCGGCCAGGGCGGAGCCGGCCACGAACACCGCCAGGAACAGCAAACGGATGCGGTAGCCGTGCACCTCCACCATCTCGCGGTTTTCCACCCCGGCGCGGATCAGAATGCCCAGGCGGGTACGGTCGATCACCCACAACATCAGCGCGTACACCGCCAACCCCAGCACCACCGCCAGCAGACGGTATTTTTCCAGGGCGATGCCGCCAATAACGGGAATCGCATCGCTGATCAGCAGCGCGCCGCGCAGCGCCTCCGGCCGCGGCACCGGAATTTCGTTGGAGCCCCAGATCACCTGCAGCAGCTCCATGACGATGATGGAGCCGCCCACGGTGACCAGAATCTGCTTGAGGTGATCACCGTAAACCGGACGGATCACCAGCCGCTCGAACAACACACCGAGCAACCCCGCCACCACCAGCGCGAACAGCAGCGCCGGAACCACCGCCACCAGATTGACCCACAGTGAACCGCTGGTGTAATCGTTCAGCCACATGGTGAGCACGGTGGCGCCGGCGAAGGCGCCAAGGGAAATAAAGGAACCGTGGGCCAGATTCAGTACGTTCATCAGGCCGAAGGTCAAGGTCATGCCGGATGCCATCAAAAACAGCATCGCCCCCATCGCCAGACCACTCAGAGTGAGCACGGCCCAGGTGGAAGGGTTCATCAGGAACAGCGGGACCATCACCATGATCAACAGCAGGAACAGGTGCGGCTTGTCCTGCTGGAACGCGCGCAGTCTCTCCCACCACGACCTGTTGCTGGTGTCGGCGTCAAAAGTATCTTGAGGAGCGGACATGCTCTGTTCTCCTTATTGGTGCGCGCCGAGGCCCAGACCCAGCAACTCGTGCTGCAGATCCTCGTCCTCGGCGAGTTCCGCCATGGTGCCCCGGTGTACGATGTGTCCGTCGCTCATCACCGCCACGGACTGGCCAAGACGCCGGGAAAAGTTGAAGTTCTGTTCCACCAGCAGGATCGACACCTGTTGTTGTTTGAGTTGCTCGAAGGCATCGGCGAGATCATTGATGATGGCCGGCGCCAGCCCCTTGGTGGGCTCGTCCACCAGCAACAACTCACGCGGTTCGATTACCGCCCGGGCAATCGCCAGCATCTGTTTTTGTCCGCCGGAAAGATTACCGGCGGCGCGGTTCCAGAATTTTTTCAACGGCGGGAACACTTCGAAAATCCAGTCCAGGCGCTGCTCGTCCATGACACCGCTGACCGCCGCCAGAACCATGTTTTCCCGCACCGTGAGCTGACCGAAGATGCCCATGTTTTCCGGTACGAAAGCAATGCCGCCACGGGCGATGGCCGGCGTCGCCGTACCGCCAATGTCGCGCCCCTGGAACCGCACCTGCCCTTTGGTCAGGGTGGTCAGGCCCATGATGGTGCGTAGCGTGGTGCTCTTGCCGGCGCCATTACGCCCCAACAGCACGGTCAGTTCCCCCGCCGGCACGTCCAGATCAACGCCATGCAGAATGTGGTATTGGTCGATGTCCGCGTGGACATCCCGCAGAGACAGAGTCGGCTCGCTCATGCGCCCTCCTCCGTTTCCGCCGCCACGCCCAGATAGGCTTCCTGCACGATCGGCGAGGCGATCACCTCGGCGGGCTCGCCATCGGCCACCAGTTCGCCGTTGTGCAATACCACGATGCGATCCGCCAGGGAGCGCACCACATCCATTTTGTGTTCCACCAGCAACACCACTTTGTCTTCGCGCTGTTTGATCTGGGCGATCAGATCCAGGATCACCGGCACTTCGTCAACGCTCATACCGGCGGTGGGCTCATCGAACATGAACACGGTGGGTTCCAGCGCCAGCATCAGAGCCACCTCCAGCTTGCGCTGGTCACCGTGGGACAGGTTTGCCACCACGTCATCGGCGCGGTGCAGCATGTTGACCTGACGCAGGTATTCGGCGGCATGGTCGGTGATGTCCCGGCGCTTCGACACCATCTGCCAGAACACATGGCCGATACGGTGACGCGACGCCACCGCCAGGCGCACGTTTTCCAGAGCGCTAAGGTCGGGAAACAGATTGGTGAGCTGGAACGCCCGCCCCAGCCCTTTGTCCGCCCGGGCGGCCACGCCCAGATCGGTGATGTTCTCATTGAACAGATGAACACTGCCGGCGCTGGCCCGCAGTTGCCCTGAAATGAGATTGAACCACGTGGTTTTGCCCGCCCCGTTGGGACCAACGATGGCGGTCAGAGTGCCCGCCTGAAAGGCGCAGGACACCCGATTCACCGCCACATGACCACCAAACTGGATGGTCAGGTCGCGGGTTTCGAGAACGGCGGTTGGTGACGCCATGACAACTTCCCCGTACGCAAACTCAAACCGTGGAGCCAAAGCTCCGCGAACGACCCGGGCGGCGCGCGAAAGCACGCCACCCCGCGGTGATCAGCGCTGATTGCGCAGCGGAATCTTCATTTCGTCCATGGGAATTTCCCGCACCAGTACCGGCACGCCGGCGGTGACCGTACGATCCGCGAACCAGTCGTCGCGCTCCTGCGACTCGATGCGGAAGTGATACATGACCTGCATCGCCTGATGGTCTTCCGCGCGGAAGGTCATCTCGCCCTTGGGTGTGTCGAAGCTGAGCCCTTCCATCGCCTCGATCAGGTCCTCGCTGTCGGTGGACCCTTCGGTCTTGCGCAGCGCGGCGGTGATCGCCATGGCCTGGGAAAAGCCCTGGGCGGTGAAGAAATCCGGTGCCGCGTTGAAACGCTTGAAGTGTTCCTTCACGAACCAGTCATTGATCTCGTTCTTCGGCGATTCGAAGTAATAGAAGCCAGCCCCTTCCATGCCGGGGAAGGCGGAGTAGCTGGCCAACGCGGGCAGGATATTGCCGCCAGTGGCGATCTTGATGCCGTGACGCTCCGGGTGCAGATCCTGAATCCGGCTGAGCGGATTGGCGCTGCCGGCCCAGATAGCAAAGATGTACTTGCCCTTGTCACAACCGTCACGATCCTTCAACGCGCCGAACAGACGCTGAGCCGCGGCGGTGAAGTCGGTGGCATCGGTGGGCAGATATTCCTCATGAACCACCTTGCCGCCGGTGGCGGTCATGGCCTCTTTATAGGCGGCCACGCCATCCCGGCCAAAGGCGTAGTCCTGGGCGATGGTGGCCACGCAAACACCGGGCTGACCCAGTGCCACCGCATTGGAGACGGCGTCCTGGGAGGAATTACGACCCACCCGGAAGACATAGCGGTTCCATTGTTCACCGGTGATGGCATCGGCCACGCCTTCCGGCATGATGATGCGCTCGTATTCCTCCGCGATCGGCAAAGTGGCCAGGGCCACGCCGGAGGCCACCGGCCCCACCACGATGCTGGCATCGTCCTCGGCATAGGCTTCTTCCACCAGGGAGCGGGCCCGGGCCGGATCCGACTGCGTGTCCTTATTGATGATCTCGATCTTGCGGCCAGCTACTTCCATGGTGCCATCGGTGGCGTATTCGAAGCCCATGCTCATGCCGTCGCTCAACTGCTTGGCGTAGGCGGAAAGCGGGCCGGAGAATCCGGTGACGTGGGCGATGCGGACACTGTCGCTGGCTTGGGCGATAGCGGAAAACGACAGGCTACCCAGGGTGAACGCCGTTACGGCGAGCAGACGCTGCTTCATGTTATCTCTCCCTTTCTATCTTCATCGTCTGCACGGCAGCGCGATGAGTGGGCTTGTTGTTCGGTTGTTGTCATTGGGTCGAGAACCGTCCCGGCGCGGCCGGACGGCGTGGCAGCTCGCCTTGCCAAAACAGGGCGAAATGCATTGGCTGACAATATGACAACTGAATCAGGTTTCTTCAAGCACCAAGATGGAGACAAAATTGATTATTTCGTCTACCTGGCTATTTCCCCCTCCCTTAAAACTCCCAAAAAACCCTATAAAACAGCCATTAACGGCAATTATCCAGAAATCCTCCGAGGCACGGTTCAACTTGACACAGTGACGTTCCGGTCGTAATTTTTATGACTACTGATTCAGTTTTCAAATAACAAAACAGGATTTGCCCATGAGTTCCGCCGCCAAGGACATCGCCCCCAGCGCCCCGAAAACCGCCCGCGGTGCCCGCACCCGTGCCCGGATTCTGAAAGCCGCCGAGGACACCTTTGGCACTCTTGGCTATCACCGCGCCGGCATCAGCGATATAACCCGTGCCGCCGGCGTTGCCCAGGGCACGTTGTATTGCTACTTCTCCGGCAAGGAGGAAATCCTGCGCGAACTGGTGCGCGACATGGGACACAAGGTGCGGGCCCATCTGGCCGCCAGCGTGATCGGCGCCCGCGACCGGTTGCAGGCGGAGGAGCTGGGGCTGCGGGCTTTTCTTGAATACGTCAGCGCCAACCCGTCGCTGTATCGGGTGCTGCAGGAAGCGCAATTCGTCGACGAAGCGATCTTCCGCGAATACTACGAGGCGTTCGGCAAGGGCTACATGCGCATGCTGGCCGACGCCACCCGCAAAGGCGAAGTGCGGCCCGGCAACGATGAGATCCGGGTCTGGGCCCTGATGGGCATGTCCAATTTCCTCGGCCTGCGTTTCGCCCTGTGGGACCAGGACCGCTCCTTCGACGAGGTCGTCGCTACCATATCCGATCTGTTCCGCAATGGGCTGGCCCTGGACGGCAAGGAGAAGGCATGAACGAGTTGGTGCTTTATCAGAACCAGGAAGGCCTGGCGCGGCTCACCCTCAACCGCCCGGAGCGGCATAACGCCCTAGTGCCGGAATTACTGGATGCCCTTGCCGATGCTCTGGCCCGCGCCCATGGCGAAGCCCCCAGGGCTCTGCTACTGGACGCCAACGGCCGCTCCTTTTCCACCGGTGGCGACGTGGCCGGCTTCTATCAAACACCGCGATCCCAACGCCGCGACTACGCCCATCGAGTGGTAGGCCGCCTCAATGACGTCATCCTGGCCCTGCTGACCTTGCCCTGCCCCACCGTGGTGGCGGTACACGGCACCGTGACCGGCGGCTCCCTCGGACTGGTACTGGGCTGCGACATCGCCGTGGCCGGACCGCGCGCCAGCTTCGCCCCCTGGTACACGGTGGTGGGCTACAGCCCGGACGGCGGCTGGACCGCTCTGATGCCGGAGCGCATCGGCCGCGCCCGCGCCCTCGACATCC
Source organism: Alcanivorax xiamenensis (assembly GCF_009846745.1). Lineage (NCBI taxonomy): Bacteria > Pseudomonadati > Pseudomonadota > Gammaproteobacteria > Oceanospirillales > Alcanivoracaceae > Alcanivorax > Alcanivorax xiamenensis. The sequence continues at coordinate 50,045 of NZ_AQPF01000018.1, read as the reverse complement.
AGTTGCTCAACCGGCGAGTGAGTGCCGAGGAAGCGCACCGCATCGGTTTGGTGCAGCACCTGGTGAACGAGGGCGAGGAGCAGGATCAGGCGCTCGCGCTGGCACGGCGGCTGTGCCGGGCGCAACCCTCCAGCGTCCGTCACACCCTGGCATTGACGCGTCCGGATCCACACCGGGTTCGCGCCGCCCTGGATGACGAGCGTCAGCACTTTCTGGAACAGATCGACAGCGACGAAGCGGACAGCGGCATGGCCGCCTTCCTCGCCCGCTGATACGGAAACACCGAAGCGCAGCGAATCAAACGGGAGAGCGAACCGCCGGAACACCCTTCTTTTCCGGCGCAACCGCCCAAGCAGCAAGAGCAAGCCCGTTCACGGGCTCCATCAGGGCATAACAACAACAATCAGGAGAACCACAATGATCAGAAACACCCTGCTATACCGGCTTGGCCAGGCCGCGCTGATCAGCGCCCTGCCGCTGTCGGCCAGCGCCTTCCAGACCTTCGCCGACGAGGACCGTTCGGCGGAGTTGAGCAGCGAGCCCGCGCATCAACGCTATCAATTCAACACGCCCACCACCGTCACCTATGATCGCGACACCGTCGCCCTCGGCGCCGCCCAGACCCGCGTCTACGTGGCGGATATGGGCGACTACAAGATCCGCGTGCTCAATCTCAACGGCGCCGCCATCGGCACCCTCGACGACGCCGACCAGACCCTGGCGACGGACAGCCCGGCCAGTGCCGTTCCGGATATCCGCGCGCCACTGGGTATCGCCTTTCTGTCGAAAAGCGAAGCGGATGACGATCGTCTGGCCGGTCTTTACGTCAACGACGTGGGCCGTCAGCAGGTGCATTTTTTCCGCACCGTCGCCGGCAGCGCCGATAATTTCGAATACGTCACCTCCATCGGCCAGCCCGGCCACGGTGGCGGCGAGGATCTGTATCTGCCGCGCAACATGACGATCACGCCGCAAGGGTTCATCTACGTCTCCGATGAATTCAACCATCGCATCAAGGCGTTCAGCATCGACCCGGACAATAACTACCAGGTCAGCCTGATCCAGACCGTCGGCTGGCAGGATGGCAGCGGCCAGTACGTCGGCGCCGGGCCGATCCTGCGCGGCGTCGATAAAAACTACGGCACCGATTCCACCCACTACGACGACTACGCCGGTGAACCGGAAAAACGCGACGGCTTCCGTATTCCCCAGGGCATGACCTACTACCAGTCACCGGACAACGGCGCTACCTATCTCTACGTGGCCGACAACGGCAACAATCGCATCAAGATTTTCCGCGTCGATACCGCCACCGGGCAATTGACGCTGGACGATATGCTCGGACGCATCCGTGACGACGACGGCAATGCCGATCATCTGAAACGCCCCCGTGGCGTGCGCACCGACCTGCAGGGCAACCTGTACGTGGCGGATACCTACAACGGTCGCATCCTGCGCTTCCCCAACCTGGCGGCCACCACCGACGCCAACCCGGTGAAGTACCGCGGCAGCGGCAGCGCCGACGCCCAGGCCACCTGGGTCTACGGCCATCTTGGTATCCATCAGGTGGAGATGCGTGCCCCCACCACCGCCGCCAATGAAGATGCCGCGTTCCAGTTGCCCAACGATCTGGTGCCGGTGATCGATGCCAACGGCAATTTCCATCGGGAAAACATCTGGTCCTGGGGCGCCTACTACAGCAACGCCCGCGTACACCTGGTCAGCGACGCCGGCAATAACCGCATCAAGAAATGCTGGACCAATTCCAGCGGCACCACGCTGCTGCGCTGTTCCGTTTCCGCCGGCGTCGGCGGTGAGACCACCCACGAATTCTGGGGTCACCCGCGCACCCTCGCCGGACAACTGCACTCCGCCAGCGGCATGGCATGGCTCGGCGGCAAGAACCGCCTGCTGGTCAGCGACACGCCCAATACCCGCATCAATATGTACGACGGCAGCGGCAACTTCCTGGGCCGTTTCCCCGGCACCAATATCAGCTACGGGGTCACCGGTATCGCCACCTTCAACGACAGCAACCACGGCGAAATGGTGGCCGTTCTGGTCGGCGCCGATGCCACCCTGCCCTGGCCCTACACCGGCGACGCCAGCGTTCGTATTTACGACGCCGACGGCAACCTGGAAGAGCTGTTCAATCTCAGCTATCGCACCGGCGGCCTGTCGGCGCCGCGCATCGCTCTGACCTCCAGCAACATCAACTACCCGGTATCGATCTCGGTACGCGGCGGCGGCGACCAGCATGAGTTGTACCTCACCAGTTTCGCCAACTACGCCTGGCGGTTCGACTATGACAGCAGCAGCAGCACGTTGAACCGGATCTGGTACGCCGGTGGCGTCGACAGCAGCAAAGGCAGTGACCTGGGTGATAGCTGGAGTCTCGGCCCGGCGTTCTTCGAACAGGGCGCGCCCGGCACCTTCGATCAGATCGGCAGCGTGCTGGCTCTGTCCGACCGTATCTACGTCACCGACCGGCGCAACCAGCGGATCCAGGCCCTGTCGCCGGCCAACGGCGGCCTGCTCGGGCAGGTGGGTGTCGGTGGCGGCACCTACGACCATCCGGAAAACCTGGAAGCGGATCGGCTGTTCCTGCCCGCCGGCCTGGCCTACGACGCGCAGCAGGACAGCCTGCTGGTGGCCGATGGTTTCAACATGGTGGCGCGAGCCTGGGCCAACCCGGACGACAGCACCCCGGACGGCAACGGTGTGATTCGCCCGAACTATCTCGGCCACTGGCTGGACCGCTCGCTCGGCAGCCGTCCGGGCGGGCTGTTCGACGCCGAACAGGTGGCCGTGGGTGACGGCTCGGTATTCGTGTTCTCACTGATCAGCAACCGCGTCACCCGCTTCAGCTGGTCGGAACTGAACCCGTAAAAAAGGTGGGAGCGGGGATCCGGCCAGTGGACGGCCCCGCGCCCATGGAACAAGAAACCGGAGGCATCAATGGAAATGTTCGACCTGCTGGCCCAACGCGCCCGGGTAACCCCGGACCGGCTGGCATTGGAAGATCTGCACGACGGCGAACGCTACGACTATGCTCGACTCAACGAGCGGGCCGCGCGGCTGGCGGCGGCGGCCCGTGAGCATTGGGGACTGCGGGAAGGCGACCGGCTCGCCTGGCTCGGTCACAGCCGCGCGGAGTTCTTCGCCATGCTGTTCGGCTGCGCCAAGGCCGGCCTGATTCTGGTGCCGCTGAACTGGCGCCTGGCGGTGCCGGAACTGGAAGTTCTGATGGAAGACTGCCAACCCGGGGCCTTGATCTTCGGTGACGAACTGGCCGACGCGGCCCGCGCCTTGGGAAACGTTTTCAGCGACCTGACGCTGGTGGCGCTGGATCAGCCGGTCGGCTCGGAACGCCACTATCACCAGGATCTTCAACAGGTGGCCCCGGATCTCAGCGCGCACCCGGAAAAGAGTCCGGACACGCCCTGGTACCTGCTCTACACCTCCGGCACCACCGGCCGGCCCAAGGGCGTGGTGCAGACGTTTCGCATGATGCTGGCCAATTACCTGAACATCGGCCTGGCGGTGAATCTCACCGGCGAGGATGTATTGCTGAACGTGCTGCCGCTGTTCCACACCGCCGGCATCAATCTCTATTCCAGCGCCGTGTTTTTTGTCGGCGGCGCCGTGCTGGTGGCGCGCAATTTCGAGCCGCGACAGGCACTCGACGTACTGGAACAGCGGGCGACGATTTTCTTCGGCGTACCGGCGGTATACCAGGCGCTGCTGGAGCAGCCGGGATTCAGCGGCGAGCGGCTGCGCCGGGTGCGTTCCTGGGGTTGCGGCGGCGCCCCGCTGTCCCTGCCCGTGGCACAGCGTTATGTGGATCAGGGTATTCATGTGCGCACCGGCATGGGCATGACCGAAACCGGGCCCACCGTGTTTTTGCTCGACGAAGACAAAGTGATTGAGAAAATCGGCTCCGTGGGCCGTCCGCAATTGCTTACCGAAGTCCGCATCGTCGACCGCGACGGCCGTGACGTGCCCGACGGCGAAGCCGGCGAACTGCTGATCCGCGGCCCCAACATCACGCCGGGTTACTGGAACCGGCCCGACGCCACCGCCGAAGCCATCGAAGCCGACGGCTGGCTGCACAGCGGCGACGTCGCCCGGCGCGACGAGGACGGCTTCTATTACATCGTCGATCGCTGGAAGGACATGTACATCTCCGGTGGCGAAAACGTCTATCCCGCCGAGGTGGAAAAAGCACTTGAGCAACATCCGGCCATCGCCGAGGTAGCGGTGGTGGGCATCGCCGACCAGCGCTGGGGCGAAGTGGGCAAGGCCTGCTACGTACCGCGTCCGGACAGCAACGTCGACGAGGACGCCTTGCGCGCCCACTGCCGCGAACGGCTGGCCGGCTACAAGGTTCCCAAGGTTTTCCAGTGCCTGGAGGCACTGCCCCGTAACGCCCTGGGCAAAGTCACCAAACAGGAGTTGCGCAATGGCGCTGAATAAAGCACGGCTGGAGCAGGCCGTGACCTTGTCCCAACAGGACTTTGATCACTTCGCCGGGATCAGCGGCGATCACAATCCTATTCACGTGGACCCCCAGTACGCCTCGGTGACCCGCTTCGGCGCCACCGTGTCCCATGGCATGCTGTTGTTTTCCCATCTGCGCGCGCTGATCGCCCGGTCCTGGCCCGGCGCCACCCTGTCCATGCAGGAACTGATGTTCCCCGCCCCCGCCTATGCCGGCGAAGAGTTGACGATGATCGTCGAGGCGCGGCAACAGGACGATCTGTTCACCACCCGCGTGATCAAGGCCGATGGCAGCGTCTGCCTGGAAGGCCTCGCCCGTATTCACAGCGCCGAGGAGAACACCCCGTGAGCGAGACTCTGCCCCGTTTTCACGCCCTCAAGGTCGGCGACCAGGCCACCGTTTCCCGTCAGTTCAGCGCCGCGGACCTGAACCGCTGGTGCGCGCTGGTCGACTTCCCGGAGGCCCGGTGCGCCACCGTGCCGGAACCGCTCATTGCCGGTCTGTTTTCCTATCTGCTCGGCGAGGAACTGCCCGGCCACGGCACCAACTATCTCAAGCAGAGCCTGCACTTCGAACAGGACGCGGATGTGGGCGAGGCGATCACCGCCAAAGTCACCGTGACCCGTCTGCGCGCCGATAAGGCGCTGGTCAATCTGGCCACCGAATGCACCGGCGCCGATGGCCGGATGATCTGTTCCGGTGAAGCCCTGGTGCTGTTTCAATGCTGAGAGGAATGTTGAGAGGCATGCTGAGCAAGACTCTCCACCCCAGTCTGTTGCCCTGGCTCACCCGGCTCAACCACCTGCTCGAGGAACAACGCCGCAAAGGCATCGACGCCACTCCCGCCATGGTGCGCGACAGCCTGGCGGGGATGACCGAAACGCTGGTCACGGATATTCCCGACATCGCCGAAGTGCGCGATCTGGTTGTGGACGCGGACGGGCACGCCATCACGGTACGCGCCTACGATCCGGCACCGGGCCAGCGCAAGCCGGTGTGTTTGTTTTTTCACGGTGGTGGGCACATGGCCGGCAGTATCCAGGTGTACGATCCGATCTGCCGCAAACTGGCCGAGGCCAGCGGGCACCTGCTGCTGTCGGTGGAGTACCGGCGGGCGCCGGAACACCCCTACCCGGCGGGTCTGGAGGACTGCCTGGCGGTGACACGCGGACTCTACCCGCTGCTGTCCCGGGAAGGTTATCCGGTACAGCGGTGGCTGACGCTGGCCGGCGACTCCGGCGGCGGCGCTTTGGCCGCCACGATTTCCGCCCTGTTGCAGGACGACACCGAACATCGCCCGCAACGACAGGTACTGATCTACCCGAGCCTGGATTACACCCTGGAACAGCCATCATTGACGGAAAACAGCCACGGCTATTTGTTGGAAACACCACGTATTGAATGGTATTTGGACCATTACTTCCAGCACGGCGAGGACCGGCGCGCCCATTCTCCGCTGTACATGCCCATGGGCGCGGGCATGCCGGAGACCCTGGTGATCACCGCCGGCCTGTGCCCGCTGCGTGATGAGGGCCTGCGCTACCGCGATCGTCTGGATCAAGTCGGCGTCCCTCACCAGCACGTACATTTTCCCGACATGATTCACGCTTACCTGAATCTGGAGGATCTGGTGCCGGAGGCGTGCGAGGAAACCTATCGGTGTATCGGTGAATTCCTGGGCCGGATGCCCCGAACTTGAATCGCGGTTCGTGAGCCGGTGGTGCCCCATGATTCGCTGGCAAGCCAGCTTCCCACAGAGGGACCACGAAGCCGCTGTGGGAAGCTGCCTCGGCAGCGAATACGGTGCGAAATCATGTCCGCAAGGCTGAGCTAGCGAGCCAAAGGCGAATCGGCGTGTCTGTGTTATTTGATTGGTAAAACTTATGAAAACCTGGCCGTTCCCGCCGGTATGCATATTGACCGTTTCCCTCACCGATTTATGGTGGAGGAACCGGTTTGAAGAATGTCCAGGGACCATGACATGTCTTCCGCAGTACCCGCTCCATCCAGCCCCTTTGTACACGGCCATCTAACGCTGGAAAGACAGGAACGCCGTGCCTGCAATCTGCTTCGCGGAGCGCGCCGACATCACACCCCGGCGGTGTTGAGGCTGGCCGCGCGACGCCGTGTACAACGTCAACCCTTCACCCTGGCCGATGCCCGGCGCGCCATCGCTCGAGAACAGGGTTTCGCGGACTGGGCCTCGCAGAGCCACCACATTCGCGAGCTGGAACACAGCCAACCGCTGTACGGCCTCAGCCCCGACGGCGATGAGGCCACTCTGCATCTGTGCGGCGCCATGGACCTGACCCCACGTCTACGTGAAGCCGGCTTCGTCGGTGAAATAGTGAGCCTGGCGGACCCGTACAGTCTCGGCCCCCTGCGTAACGAACCGATACCGCTGTTCCGGCAGCGGCGCAGCCGCTTTCTGGCCAATCTGCGGCAACAGGACTGGCAACGGGTGGCACGGGAGCAGCAAGAGATTCAGGACCGGCTGGCGCAAGTCGCGCGCGGACGGCGCGTGGTATTGTGGTTCCAGCACGACAGTCAGGACCAACTGATTCTGGCCCGGCTGTTGCACCAGTTCAGCCATAATCCCCATGGCGGTCCGCTGCAATTGATCGCGGTGGAATCAGTGCCGGGGGTCAAGCGTTTCCGCTGTCTTACCCAACTGGCGCCCTTTGTCCTCAACTGGTTGTGGCGACGACGGTACACCGTCAATACCGCGCAATTATCGCTGGGCGAAGCGGCCTGGCACGCGGTGACCGCCAACCACCCCGAAGCGCTTTACCGCCTGTCCCGGCACACTACCTCGGCGTTGCCCATGCTCGGCCGGGCGCTGCGCCGTCACCTGTTGGAACTGCCGGACCCGGCCACTGGCCTGGGACTGAGCGAACAACTGGCGGCTCAACTGGTGGCGGAACGGGGCCCGATTTCCGTGCGCGGGCTGTATCACGCCTTGCAGGAGGAGCGTGAACCTCTTCCCTATTTATCTCCACAAATGTTCCGTTGGGTTTTAAAACCCCTGCTGGAAGGCGAACGCGCGCTGCTGGAATACCAGCGCACGCCGGGGCATTCCTGGGATGAGGGCCTGCTGGATGTCACCCATGCCGGCCATGGTGTGCTTAGTGGCTACCGTAACTGGCTGGACAGCCGTCCACCGGTACGCTGGGTCGGCGGCATCCCCATCGGCGGCACCCACGCCTGCTGGTGCATTGACAAGAGTAGTGGACAACCGACAAGGCAGTTAAGAGTAAACAGTGAATAGTTAACAGTGAAAAAATGAAAAACCAAAACAGGTGAGCCTTAGCTACTGTGGGAAGCTTGCTTGCAAGCGAATGGAGTTTGCCCAAGTTTTCAGTAATATTCGCTTGCAGGTAAGCTCCCACAGAAAACGTATGAACCGCACTTTTTTTTTCGCTATTAACTATTCACTATTCACTCCTAACTGCCTTCTTCTCTGCGAATGTGCTCCACCAAAAGCTCCGCCACGGCGTCCGGTTGTTGCAGGTGCAGGAAATGGCCGGCGTTCTCCACGGTATGAGCGTACAAGCCCTCGGGAAAATCGGCGGGGTATATGGTGTGGTCCAACAGGCGCGGGCTCATGCAGCCGTCGCTTTCGCCCAGTAGAACCTGAGTCGGTACCCGGGTTTCTCCCAGCAGTGTTTTGCTGGCCTGACGCAGGTCCCGCCGCCATAGCCGGGGCAAGTGCCGGTACCAGCCCAAGGCAGCGGCCAGGACGCCGGGCTGGGCCAGAGTGTGCTTGGCCTGTTCCAGATACCGTCCCCCTTCCCAGCCCGGCGACCAGCGCCGCCACAGCGTGGCGACACCGTCCAGATCGTTGCGGTTGAGCCAGGTCTCCGCCGCCAATGGCAGTTGGAAAAACGGAATATAGGCGCTCAAGCCCAACTGCTCCGGCACCCGCAACAGCGCCTGGGGCAAGCGCTTCAAAGGCGGGATCGCCAGCGCGGAAAAAGAGCTGAAGGTTTCCGGGTAACGGGCACAGGCCAGGTAGCCCAGCACCGCCCCCCAATCATGGCCGACCAGGTGCAGGCGTCCGCCCAACTGGTCGGTGAAGGCCATCAGATCCTCCAACGCGGCGGTCAGCGCATAGTCACCGCTGCCGGGCTGACAGGACGGCGCATAGCCGCGCAATGCCGGGGCCACGGCGGTATAACCGGCGCCTGCCAGCCGCTCCATGATATCCGCCCAGTTCTCATGGGTATCCGGAAAACCATGCAGCAACAATACCGGCTCGCCATCACCGGCCAGCAACGCCGGAAAACGCAGATCGCCGTTCACCAGTTCAACTCGTTTCACCGGGATACCTCGAAGTCCTCGTAGCCTTTCGGGCTGCGTTCGGTTTGCGTCACTTCAGTGACCCGCGCCCGGGTCGGGCCGCGGCGCATCCAGGCCAACAAGGCACTGACCGCTTCCTCGCTGCCCTCCAGCCAGGCTTCCACACCGCCATCGTCCAGATTGCGGACCCAGCCCACCACGCCGCGCTGGCGGGCTTCATCACAGGTGCTGGCACGAAAATACACGCCCTGAACACGGCCACGCACCACCACTTGACGGGCAATCATGATCCCTCATCCCTTCTTGCCAAGAGCCTGTTTACGATCTATTCACCGCCGTGCCGGTCACCAGCCCGCGGAGGGCCGTCGTCGGTTTCCGACAACTGGTTCTCGAACAGCGTTTCCAGAGCAAACGACAGTGGCGCGCGCATGCCCTCGCGCGCCTGATCGCATCGTGCCTTGAGCACCGCCTCCCAGGGTTCCAGCCCCTGGGCATTGACACTCAGTTGCTGTTCGCTGGTCCAGGGTAACATGGCGAGCAGCTCCGCCAGGGTCAACGAACGTAAATCCCCGCTCAACATATAACCGCCCTCGTCGGTGCGGCAAATCAAGCCGAGGTCATCGAGCAGATTACGGAATTCGTCCCAGTGCGTGACGCCGGCCTCCCGCAGCACACGCTGCACCTCGTTATCACGTAGCACTTCTCCGTTACGTTGTCGTGTCCACAGCACACACAGCAAGCGCAGCAACGATTGGGTGCGCGGCACCCGGCGACGAAACTCCTCGAACACCACCAGGCCACGCACCAGCTCGGCGCCGGCGAGAACGATGATCCAGGAGATATAAATCCATAACAAAAACACCGGCACCATGGCGAAGGCGCCGTAGATGACCTGATAGCTGGGCACCTGCCGGATAAAGAAAGCGAAGCCGCCCTTGGCCAGTTCGAACGCCAACGCCGCCAGCACCGCACCGAGCACGCCCTGGCGAATCGGCACCGAGGTGTTCGGCACCACGATGTACAGCAACGATAGCAAACCGGTGGTCATCACCACCGGCAAGGCGCGCAGCCAGAAACGGTCTCCCCCCAGATAAGCCACTGTGTCGGTGACCAGGGAAACGGAAGTGAGATAGGAACTGATACCCAGGCCCGCACCCAGCAGGATCGGGCCCAGAGACAACACCGCCCAGTACATCATCAGACTGGTCAGCCCCTTGCGCGGCTTGCCAATCCGCCAGATGCGATTCAACGACTGCTCGATGGTGCGCAACATCAACACCGAGGTCACCACCAGAAACAAGGCCCCCACCACGGTGAGATTGGTGGCCTGCCGCGAGAAGCCTTCCAGATGGCTGAGGATCTGATCTCCGGCGGACGGCACGAAATACTGGAACGCCCACTGACGAATCGCCAGCCCCCGTTCGTTGAGCGCCGGGATCGCCGATATCACGGTGAACATCACCGTCATCACCGGAACGATGGCGAACAAGGTGGTATAGGTGAGCGCCGCCGCCGATGACAGACAACCGTCCTCGACGAACTGGCGGCGCAGCAGGCGCAGGAACGACACCAGGGATTGCATGCGCACGCGAAAGGGAATCAGAGGTGTATCGTCCTGGTCCGTCATCGGTTTTCTATGTCCTGATAATTCGCTGGCAAGCCAGCTTCCCACGGAGGGGCCTCGAAGCCGCTGTGGGAAACTGGCTTGCCAGCGAATCGGTGGAATCTCCCACAAACACGGCTCACTGCCGTACAATCGGGGGCTTTCGCGCGCGCCGCCTGACACGGAGACGGCAGCGCCCATATATTCGCAAGGGGAGCGAGGCCATGGCCGACTACAGCATCTATCATAATCCGCGCTGTTCCAAATCCCGCCAGGCGCTGGCGCTGTTGGAAGAGAACGGTATCGAGCCGAACGTGATAAAGTATCTGGACAACCCGCCGGATGCCAATACCCTGCGCGATCTGGTCCGACAACTCGGATTGACCCGCGCCCATGATCTGGTGCGCGTCAAGGAAGCGGAATACGAAGAAGCGGGGCTGCATGCGGACGCCGACGACAACACCGTCATTGCCGCTCTGGTTCGCTACCCCAAGTTGCTGGAACGGCCGGTGGTGGTCCACGGCAAACGCGCGGTCATCGGACGGCCGCCGGAAAAAGTGATGGAGCTGATCGAATCGTGAGTGCTTATATCCTGGTTCTCTACTACAGCCGCACCGGCGCGGTGGCGGAGCTGGCGCGCCAGGTGGCGCGGGGCGTGGAGAGCAGCGGCATGGAAGCGTGTCTGCGCACCGTGCCGCCGGTGTCCGCCGATCACCAGGCCACGGCGCCGGCGGTACCGGACAGCGGCGCCCCCTATGTTACGCTTGACGACCTGCGCGGCTGCGCCGGGCTGGCACTGGGCTCACCCACCCGCTTCGGCAACATGGCGGCGCCGCTGAAGTATTTCATCGACCAGACCAGCGATCTGTGGATGTCCGGGGACCTGATCGGCAAACCCGCCGGCGTGTTCACCGCTTCCGCCAGTCAGCACGGCGGCCAGGAAAGTACCCTGTTATCAATGATGCTGCCGCTGTTTCACCACGGCATGGTACTGGCCGGCGTACCCTACAGCGAAGCGGCCCTGACCCGCACCCGCGACGGCGGCACCCCCTACGGCCCAAGCCATGTGGCCGGCATCGACAACCGCACCCAGCCCAGTGACGACGAGATCACGCTGGCGCGGGCGCTGGGCCACCGCCTTGGCGGACTCGCCCGGGCGCTGGAGCGGCGCCGATGATTCTGCTGCTACGGCTCACCTATGCCCTGCTGCTGTTGATCGGGCTGGCCAACCAGTTCTGGCTGGGACCGCCGGACGCGCCCTGGATGGCGGCGGTGATCATGGGAGTCGGCTTGTACCTGCCATTGCTGTTGATGATGCCGGCGGTGATCAGCGCCGATAAGCGCGGACTGACCTGGCTGTGTTTTCTGTTGCTGTTTTATTTTTGCGGCTACGTGGTACAGGTTCTGGACCCACCGCCAGTGCGCACCCTGGCCATCGTCAAGGTGAGCCTGACCACGGTGCTGTTCGTACTGTCCATGCAAGTGATCCGGGGTGGACGTGCTGATTGATGAACGTCTGCATATCGATACGCCGGAAGGCGCGCGGCTGACCTTGTCCCTGGCCGGGCCGCTGCCGCGCGGCATGGCCTACGGCATCGATTTGATGATCCGTGCCCTGATCCTGGTGATGGTGGCCACTCCCCTGATGTTATTGGGCCGTGGCGGCTCCGGTCTGTATTTGTTGCTGCTGTTCCTGCTGGAATGGTTCTATCCGGTGCTGTTCGAGGTATTCCGCCAGGGGCGCACGCCCGGTAAGGCCGTGATGGGCCTGGCGGTGGTGCACGGCAACGGTGCGCCGGTGGGTTTCAGCGGCTCGCTGGTGCGCAACCTGCTGCGCACCGCCGACCTGTTCCCTTTTGCCTACCTGACCGGCTTCATCGTCATGCTGGTGTCCTCCCGCCAGCAACGGCTGGGCGATCTCGCCGCCGATACCCTGGTGATTCACGTGCCCGCGCCGCAAGCCCGCCCGGCCCCCGGTGACGGTGGCGGCGAACCGCCGGATTGGCCGCTGAACCGGGACGACCAGTTGGTGCTGCTGGCCTTCCATGATCGCGGCCAGCGGCTGTCCGAGGAGCGCCAGCGGGAACTGGCCCGGCTGGCTTACCCGGAACTCGCCGACGAGGCCGCCCTGGCGCGCTTGCGCCGGGTAGTCAATCACGTGCTGGGGGCGGCATGAGACAAAGTCAGTTCGAACAGCGCTATCAGCCCCAGTGGCATCGCCTTGAGCAGGGCCTGACCGCACTGGAGAAAAAGCAGCGCCCCAAGAAGGTGGATTTGGCGCGCTTCACCGGTGATTACCAGGACCTTTGCCATCAGTTGGCGCTGTCGCGGGAACGGGGCTACAGCCTGGTGCTGCAGGACTACCTGAACGACCTGATGCTGCGCGCCCATCGCCAACTCTACCGCCACCGGGCGCCGCTGATGCCGGGGCTGGCGGCGTTCCTGCGCGGCGGTTTCCCGAGAGCGGTGCGCGCCATGTGGCGCTGGCATCTGATCAGTGCCCTCGCCTTCGTGCTGTCCGCCGCGGTGGTGGCGGCCATGATCCTGCATGACCCCGAGCTGGTGCACACGGTGGTGGACGGCAACGGCATCAGCGATCTGGAAAACATGTACCATCCGGATCTGCGTGACAGCAGCGACCGCAACCGGGCCGACGATCTGATGATGTTCGGCTACTACATCTACAACAACATCGGCATCGCCTTCCGCACCTTCGCCGGCGGGCTGCTGTTCGGCATCGGCGCCCTGGTGGTGATGCTGTTCAACGGCAGTTTCCTCGGCGCCGCCGCCGCCCATCTGACACTGGTGGGCGCTGGCCAGCCGTTCTATACCTTCGTCATTGCCCATGGGGCCCCGGAGTTGACCGCCATCGTGCTGGCCGGCGGCGCCGGGCTGCGCCTGGGCTGGTCGCTGGTGGCGCCGGGCTCCTGGCGACGGGTGGACGCCTTGCGCCGGGCGGCGCGGGAAACACTTCCGGTCATGTACGGCGTGTTCCTGCTGCTGGTACTGGCGGCGATGATCGAGGCGTTCTGGTCCTCACGGGAGCTGGATGCCCAGATCAAATACACCGTCGGCGGCATCAGTTGGGCCCTGCTCTATTTCTATTTGCTGTTCGCGGGGCGTCATGGATCTGAATAACCTGTGCGCCCGTCTGGCCCCCCGTTCCCCCTGGCAGGCCATGGATCTGGGCACCCGTTTCTACCGCCGCTGGTGGCGCCAGGTCACCCTGGTATGGCTGTTGTTCACGGCCCTGCCCTACGCCCTGCTTTGCGCCCTGGCCATCAGTCTGGAAAGTCTCTGGCCGATAGTGGTGTTCTGGTGGTTGAAGCCACTGTGGGAAAGACCACTGCTGGCGTTCTTCAGCCATGCCTTGTTCGGTGATTACCCCAACGCCTGGGCCCTGCTCAAACGCGTTCCCGGCTATGGCCTGAACGGCCTGGCGGGGCAGCTGACCTGGCGCCGGCTGAGCCCGTTCCGGGGCCTGCTGACCGGCATCTGGCAGTTGGAAGGATGCCGTGGCGCCCAGGCCTCGGCCCGCATCCAGGTGCTGTTGCGTCCGCCGGGACAGCGGGCCGGCACGCTCATGGGTTTGATGGTGGCGCTTGAGCAGGTGCTGCTGACCGGCTTGCTGGTGCTGGCACTGACGCTGGTGCCCTGGGACTTCAATATGGAGTTCAGCGTCTGGTTCAGCGAGCAGAGTGATCTGCACCTGAGCCTGGCGGCGCTGGCCTGGTATCTGACGCTGACCATCACCGAGCCGCTCTACGTGGCGGCCGCCTTTTCGCTCTACCTCAACCAGCGCACCTGGCTGGAAGGCTGGGATCTGCAACTGGGGTTGGACCGTATTGGCCAACGGCGCCGCGCGCTCGGCGTCACCACCCTGGCGTTACTGGTGATGCTCACCCTGGTGCCGCATCCGGCACCCGTAATGGCGGCCGAACCGGAAAACCCCAAACAAGCGGCCACCGAACTGCTCGCCGACGAACGGTTCATGCCAATGGAAATCCGCGAGGAGCGCCAACTGCGCCCATCCTTGCGCGGCGATGACAAGGACAGCCTCTGGAACCGCCTGCTCGATGGGTTGTTCAACAACGACAACGCGGATCGCAACCGTGCCGGCGATGACTGGCAAATGCCGGATCAACTGGTCACGGTCCTCTCCACTCTGGTGCTGGTGGCCCTGATCGTGTTCCTGCTGCTGGCCCTGTTCCGCAACCACGGCGCCCTGAAAGGCGGCCGCTCCAGGTCCCTGGAGATGCCGGTGAGCGTGGCGGGCCTGGATACCCGCGCCGAGTCCCTGCCGGACGATCTGGGTAACGAGGTGGAACAGGCGCTGGCCGGTGACGATGTGCGCGCGGCGCTGGCGTTGCTGTTGCGCCATGCTCTGGTGACCCTGTTTCAGAGCCACCCCACCCGGCTCACCCCCGGCGCCACCGAGCGGGATTGTCTGAACGCCTATCGCCGCCAGCTCGGTGATGACGCCAGGGTCACCTATCTGGAAGAGCTGGTGCGGCAATGGACACGCGTTGCCTGGGCCCACCAGCCGGTGACACCGGATCAGGCGCGCCAGTTGCTGCTGCGCTGGCAACAGCTGAACAGCGCGGAGGTGGCACCATGAAGCGCCGCTGGCCCTACCTTGTTCTGGTGCTGTTGGTGGCCCTGGTGGCGGGCTACTTCTGGGCCACGGTACCGGTGCAATACGCCGCGCCGGCCTCACCGGACGCCGGCGTGCGCAACAACCCGTATCTCGCCGCGCAGCAGCTGCTGGACCGCTGGGGACGGCCCAGCCGCCGCATCTTCAGTACCCGGGCGTTGTTTCCATTGCCGGACACCGATACCACCCTGATCCTCGACGGCGACCGTGGCTCCCTGGGCTATGAACGGCAGTTGGATCTGCTCAACTGGGTTCACGACGGCGGCAATCTGATTATCGCCGGCCGCTACCAGCCGCCCTTGGACGCCTGGTTCGACGAGGCGGACGAGGCTGAAGAGGCTGAAGAGGCTGAAGAGGCGGAAAGTGAGCAGCACGAAGCCGAACAGGGACAGCAGCGCGACCCCGACCCACTGCTGTCCCTGTTCGGGGTGACGGTCGAGGCGCTTCCCCTCGAGGACACTGAAGACGACCCGCTGGTGCAGCTGTTCGACCGTTTCCGGCCGATGGAAGACTGGTTTTTGGAGTATTGCCTCAGCGGCGACGCCTCCGAGGAACGGCTGCATCAATGCGAGGTGCTTACCTGCGAGGCACCAGGGCACTGGCAACCACCGGCGGTGACCCACAACCTCGGAGACCACCCCCGGCGGTTGCAAAGTGAGACGCCGAGCCGTCTCCTGTACACCCCCTTGCCGGAGGACACCGCTACCGGCGGGCCGGATCAGTGGCTGGCGGCCTCGGCCAGCAACGACACCGGCGAAACCCTGCTGCGCTTCCGGGCGGGCGCCGGCACCGTCACCGTGCTGACCGAACTGGGGCTGTGGGACAACCAGCACCTGCACCACTTCGATCACGCCCGTCTGCTGGCGGATCTGACCGCCCCGGGGCCGGTGTGGTTCGTGCGGGGAATCGATATCCCACCGCTGCCGATCTGGTTATGGGAGCGATTCTGGCCCCCCATTCTGGCGCTGATACTGGCACTGGCGCTCTGGTTATGGCGGCGACTGCCGCGACGCGGCCCGTTGTGGCGCGATCCCGCCTGGCAGCACACCGATTACCTCGGCCACTTACGAGCGATTGGCCATTTCCATTGGCGCACCGGCCAGAGTGACCGGTTGCTGGCCTCCCTGCGTCAGCAGATTCAACGTCGCATCGCCCTGCAACACGCGGACCCGGCCCGGGCCCTGGCGCTCGCCGCCAAACGTCTGGACATCCCCGAACACACGCTTTCCCAAGCCCTGGAGCAAACCCCCACCGACCGCGCTCAGTGCGTGGCCATGGTGGCGCTGTTGCAACAGGTCAGGCAGAGGATCAGGAGTCAACCATGAAGACCGCCGAAACCCTGGAACAGGCCACCACCCTGGCCGCCGAGATCGAGGCCCAGCTCAACCGGGTGCTGATCGGGCAACCCGAAGTCACCCGCCAGGTGCTGATCGCCCTGATCACCGGCGGGCACGTGCTGATCGAAGGCGTGCCGGGGCTGGGAAAAACGCTGCTGGCGCGGAGCCTGGCGCGGGTGCTCAAGCTCGATTTCCAGCGCATCCAGTTCACCCCGGATCTGATGCCCACCGACGTCACCGGCCACGCTATCTATGACGCCGGCAACGCCACCTTCCATATCCGCAAGGGACCGGCCTTCACCAATCTGCTGCTGGCGGACGAGATCAACCGGGCGCCGGCCAAGACCCAGGCAGCCTTGCTGGAGGTGATGCAGGAGCGGCAGATCACCATCGAGGGCGAAAGCTTCAGTCTGGCGCCGCCGTTCGTGGTCATGGCCACCCAGAACCCGCTGGACCAGGAGGGGACCTACCCGTTGCCGGAGGCGGAGCTGGACCGTTTTCTGTTCAAGATCCTGATCGGCTATCCGGAACAGGACGACGAGGCCCGGATGCTGCGCATGGTGCTGGACGGCACCCTGGCGGACAGTCTCGACAACGCCGGGCTCAGTGCCGTCACCGACAGCGCCGGCGTGCTTTCCTTGAGCCACTGGGCGGAGCAGGTGCTGCTGGACGACGCCATCCTCGATTACCTGCTGCGCCTGGCCCGCGCCACCCGCGATCACCCGGCCCTGGTCCAGGGCGCGAGCCCGAGGGCCAGCATCGCCCTGGCCCGGGCGGCGAAGAGCTATGCCCTGCTGGACGGCCGCGATTTTGTCATTCCCGATGACATCAAGGCGGTGGCGCCGCCGGTGCTGCGCCACCGTCTGCGCCTGGGCGTGGACGCGGAACTGGAGGGCCAGACCGTGGAGACCGTGCTGGCCCATTTGCTGGAGCAAGTGGAGGCCCCGCGTCAATGAGACCCGGGTCACGACTGCTGTTGCTGCTGCTGGGTTGGGCGGCGCTGGGCCTGCTACCGGTACTGGCGGCGGCCTTCGCCCCTGGATGGCGCGACAGTGCCTTGCTGGGCTGGGTGCTGGCCGGGCTGGCGCTGGCCTTATGGGCGACGCTGGACGCCCTGCGCCTGAGTGCACGGCCGGCCCCTGCCGCCGAGCGCTCGCTGCCCGCCGCCCTGTCGGTAGGGGTGCCGCAGACCATCACCCTGCGCCTGAGCGGCGGCAAACCCGGCGAGGTCTGGAGTCTGGCCGATCATCACCCCGATGACGACAGCCACACCGGTCTGCCCCGGGAAGTGACCCTGGCGGCGGACATCACCGAGGTCCGCTACCGCTACCGCCCCTCCCGGCGCGGCCCGGTGGCGTTCGGCGACATCGAAGTGTGGCTGCCGTCCCCGGCGCGTCTGTGGCAAGGCCGCCGCCGGGTGGCCGCCGCCCGCACCGTGCCGGTGTATCCGGACTTCTCACCGATCGCCCGGGCGGCCCTGGCGGTGGACAAAAGCCAGTTGCGTTTCGGCAATCGCCAGCAGCCACGCCGCGGCCAGGGACTGGAGTTCCACGAGCTGCGGGAATATCAGCCCGGCGACAGCCCGCGCCGCATCGACTGGAAAGCCAGCGCCCGCCGCCGTCACCTGATCACCCGTCACTATCAGGATGAACAGAACCAGAGCCTGTGGGTGCTGTTGGACGCCGGGCGGCGGATGAAGCTGCCAGTAGGTGATCTGACCCTGTTCGACCACGGGCTCAACGCCACCTTGTTGCTGGCCTGGTCGGCGCTTCGTCAAGGCGACCGGGTGGGCAGCCTGTTGTTCTCCCGGGACACCCCGCGCTGGCTGTCACCGGTGCACGGCCCCGATGGCATTCAAACCCTGCTGAAAGGCTTTTATGATGTTCATCCCCAGGAACACGCCAGTGATTTCAGCCAGGCCGCCCGCTACTTCCATGGCCGCTGGCAACGCCGCTCCCTGGTGGTGCTGGTCAGCCGGCTGCACCCGGAGGACACCGACGATCTGCTTGCCGCGGTGACGCTGCTGAGTCGACGCCATCTGGTGATGGTGGCGGACATCCGTCCGCCGGAGCAGGAAGCATTGCACCAGGCGCCGGTCCAGGACCTGGACGATGCCCTGCGGCTGGCGGCGGACGCTCAGGAACAGGAACAGCGGAGAGCCCTGCATGTGCGCCTGCGCCGCGCCGGCGCCAATATCGTCGCCGCCACCCCGGAGCACCTCGCCGAACGCCTTGGGCAGACCTATCTGGCTTTGAAACGGGCGGGGAGACTGTGAAAAGCAGTTAATAAGGAACAATGAATAGTGAATAGTTTCGCGTGGCAGATCCTTCCACGCAGATAGTACAGAGGCCGCGTCCAAAGCCTTGCGCGACATTATCGTCATCAAGAAAACAAGCCGCTTCTCGGCTGCGGCCAGACGTTATCGATACTCAATCGTCCCCCGGCTACGCAATGTTTTTGATTTTCGCTGTTAACTATTCACTGTTCCCTATTAACTGCCTTCATTCGACGCTCCCACCTCAAATTGTTACCCTGTTCCAGGGTACGAACTATTTTTCTGATTGTTAAGAAAAAATCGCAGTACTGATTTTCTCCAGGATAAGGAACCTGCATGGACTCCAATCCCACTGAAGAGGTTTCCTCGAACCTCAAAATTAATCCGCCGGTTTTTATCACCTCCGTCGTCATTATTGTCGGTCTGGTGCTGTTTTCGGTTTTATTCAAAAAACCCGCCGCTGAATTCTTCGGTGATCTCAAGACAGGTGTTACCCAATACGCCAGTTGGTTTTACATTCTCACCGTTGCAATTATTCTCGCGTTGGTGGTGTTTTTAATCGTCAGCCGCTACGGCGATATCAAGCTCGGGCCGGATCATTCCGAGCCGGACTACAGTTACGCGTCCTGGTTCGCCATGCTGTTTTCCGCCGGCATGGGTATCGGCCTGATGTTCTATGGCGTGGCCGAGCCGGTGTTGCATTACATGTCGCCACCAATGGCCGAACCCGGCACCATCGATGCCGCCAAGGAGGCCATGCGCATCACCTTCTTCCATTGGGGGTTGCATGCCTGGTCCATCTACGCCGTGGTGGCGATGATCCTCGGTTACTTCAGCTTCCGTCACGGTTTGCCTCTGACACTACGATCCGCGCTATACCCCCTGATCGGCAAACGCATTTACGGGTTCTGGGGGCACCTGGTGGACATCTTCGCGGTGGTCGGGACGGTGTTCGGCGTGGCGACGTCTCTCGGCCTTGGCGTGGAACAGGTCAACGCCGGCCTCCACTACTTGTTTGATCTGCCCGACACCGAGAACATGAGGGTGGTGCTGATCATCTCCATCACCGCGCTGGCCACCTTATCGGTGGTCACCGGCCTGGATGCCGGGATACGCCGGCTCTCGGAACTGAATCTGGCGCTCGCCTTCCTGCTGTTGATGTTCGTGCTCTGTCTGGGCCCGACCCTGTTCCTGCTGAAAACCTACGTGCAGAACCTGGGTTCCTATCTGTCCACTCTGGTGGATATGACCTTCAACCTCTACGCCTACCAGCCCGTGGCCGAGGACGGTGGCGGACCGCAAGGCTGGATCAGTGGCTGGACCCTGTTCTACTGGGGCTGGTGGATTTCCTGGTCGCCGTTCGTCGGTATGTTCATCGCCCGTATCTCGCGCGGCCGCACCATTCGCGAATTCGCGCTCGGCGTGATGCTGGTCCCCGCCGCCTTCACCCTGTTCTGGATGACCGTGTTCGGCGATACCGCCATCAATATGATTCTCACCGGCGTCTACGAGAACCTGGGCGCCCAGGTGAAAGCGGACGAAGCGGTGGCGTTGTTCCACTTCCTGGAACAGTTCCCCTGGTCCGGCCTGGTGTCCTCCATCGCCACTCTGATGGTGGTGGTGTTCTTTGTTACCTCTTCCGATTCCGGTTCCATGGTCGTCGACATGCTCGCCTCCGGCGGACACGACGACACACCGGTATGGCAGCGGGTGTTCTGGGCCAGTTCCGAGGGGATCGTGGCCATCGCGCTAATGCTCGCCGGCGGCCTCGGCGCGCTACAGTCCGCCACCATTGCTCTGGCGCTTCCGTTCTCGGTAGTGCTGCTGGTGGCCTGTGTCGGCCTGCTGCGGTCACTCAAGGTGGAAGGCATTCGCAAGCTCAGCTTCCAGGCCTCGCTGGCACCGCCGCCCGCCGTGCACATGGGCCACAGCACCCCCACCGGAGGCTGGAAGGCGCGTCTGCGCGGCGTGGTCAGCTTCCCGGACAAGGCACGCGTGATGCAGTACGTGGCGGAGGTCGCGGCTCCGGCCTTGCAGTCAGTGGCCGACGAGTTGCGTGGCCATGGTCTCAAGGTCGAGGTCAGCGAGAGCGACGAAGGGGATCGGGTTTATCTGACCGTGGACCTGGGGCAGGAAATGGACTTTGTCTACGGTGTGCGGGTACGCGGCTATACCCGGCCGTCCATCAGCATGCGTCAGTTGGAGCACTCCAAACGCAAGGCGGAAAGCGATCGCTACTATCGCGCCGACGTGTTCCTCAGTGAAGGTGGTCAGGATTACGATCTGATGGGCTTTACCCGTGAGCAGGTGATCGGCGACGTGCTCGATCAGTATGAGAAACACATGCACTTCCTGCACATGATGCGGTGAGGTGGTGGGCGGGCCTTCGGGCCCGCTTTTCCATCACGGAAACATCACGCTCCATGAACGTGGAGACATGAAATCACGCCATTCGCTGCCAAGGCAGCTTCCCACAGCGGCTCCGTAGCCCTTTCCGTGGGAAGCTGCCTTGGCAGCGAATGGCGTGCGTGTAAAAGCTCAATCCAGTGGTCTGAGCAGACCGTCGTGTAATTCATGGCGGGTATGACAACGGCTGGCGAAATCCGGCGCGTGGGTCACCAGCAGGAAGGCCGTTCCCAACGTTTGATTGAGTTCCAGCATCAAGTCCTGGACCTGGGCGGCGGTGCGCTCGTCCAGATTACCGGTGGGCTCATCCGCCATCACCAGTGCCGGATCAGTGACCAGTGCCCGGGCAATCGCCACCCGCTGACGTTCACCGCCGCTGAGCATGGAAGGCTTGTGCCGCAGCCGCTCACCTAGCCCCACTCGGGACAACACCTGCTCGGCACGCTCGGTGGCCTGTTTGGGCAACTCGCCACGAATCAGCAACGGCATGGCCACGTTCTCCAGAGCGGTGAACTCCGGCAATAAATGATGAAACTGATAGACGAAGCCAAGATAGCGGTTGCGCACCTGCCCCAGCGCCCGCTCGTTCATCCCCGCCAACGGCTGGCCACCGATGGTGACACTGCCGCGGGTGGGAACATCCAGGCCGCCGAGCAGATTCAGCAGAGTGGATTTGCCGGAACCGGAAGCGCCGATGATGGCCGCCATGTCGCCGCGCCGCACATGCAATTCCACGCCATTGAGCACCCGCAGCTCACCCCGTCCTTCCTGATAGCTCTTGATCAGCCCTTGGGCATGCAACACGGTATCATTCATAACGCAGTGCCTCCGCCGGGTGCACCCGGCTGGCGCGCCAGGACGGATATAAAGTGGCCGAGAAACTAATCAGCATCGCGATACCGACGATGATGCCGACATCACTCCACTGCAATTCGGACGGCAGATAATTAACGAAATAGGCGTCAAACAAATGGGCGTTGAAGGTACTCTCGATCCATTGCGCCAAGGCACTGACATTTTTCGCCAGCCCGATCCCCAGGGCGGTACCAAGAAGAGTCCCGACCATACCCACCACGGTGCCCTGCACCATGAAAATTCGCATAATCGCGCCAGGCGACGCCCCCAGCGTGCGCATCACCGCGATGTTGCCGCGTTTCTCGGTGACCAGCATCACCTGACTGGAAATGATGTTGAAGGCGGCCACCGCGACGATGAAGCTGAGCAACAGCGTCATCATGGTTTTTTCCATCTTGATGGCCTGGAACAGATTACCGTGGGTGCGGGTCCAGTCACTGGTGTAGTAGCCATAGCCGAGGCTCTGCTGCAGCTCCCAGCCTACCTGGGGAGCGGCGAACAGATCCGTGAGCCGCAAATGCACCCCTTCGACGGTGCCTGGCTGGCGGGCCAGGCGGGCGGCGTCGTCCACATTGACGTAGGCATAGAGTGAATCCACCTCGGCGCGGGCACGGAAAATACCCGCCACGGTGAAGCGTTTGAAGCGCGGCATCACGCCCGCCGGCGACACCGTCGCCTCGGGCAGCACCAGAGTGACCTTGTCCCCGACTTCCGCGCTCAGCTTACGCGCCAGGCCGTAGCCCAACACCACGCCGAAACTGCCGGGCTCCAGGGCATCGAACTCCCCTTCCCACATCATGTCACCGACGATCGACACCTGGCGCTCCGCCTTCGGCTCGATCCCGGAAATCAGCGCCCCGGCCACATTACCGTCAAAGGTCAGCATGCCCTCCAACTGCCGGAACGGCGCCACCGCCTCCACTCCGGGGTAACCCTCGATCTGATCCGCCAACTGCCGCCAGTCATTGACCGGTTCGCGCCCGTAGACCGACAGGTGCGTCACCATGCCGAGGATGCGGGTCTGCAATTCCCGGTCAAAGCCGTTCATCACCGACAGCACGGTGATCAGGACCGCCACTCCCAACATCAGCCCCAGGGCCGAAATCAGCGTGATAACGGAAATAAAACTGTTGCGGGCCCGGGCACCGGTATAACGCAGGCCAACATAGAGAGAGAATGGTCGAAACATGGCGCGCATTTAAGCACTATTGCTGATATGACGAAACTGCTTTCGGTCTCGTCCCCTGGTCGGATCACCTCAACTCGCTTTGTGACCAGTATCCTCGACCACGCAAATCACAATTGATTCAATGATCCGCGTTTTTATTGATCCGGCGGCCTCCGTCGCCAGGCCGGATTCCTTTTTTAAGTTGTTGGGGGGATACACCATGATAAGAATCGTCGTGGCGCTGTTGGCACTGGCGGGGAGCGGCCCGGCGCTGGCCGGAGAAGCGCCTCAACGTGGCATGACCCAGGCCCAGGTGCGGGCGCAGTTCGGCGCCCCGCGGGACACCAAGGGGCCGGTGGGCCAACCGCCAATCAGCCGCTGGGTTTATCCGGACTACACCGTTTACTTCGAGAATCAGGTGGTGCTGCACAGCGTCACCCGGTCATTGAGCGAAACCACGGACACCGCCAGGCCGGCCGATGGCATCGACGATACCGAAGACAAGGATTCCAGCGACGCCGCCGGCAACGAGCAATCCTCTCCCCCGCCGCTCGCTCCCGAAACCGCCCGGGACAGCACCGCCCCATCGACGGCGCCGCGCGATGATGCCGCCAGCGATACCGGGGACGGCGGTGACGACGGCCAATTCCGCTTCGACCCGGTCACCGGGCGCATTGTCATGGACGACCGTCCGGCCACGGATCAGGGCGGCGAGGCGGCGCGCCAGTAAAACCGTCGACCGATACTCACCAGCGGGCTGGCTCCCACGGTTTGCGCCACGGGGCCGCCGTGGGAGCGGGCCGGCAAGCGATTACCCAACACCGGAGGCCACCACATCGCGGCCAGTTGACGGCGCCTTCAGGCGATACCACAATCGCGGGCCATCCCTTCTTGGAACCCGATATCATGCGCCGCCTGCTTCCTGAATGGCATCCTCAATGGGGCGTGCTCCTGGCTTGGCCGGACGCCAATACCGACTGGGCCGGGCAGCTGGAAGAGGCCGAGCAGAGCTTCACCGCTCTGATCGGCGCCATCCTCGGCCACGAAAACGTGCTGCTGCTGTGCCGCGACCTGGCGGTGGAAGCCCGCGCCCGCGAGAGCCTGAGCGCCGCCGGCGCCAATCTGGCACGGCTGCACGTGATCCACGCCGACTACGACGATACCTGGGCGCGGGATTTCGGCCCCATCACGGTGACCGACGATGGCGCCCCGCGATTGCTGGATTTCCGCTTCAATGGCTGGGGTGACAAGTTTCCGGCGGAACGCGATAACGCCCTCAATGGCCGGCTACCCTGGCGGGTCCCCCTGGAGGGGGTCGAGCTGGTTCTGGAAGGCGGTTCCATCGATACCGATGGCCAGGGCACGCTGCTCACCACCCGCCACTGCCTCAGCCATCCCAACCGCAATCCGGATCTGGATCAGCAGTCCCTGGAGACTGCCCTGCGCGAACATCTCGGCGTGGAGCGCATCTGGTGGCTGGAACATGGCCATCTTGAAGGCGACGACACCGATGCCCACGTGGACACCCTGGCCCGCTTCGTCAATCCCACCACCATTGCCTATGTGCAGTGCCAGGACGACAGCGACAGCCACTACCCCGCCCTGGCTGCCATGGAACGGGAACTTCAGGTACTGGCCGAGCAGAATGGTTTGACGCTGGCGCCGTTGCCGATGGTGTCGTCGCAGTACAATGACGACCGCGAGCGGTTGCCGGCCACCTACGCCAACTTCCTGATCACCAACCAGGCGATCCTGATGCCCACCTATCAGTGCCCCACCGATGAAGCGGCGCTGGCCGCGCTGCAACTGGCGGCGGGCAGCCGCCCGGTGATCGGCATTCCCTGCCGTGCGCTGATCGAACAGGGCGGAAGCCTGCATTGCGTTACCATGCAATTACCGGAAGGCGTGCTGGAGGACTGACATGCGGATCGCTATCGTTCAACAAAGCAACGGCAACGACCTGGAAGCCAACCTGGAAAAATCCCTGGATCTGGTGCGGCGGGCCGCCGCCGACGGGGCGGAGCTGGTACTGCTGCAGGAGTTGCACCGCAGCCTCTATTTCTGCCAGACCGAGGACACCTCGGTATTCGACCTGGCCGAGCCGATCCCCGGCCCCGGCACCGAACGGCTCGGCGCTCTGGCCCGGGAACTGAACATCGTCATCGTCGGCAGTCTGTTCGAAAAACGCGCCGCCGGCCTCTACCACAACACGGCGGTGGTACTGGAACGGGACGGCACCCTGGCGGGCATTTATCGCAAGATGCACATTCCCGACGACCCCGGCTTCTACGAGAAATTCTACTTCACCCCCGGCGACGCCACTTTCAATAACGGCCACTCCGGTTTCACGCCGATTCAGACCAGCGTCGGCAAGCTGGGCGTGCTGGTGTGCTGGGACCAGTGGTATCCGGAAGCGGCCCGGCTGATGGCGCTGGCCGGCGCCGAACTGCTGCTCTACCCCACCGCCATCGGCTGGGACCGCAATGACGATGACGCCGAGCAACAACGTCAGTTGGACGCCTGGATCACGGTGCAGCGCGCCCACGGCGTCGCCAACGGCGTGCCGGTGCTGGTGGCCAACCGCACCGGCTTCGAGAGCAGTCCGAACGGCGATGACGGCATTCAGTTCTGGGGCAACAGTTTTGTCTGTGGCCCGCAGGGTGAATTCCTGGCCCGGGCCGGCGACGACGAGGAGACCGTGCTGGTGGTCGATGTGGACACTCGCCGCAGCGAAGCGGTGCGGCGAATCTGGCCATACCTGCGTGACCGCCGCGTGGATGCCTACGGCGATCTCACCAAGCGCTACCGGGACTGAAATAAAATCGCGATCAAGGCGTTTCAGCACTTCTTCGTTGCCAAGGCAGCTTCCCACAGCGGCTCCATAGCTCCCTCCGCGGGCAGCTGCCTTGGCAGCGAATAAGCGTGTAAGCGACCTGCTCCGTCACCGTGTGACGCCCGGACCTCGCTCTTTTTTCGCCGTCAACTGTCCACTATCAACTGTCAACTCTCTTTCAGCTCTGCGAGACGAAGCGCTCGGCGGCGTCTTCCTCGCTCAGTGGCGCCATCCGCCGCGGGCTGTGCACGCTGGCGTATTCCAGCACCGCCGTCACCGAATCGAACTGTCCAAGACGACGCAGCACGCTCAACGTCGGGGTGGCGAACTGCCGCTTGCCGCCACCATGGTAGTCCAGCGCCAAACGGGGGTTGACCCAGCAATGGTCGATGGTTTCCTGGCCGTCATGGCGCGGCTGCTGGAACGGCGGCGCCTCGGCCACGAAGAAACGGGTGTCGAAGCGGCGCGGCGGCCCCGGCGGGGTCACCCAATGGTCGAAATACCCCAGAGTCTCCAGCGGCACACGCAAATCGTGACGGCGGCACAGCGTCAGCCAGTCCAGCTCTCCGTTCATGACCGCATCCCGGTCATCGGCCAGTACCGGATGGTGGGGCTCCGGCCAGTCGGCATCGCCGGGCCGCGCCAGCAACACACCGGCCTCCTCGAAACACTCACGGATCGCCGCCACCAGATACCCCAGACCGCCCGCTTCCAGATTCAATAAGCTGTTGGCGGCGGCCTCATCGATACCGCCCAGATGGGGCATCAGCGCCGGATCGGAATCGGCGCGATCCACCGCGCCACCAGGAAAAACATAGAAACCGGGCATGAACACCGCTTTGTGGGTGCGCTGCAGCATAAGTACTTCGAGGCCCTCACGGGCGTCCCGAAGCAGGGCCAGAGTGGCCGCGGGACGTGGTTGCATAGATCAGCTCGCTTGATTCTTCTTTCCCTTCACCATAGCCGGTCCTTGAACGGAATGCGACGTCCGGCAAGGTTCTTGTTTCCCCTATCCCGCTGGAGCGCATTCATTGCCGTCACCGGCCGGTCCGACCCGGCTGCCCGGCGCCACCCCATGGCGCTGGAAAAAGCCCGCGTTCACTTCCAGAGCACTGGCATAGGGGGCATCGGAGCGGTACACCGGGCAGGCGAAGGACTCCCGATGCGCACAGGGCGCCATGGTGCGGATGGTCAGAATCTCGCCACGCGGGTTCAGGAAGGCGATATCCAACGGGATGCGTGTGTTGAACATCCAGAATCCATTCGCCATTGGCTGCGGCCGCTCATACCGGAACCACATACCTTCAAACTCACCCAGCCGGTCCCGCTCCATCAATCCCCGGGTCCGGGCCTCGCGAGTGCTCGCCAGCTCCACCTGAATCGGCCGGGGCACGCCCTCGACGCACAGCGTGACCTGCTCCGCCGGCGCCACCGCCGGCGCCAGCAGACCCGACAACAGCCAGACCGCCCCAACCCGGCGGCCCCGCTGGCGCCACTTGATAGCACTTGCTCTCACCGCCTGATTTCTCCTATGGTTAACTTCCGTGCACAATCGTATTCAAAAAGTTGATTTGTGATATAGTCGACTGAATTCGCTTTCCTGAGGTGTGCATCAAGGACTCTCGGTCGGAGAAAGGCTTCTCCGTCGGCACACCTCCGCGCATAACAAAAAACAAGTGCGGAACGAAGGACAAGAATGATGAAACGGACGCCAGACTTCAGCCTATTTCTCGCTGTGGTAAAAGCCGGCACCCTGTCGGAAGCTTCCAGGGTTCTCGGCATGTCCGCGGCGGCGATCAGCAAGTATCTCTCACAACTGGAACAGCACATGAAGCTGCGCCTGCTGGCCCGCAGTGCCCGCGGCTTCCATCTTACCGAGCATGGTCGTGAACTGTTCGAAAGTCTCGATCACATGCTGCCGGAGCTGACCCCGATCCTTGGCGAGCCGATGTCTCGGCTGGACCATCCCAGCGGCACTCTGAAAGTGGTCTCCTCCATCGCGCTGGGGCGCCAACGGGTGGCACCATTGCTGTCCGAATTCAGAGCCCGCTATCCGCAAGTCTCGATCCAACTGCAACTCGGAGACGCGCCGGAAGATCTGTTCCGCTCCGGTGTGGACGTGGTGATCTCCCCCGGTGAACCCACCGACCAGTCCCTGGTGGCGCGCAGGTTGATTACCCACCCATGCTGCCTGTGCGCCGCGCCGGACTACCTGGCCCGGCGGCCCGCGCCCCGCCACCCGCGCGAGCTGCATCGGCACGACTGCCTGATTCTCGATTGCCACGGCGCCTTCCGCGACCGTTGGGTGCTGCGTGATCCTCGTGGTGGTACCCACACCATCAAGGTAGCCCCGCACAAGGTTACCGATAACAGCGAACAGCTCAAGCAGTGGCTTCTGGACGGCCACGGGCTGGCCCTGAAAAGCGAATGGGACATCGCCGAACACCTGCGGCGGGGCGAATTGGTCAAGGTCCTGCCCGATTACGAGATGCCTCAATTGAGTTTCTACGTGATCTACGGCGGCCGCCAATTGGTGCCGGCGAAAACCCGGGCGTTCGTGCAGTTCATCGAGAATCAGCTGCGCCCCCGGGAAGATCCGGAACGCCTGCGCGCCTGAACACCGGCTTAAGGTGCCACCCCGGTGGCCTGACCCGGTTACGGGGTCGGTGATCATTTTTTATTCTTTTTGCTTTTCTTTATCCCTCCATAAGCGTAGTTTCAAGAGCAGAACCTTCGGTTAGAGGCCGGAGGTCGCGCCCGAGGGATCGGGCGATACAGGTTGCAGCAAGACCCGACTGAAAATGGCGCACGGGCGATACGGGAGCTGATGGGCTCCCCAAGCAGGTCCCGGAGTTTTACCAACTCCCGAGCCGGCACTACCCCCGCCGGAGCAGTCTCGAAGGAATCCGGCCGGATCCACTGGAGATGGCAAGACGGTTCCGTTCGATGCCCCCATGCGCAGCCCATTACCGGCCCCCCAGAAGGAGGCCTCACAGGGAGGTTCATACCATGACTGACCGTTTGCTTTACAAACTGCTGCTGGCATCCGCGCTGATCTACCTGCTCGGCGCCACCACCTCCACGCGTGCCCACGAACCCGACTCATCCTTTTCTTTACCCTTCTCCCAAAGCGCTGTCGTTTTCTCTGCCTGACGCCAATCGGGGGCTCTGGCCCATCGCTTCGCGGTGGGCTTTTTTACGACCGGGCCGTTGCTGGCACGCTTACACGCAACACGCTGGCACGCTAAAGTCCGAGCCTGCTTGCGGGTTTTGATCACATGACTTCAGAGGTGGCCTCGAAGTCACGTCTGCGGGAGCGGCCTTAGCCGCGAATGGCTTGTTAGCCCGCCTGCGTGTTGCCGCGTTGCGTACCAGCGAGCACCAATGGCTCCCGACGACTTATTTTCCCCCTCAGTGCGGATGGGGATGATCATGATCCCGCGTTTCCGGCGAGGGCATCGCCCGGGCCCGGTCCAGCCAGCGCTGCCGCCAGCTCGCCAGGGTGTCGGTGGTGACGCTCCGGGTTCCGCTCAGCAGCGACGGCGTCTCGCCCACCACGCTGTCGGTGACGCGATGGAATACCCGCCAGGTAGGATCCCGCTGCGCCAGGGCGCCCCGGTCCGATGCGAACACCACTTGATCGCCCATCGCCCGGGGCCAGACCGCGTTACCTTTACCGGACAGTCTCCGCGCCGCGCTCCAGCCGGTCTCCTCGTGCCAGGTGCTGCCCCACAAACGATGACGCCAGTCACTATCCCGGCTGTCCATCCAGATCGCCTGGACACCACCGTCGCCGCGCACCGACAGTGTCGGCCGCTGGCTCATGGCCTGATCATTGGCCCCCACCGGTACCGGCTCCGACCAGCTCAGCCCCCCATCCTTGGAAACGCTGGCGAGAATCGCGCTGTTGACTCCGGCGCTACGCAAGACCTTGGCATCCCAGGCGGCGACCAGACGGCCGTCACCGTCGGCGATCAGACTTGGGTGGCGATCCGCCAGCGCGGTCTCGATGAACGCATCGTCCGGGCTGCCGTTATTGGAGACCCGGACCAGCGGCGACCAGACGCCGGTTCGCGGCTCCCGGCTGCGGGCGACGATCTCCCAGTTGTCCGGATCGGTGCGGTCAAGCCCTTCCAAGCCATCATGAAACCCGGTCTGTCCGGTCCAGCCCGGATTGACGTCGAAGCGGTTGTCCTGGAACACCACCACCACGGTATCGTCCGCCAGCACCGTCAACGCCGGGTGCACGGAGGCGGGATCACGAGTACTGCGCGTGTCCAGCGCATGGCCGCCGTCGCAGCTTTTTTCGCCGCTGAGAGATTCCGTGGTGGCGTCGACACCAACCCGTATCATCAGATCGAAGCAGCGCCGGCTATTGTCGCTCCATGCCACCACCGGGCGGCCGTCGCCCAGCACCGCCAGAGCCGGCCGGATCGCCCTCGCCTCACCATCGCTCAAGTGCACCTCCGGCTCCCATGTCAAACCACCGTCGGCGGAACCGCGCAAAATAATCTGTGGCCGACGGGGCTGTTGCCCGCGACGCTCATCCTGCCAGACCACCCATACCCGGCCGCCTCCGGTGGCGATGCGCGGGAAGCGCGCGGCGCCCGCCAACGCGTTGAGCACCACCGGGTCAGCCTGATCGCCACGCCGGAACAGGATGTCGGTGCCTTCGGCACCGTGTTGTTCAGCCACCACCAGCGGTACGCCGTCGGCCGTTTCGGCCACATCGGCGAAGCCGGTGAACACGCCTCTGCGGCCCAACGCCAGGGCGCCGTTATCGTCCCAGTCCCGGGACGCCGGCACCGCCCGTTCGCCCCGAGGTGACGGCCCCTCGGTGGCGGCTCTCAGGAACAGCGGGGAAGTCAGCGCCTTGCGTATCCCGAACAAATCCGTAACCTCGGCGTAAACCCAGTAAGGCGCATCGCCCTCGGGCCGGTTCACCGTGGTCACGAAGGTGTCATCGGAGGAGGCAGGCCGGAAGGTGGCCAGCGCACCGGCGTCCCTGCCCGGTGCCGCGTACAGCCGCAATCGGTGCGCCAACCCCCGTCGCACCCGTAGCCTCAGCGTCACCGGCTGCCCCGCCGGCGCCACCACCGCGTCACCGGGTAACGCCTCGAAGACACCGTCACCCTGGGCATCCGCTTCCAGCGTCAGAAACGGCGCCAGAGCCCCCCCCTGGCTCAGCACCGTGTGGCCGCGCCGGAGTGCCCCGAGAATCGCCCGCTCGGTAACCACCGGAGCAAACACATGGGTTTTCACCGTACCCGGGCCGAACCCCAGCCACAGTTCGCGAAAATGGTTGTCGGAACTGGCGGTGACGCCGGTTTCCATACCCAGATTCCAGCGACTCTCGGCGTAGGCCAGTTGGGCGTCCTTGTCCTGGGCGATGTTCCAGACCTCGATCAGGTCACCGCCAATCAGGCTGGCGTGATCGTTGGGTGTGCCGTTGTCATCGCTCCAGTCCCGATCCGGGTGGTTCGACTGCCACACCGCGCCCTGGCCGTGGGCGTCCCAAAGGCTCTGCTGGGTAGGCCGGTGCTCGGCGCTTTCAGCGCCGTCCATGCCATCCAGGACAGTATCCACGGCGCCGAGAATGTTGGCATGGGGGCGGCCATTGGCTTCCTCTCCGGGAATCAACAGCAGATCGCTGGAGGTCCATAACGGATCCCAGTGCTGGTCATAGGTGCGATGGTCGGTGAGCGCCAGGAAATCCAACTCCTGGCGCACCGCCTGGCCGATTTGATCGGCCACCGCCACGTTGCCGGGCAAGGCGTCATCACTGGCCTGCCGCCACATGGAGCCATCCGAGGAATGATCGGTATGAACGTGGGTATCGGTGGCCAGCCACTGCCCCCGGGGGGCGTTCAAGGACGCCGCGGGCAACGGCTCGTCGGACCATTCCGGGTCGAAATAAACGGGTTCCGGTTCCGGCTCGGGTTCAGGTTCAGGTTCAGGTTCAGGTTCGGGATCCGGATCTCCCTGCCCCGGAGGCGTGCCGGGATCACCACCGCCATCGCCCGGCGAATCCACGCCCCCCGAGCCACCCCCGCCTCCGCAACTGGCCAGCGCCAGTAGCAACAGCCCCAGACCAAGCCATTGATTCATCCCGCTACCTTGTTCCACCGCCGCTTACTCCTTGCCTTGTGAGGCACCATGGTTCCAGGTTTGAACCCGCGGCACTTTAAGCGCGCCCCATGTTGCTTCGATGACAGCAGGGTTATCGCAACCGGTAACTGTGTTGTGAAAATGTAAGGTTCATCGCCAAATAACGGAGATAATTACCTCCATCGAGACGCGGCTCTGTACGGAGGCCTTCCGGGATCGCCGTGAATACGTCCCTGTAGGCTTCCGGTCGAACGTCCCTGTTCGACAGGGTCCCGCAAAAGCGTAACGCGCCTCCGCTGTCCCCGATGCAGGGAAACGAACCAACAGCAAACAGAAGACGCCTGGGGCCTCAGCGTGACCAGACCGAGGCGTCGTAGGCCAACGGCCGCTCGACCCTGGCGATGTCGGCGAGCAGGTCGCCGCGCAGATGGTATTCCAGATCAAACGGGTGAATGGACAACCGCAACGGCGTACCGGTGACAGCGGCGAGGCCGCGATTAACCGCATTGCACAAACGCAACACGCGGGCACGGCCGGGGGTATCCGCTTCATACCCCAACAGCGGCAACAACCGGAAACGATCCTCGCGCAGATCATGGATACCGGTGAGCGTCTCGATGTAGCGGAACGGCAAATCCGCCCTGCTCGCCCGGGGCAACGGACCGAGCGCCCAAGCCGGCGGCACGTACAAATCACCAACTGGAATCCGGTGCCGCTCAAACCAGTCATGGCAGTCCCGGATCAGGGCGGCCACACCCTCACCATCCAGGGACAAATGCTCCGCCACATCACGCGACAGCAAGGCACTGTGCGCGCGGTGATAAACACTGCGTGGCGGATCGCAGCGGTGGCGCCAGCCATGGCCCGCCAGTGGATAGCCGCGCCCCGCCAGATCACGCAGCCAGCACAGATCGTCCTCGCTCCAGTCCCGGCCGGGCACCACCAGCAGGGTCACCGCCTCCGCCGGCAGCCCGTCCAGAACGGCCAGCAGCGACGACACCGTGGCGCGGGTTTCCGGCATCACGTCATGCACCGAAACCAGAACCGGAGCCATCACCCCACCCGGACCTGAGTGGACAGCCGCCGCAACAGCGCCAGGGTCGGCGACGGCCACGGCTTCGGCAACGAGTTGGCCTGGCCGGCGCACTGTTCCAGGACGCGCAGCCAGTGGCCCACCGCCTGTTCGTTCATCAGCACCGCGGCGGAACGGCCGCTGCGGGCACGCAGTGCGCGGCTGCTGGCGCTTTTCGATTCCAGCTCCGCCAACGCCCGCGCCAGACTCTGCTCGCGCCCCTGCACCACCAGCGCCGCCCCCAGTGCCGGCCATTGGTTGATGCCGCAGGCCGGCGCCGTGATCACCAGGCGCTCCCGGGCCAGAGCTTCCAGTGCCACGGTGCCGAACGCTTCCACCGTGGAAGGCAGGATCAGCACCTGGGCCTGGTCCAATGCCCGCACCACGGTGGCGCGATCACACCAGCCCAGATAGCGCAGGTTCGGATAGCGTTCGGCGGCGGCTTCCACTTTGTCCCGCTGTGGGCCGTCACCGGCCACGGTAAAGGTCAGCTCCGGGCGCTCGGCGGCCAGCTCCAGGAAGCGGTCAATGTTCTTCTCCGCCGCCAGCCGGCCCACATACAACACCGAGGACACCGTGTCCGCCAGCGGCGTCACCGGCGTGTGCACGAATTCCGGCGCCAGCGGCGTACCCACCAGTTGCGGGTGACGGGCGCCGGCCTGCCGCGCCTTGCCCAGCATGTCCTCGCTGATGGTCACCACCGCGCTGCTGCCCCGGAACAGTGTCCGGTTCAACCAGTTCAGAAAGCCGCCGGCCAGACGCGCCAGGCGCGGCCCCCAATAAAGCCGCACCAGCTTGTCGTAATCGGTCTGAAAGGTGACACAGACGGGGATACCCAGTTTGCCGGCGGCCCAGTAGGCTCCCAGGGAAAAGATCCCGGGACCGGGAATCACCACCACATGGGGTTTCATCTCCCACATCAGCGCGGTCAGTTCGCGCATCTTGGGGAAGAACAGTCGCTGGGTGGCATCGCCGGGAATGGGGATGGACGCCCCCTGGCAGGGGTGCGGCTCCTCGAGGCTGGGAGAGACCAGCTCCACCCGCGCCACCCGGTCCTGCAAATGCGCCACCAGATCCTGAAAATAGGCGCCGACCCCATTGCGGCCTTTCATGGCGTCGACGACGAACAGCACGCGTAAATCGCTTTGTTTCACCATAGGACTTTGCCTCGTGAATACGCATCGCGCTGGCAGATCACGATGATGATACCAGGGCGATGCGTGTTCGCGGGCACAGTATGGTAAGAGCCGATGTCGCTTTTGTGACAACCCGGTTTCATCCACTCTCTCCTTCCGGCAGCGGAAACGAAAAACGCTGATAGACCCAGCCGAAGGTGCGCCGCAACGGCTCCGCCTCCAGCCCCAGTTGGCGGGCATCGTAATGATGGCCACTGCGATAGCGCCGGGCGCTCTCTGACTCGGCGGCGAGGTAGCGCTGATACTCCGGCGAAGGCGTCCAGTCGAAACGCCGATAAAATGCTTCCACCGTGCCCCGCGGATCGGCGGCGAGCGTTTCCATCACCGACAGCGCCTGGCGCGATGACGGCAACGCTTCGAGACTCTCGAGCAGGTGGCGGTAGTAATAGTCGAGCATCGCCATGAAGCCCTCGCGCCAATAGGCGGCGGTGTCACGGCCGTCGACCAGGCGGGCGCCAACGATGATGGAGTTGATCTGTGAGGGCACCGACTGAGTGGGGTTACGCAGGCAACCGATAAAACGGGCGTCCGGGAACGTCTCCGCCAGTGCCTCGATCCAGGGCGTGAACGAAGGGTTCTTGGACAGGAACACCCGATCCGCGCCATGAAAATAAAGGTGTCGCTGCACGAACCGGCGGTAGGCCGACATGATCCGGCGTTTCTCCGCCGCCGGCAGGTCGCGGTCGGCGAACGTCAGGCGCCACAGGCGCTCATCCGGCACCACCAGCACCAGCAGAAAACACCCCAGCACCGGCAGCAACGCCAGATAATCCTCCTCCGGATCACGCAGCCCGGTCTTGTGAATATCATCCAGACCACCAAGCAGCCGCCGTTCCAGCCAGGCCAGCAGCCGTCCCAGCGGCTGGCCAAGCCGGCGATCAAGACGGCCGATGCCGTGGAACAGGTAACGCTGGCTGATGGAAGGCGCGAAAATCAGCTCCCACAGGGAGGTGGTGGTGAAACGCTGGTGGTCACCCGCCAGCAGGCGATGCAGGAAAGTCGTGCCGCTGCGCGGAATGCCCACCACGAACAATGGCTCGCGCACGGCGATGTCGGAGAAGCGCGGGAACAGCACCCGATCCAGCAACATGGCCAGACCGTTAACCGTTTGCAGCAGGACGAAAGCGGGCCAGAACAGTGCCATGATCAGCAGCCGTCGAGGCGACCAACCATCCACCTTGCCCTGATAATCCGGGTTCCAGGATTTCAGGAACAACCGCCCGTACAGTTTGGCCACATGCCACATTGGAGGTTTCCCGATTCACGCTGTTCGCGGTGATCCTAGGGTTAAAGAATGACCGTTTTATGACGTTTTGCAACCCCACGGCGCCGCTTGCGGCGTTCCCCGGAGCGCTGCACAATGCCGCCAGCTTTTTTATTGCTCCCGGCCATTGCTGTCCCACAAATTTTGATGGTTCTGAGGTTTGACCGCGGAATCCATGGCCGTGGCCAGTCTATTGGTCTTGGAGATATGAAATCGCGCTGTATTCGCTGCCAAGGCAGCTTCCCACAGCGGCTCCGTAGCGTCCTCTGTGGGAAGCTGCCTTGGCGGCGAATACAGCGTGTCGCGCGTAAGCCGCCTGTTCCACATCTGTGGGACACTAGTGGCAGCCGGCAATTTTTTATGACCGCCGTCCGTGGCGGTCACCCTTCGGGCCGTCGCACAGCAACGTTAAAAATTGCTCCCGGCAATTTTTTGCCCAGACCGTACAGGATGCCAGCCATGTCTCAGCCCTTCCCCACCATCGTCGGCCACCGCGGAGCCCGTGGCGAAGCGCCGGAAAATACACTGGCGGGCTTTCAGGTGGCGGTGGCGGCAGGGGCCGGAGAAATCGAGCTGGATGTGCGCCTTTCCGCCGACGGTCATCTGATCGTTCTGCACGACAGCGACCTGAAGCGCACCACCGGCCAGAAGGGCCACGCCCGGCATTTCACCCTGGCCCAGCTCAATCTGATGGACGCCCGCGTCAACACACCCGGCTGGCACAGTCCGGTAGCGGTGCCTTCCTTGAATGAAGTAGTGGCCCTATGCGGCCCGGCCATGCGCTTTCAGTTCGAGGTGAAGGGTGCCGACCGTGCCATCCTGCACCAGTTGGCTCATCAACTGACGCATATGATCGATCAGGACGGCCTGCGGGAGCGGGTTGTAATCACCTCCAGTCATACCGGCTTCCTGCGCATGGTGGCCACCATGGCTCCGCATCTTGATCGCGGCTATGTCAGTGAATACCGCTACCAACAGCCCACCCGTCGCGCGGCCGCGCTCGGCTGCCGCTGGTTGATGCCCCATCACAGCCTGGTCTCGCCGCGGCTGATGCGCAGTGCCCGCCGGCGCGGACTCAAAGTCTCCACCTGGACCGTCAACGATCTCAATGAAGCGGAACGGCTGGCCCGGCTGGGGGTGGACGGTATCATCACCGACTTCCCCACCAGCTTTCTGGCCCACTTTCGCGGCAAGGATCAGCGCCAGGTGGCGGCCCCCGCCGCCCAGGCTGAATTGGAGCCGAGCCTCAGGGATCCTTGAAGAAGTCGCGGATTTCCTGCTCCCTGGCCGTCGCGTCCCGATACCCCAGTTCGATCAGCTCACGGGTAAAACCGGGCTCGAACAGCAAATAGCTGAGCGCGCCGGCGCCCGGTGAACGGGTGGCGCCGGAACCGCGCAAGAAGAACCGCAACGTGCGTGGCAATTCGCGCGAGTGCCGGCCGGCTATCTCGTCGATGGGCTCGGAAGGATAAATCTTAAGGACATCCACGGGCCGCAGCTGAATGCCACGCTGGCGCCGCTGGCCGGCGTCAGTGGCGGTCAGGGTGTTGTTAATGCGTTCAAGGCGCTCGACGTCCCCTTCCAGGGTATCGACGAACACGCTGTTCAACACATGGCCAAGCACCTGGGCCAGGGACGGATAACCGCTGAGTGCCTGCTGCTGACCCGGACTGTTGCCGCCGGACACGCCGATCACCAGCAGGCGATTGGCCCCCAGATGCAGCGCCGGGCTCACCGGAGCCAATTGGCGCACCGCGCCATCACCGTAAAAACTACCGTCCACCTGCTCCGCCGGAAACAGCAACGGAATCGCCGCCGACGCCAGCATGTGCTGCACGCCGATCACGGAGCGGCGCCCGAGGCGGCGGGCCCGGGTCCATTCCCGCAGGTCATCGGCGCCCTGGAAAAACGATACCGATTCGCCAGTGGCGTAACTGGACGCGGTGATCGACAACGCCCGCAGATGGCCCTTGTTCACGCTGTCGCCGATGCGCTGGAAGTTGATCAGCAAGCGCAGCAGTCGTTTCAGTGGCGTGTTGTCGAGCAAGGCGCTGCGGGTCTTGGCCTGGCCGCCGGTGGCGGCGGAAAACATCCAGCGCAGCAGGCTGCTGGTGAAAGCGAAAATATCGGTGCGGTAAACCTGCTCGGCGGTCATGTTGGACCACACCCGGTCCAGGCTGTGCACCGCGGTGGCGTAGTTGTGAGCACCGGCGGCCAGACCGGCGGCGTTGATGGCGCCGGCCGAGGTGCCGCAAATGATCGGAAACGGATTGGGTGATTGCGCCGGCAGCATTTCCGCCATCGCCCGCAATACGCCCACCTGATAGGCGGCTCGAGCGCCGCCACCGGACAAGATCAACCCCCGCACCGGGGGCGTTGGTGATGCCATGAATCGTTCTCCTTGAAGCGCCTCAGTATGCCTATGGCGTGCCTCAGCGTCATCCGCTGGCGTCACTGTTTCGGCTGTCTTATGCTGCCGTCGTGGCCGCCTTCCGCGGCCGCTGACGAGCACCCGCTAACATGGCATTACGCACCGCCCACGCCGACGATCTGGACGCTCTGTGCGCCCTGGAACAGCGCTGTTTCAGCAGCGATCGGTTATCCCGCCGCAGTTTCCGCCATTGGCTGCGGCAGAGCCCTTGCGGCCTGATCGTGGCGGAGGAAGAAGAGCACGGTCTGGTCGGTTACGCCCTGGTAATGCTGTACAACGGCACCCGCCTGGCGCGCCTCTACTCCATCGCGGTGGACGCCAGCCAGCGCGGCAAAGGGCTTGGCGAGCAGTTACTCGACGCCGCCGAACACTACGCGCACCGCCACCGCCGGCTTTACCTGCGCCTGGAAGTCCGCAAGGACAACGCCGCCGCCATTCGTCTGTATGAGCGGCGCGGTTATCGTCTGTTTGGCGAAACCGCCGACTACTACGAGGACCACCAGCACGCTCTGCGTTTCCAGAAGCGGCTGCATTATCGGCCGGACGGCGGCGAACGGCTGGCGGTGCCCTGGATCCGGCAGAGCACCGACTTCTCCTGCGGCCCCGCCTGCCTGATGATGGCCCGCGCGGCGCTACAGGGCGAACCGCCCAGTGACAGCGAGGAACTGCTGCTCTGGCGCGAAGCCACCACCATCTTCATGACCGCCGGCCACGGCGGCTGCCATCCGCTCGGCCTGGCCCTGGCCGTGCACCGTCGCGGGCTCGCCGCCGAGGTGTGGTGCAACCAGCGTGGCCCTCTGTTTCTTGATTCGGTCCGCGACCCGCATAAGAAAAGAGTGATGGAAACCGTCCACGATCACTTCGTCGAACAGGCACAGGCGCGGGCCATCCCGGTGTACTACGCGGAACTGAGCAGTGAGCGGCTGGATCAGGCGCTGGAAAACGGCGAGGTCGCCATGGTGCTGATCAGCACCTGGCGGCTGGACGGGCGCAAGGCGCCCCACTGGGTGGTGGTGGCCGGCGGCGACCGGGAATGCTTCTACATCCACGATCCGGACCCGGCGGAGGATCAGATTCCCCTGGACTGCCAGTACATCCCCATCGCCCGCGACGGCTTCGACAAAATGGCCCGTTTTGGGCAGTCTCGGCTGCGCACCGCAGTCATAGTAAAAGCAGTTAAGAGTTAATAGTGAATAGTTAACAGCGAAAAACAAAAAACAGGTGACCCTAAATCACTGTGGGAAGCTTGCTTGCAAGCGAATATTGTTAAACGCCTGAGCGAAACCATTCGCTTGCAAGCAAGCTTCCCACAGCGGCTAAAGATCAGGCTGTTCCGCGATCTTTTCTATTTCTTTCGCTGTTAACTATTCACTATTAACTCTTAACTGCTTTGTCTTTAGGTTTTCAGCACGTCCTTGCCCAGTGTTCCGGCTCGTTTGGCGCTTTCCTGGCGGGTGTTTTCCTCGCAGGCGTTGCGGTCGCCGCCGCAGATTTCGCAGCCGTCCTTCATGCCCAGCGTCGCCAGGCCGCCACAGGAGCCCTTGATCGGCTTGTTGGAGAAGATCACGCCAACGGCCATGGCGGCGAACAGGATGCCAATAACGACAAAGGTGGCAATCAGAGTGGCAAACATATCACTTCTCCTGTTTCTGGCTGTCCAGAACGGTCTGGAAAGCCGGGGTCAGAATTTCTTTCGGCCCCTCATGGGTTCTGACAATGAACAGCACCGGCAGTTCATGCTCGCGGGCGAAGGCCACGCCCTCTTCCGGCCCCAGCACGGTCAGCGCGGTGGCCAGAGCATCCGCCATCATACAGGACTTGTGCAGCACGGTAACCGATGCCAGATGATGAGTAACCGGGTAACCGGTACGGGGGTCGATGGTGTGGGAGAACAGCTTGCCGTCCTCCTCAAAAAAATTGCGGTAGTCGCCACTGGTGGCAATGGCGACATCGTGCAGTTTAAGCACTTTCTCCACTTCCCGCTTGCCCACTTCCGGGCGTTCAATGGCCACACGCCAGGGCTGACCGTAGGGCTTGGTGCCGGATGCCGCCAGTTCGCCGCCAACTTCCACCAGATAGTTGCTGATGCCGGCGCCTTTAAGCACCCCTGCCAGCTTGTCCACGCCGAAGCCCTTGGCGATGGAGGACAGGTCCACATACAACCCGCCGGGCTGAGTGGCCTCCCGGCCCTGGAGCGTCAGCCGTTGCCAGCCGATTCGCTTGAGCGCGGCCTGAACCTCCTCCTCCGCCGGAGGTTCGAAGCGGTCCGGATCCGGCCCGAAGCCCCACAGATTCACCAGCGGGCCCACCGTAACGTCGTAGGCGCCGTTAGTATCCCTGGACAGGCTCTGTGCCGCCGCCAACACCTTGGCGAAATCCTCCGGCAGGGTCTGAACGGTTCCCGCCTCCGCCTGATTGAAGCGGGACAGGTCTGAATCCGGCCGGTAGGTGCTCATCTCCTGGTTCACTTGTTCCAGGGCCGCTTCCAGCTCGGTTTTGAGTTTGGGAATGCCGTCACGGGGAGAGCCGGTGAACTTCACCGACCAGGTGGTGCCCATGGTCGGTCCGGACAATGCCGAAAGCCGCTGTTGAGCGTCGTCGCAGGCGCTCAGCACAAACAGCAGCAACAGCGTGAAGGGAATCAGAAAGAGACGGGATGTCATGGCTGCTCCGGGGACAGGGCCCAAACGCCAGTACGCAGTATCGGTAAACGAAGCCCGGCGGCCAGCCGGGCTATCATCTTGCCAGCAGGGCTGGCTCCTACAGGAACGTCGAAGCCCGCGGGAGCGGCTTTAGCCGCGAATGGCCCTGGGCGTGCAAGCGTGCCCGCGAATTGCCCCCGGCCCGGCCTTCCCTGGCCGGTCGTAAATCATGCTGCGATATGCCACTGGCATATCGGTGGTGGATACCACCGGACTCGGATTCGCCATCCCTGGCGCGACGTCGGGAGTTTCGCCAACCCCCGGCCCGGCCTTCCCTGGCCGGTCGTAAATCATGCTGCGATATGCCATTGGCATATCGGTCATGATTTACCCGTCCATGATTTACCCACCAAAGTCATCGAGCAGGATGTTCTCGGGCTCCACGCCCAGATCTTCCAGCATCTTGATGACCGCGGCGTTCATCATCGGCGGACCGCACATGTAGTATTCGCAGTCCTCCGGCGCCGGATGATCCTTCAGATACTGCTCGTACAGCACGTTGTGGATGAAACCGGTGAGGCCGGTCCAGTTGTCTTCCGGCTGCGGATCGGACAGCGCCAGGTGCCATTGGAAGTTGTCGTTCTCCTCGGCGAGTTGATCGTACTCATCGTTGTAGAACGTTTCACGCCAGCTGCGCGCGCCGTACCAGAAGCTCATCTTGCGCTTGGAATGCAACCGCTTGAGCTGGTCAAAGATATGGCTGCGCATCGGCGCCATGCCCGCGCCACCACCGATGAACACCATCTCCGCGTCGGTTTCCTTGGCGAAGAACTCACCGAAGGGTCCGAACACGGTGATCTTGTCACCCGGCTTCAGGCTGAACACATAGGAACTCATCAGGCCCGGCTGAATGCCGGAAGATCCTGGAGGCGGCGTGGCGATCCGGATGTTGAACTTGAGAATGCCCTTCTCTTCCGGATAGTTGGCCATGGAGTAGGCGCGAATCACTTCCTCGGTGTTCTTGGTCTTCAGGTCGAAGAACTTGAAGTGCTCCCAGTCGCCGCGATACTCCTCGCCGATTTCGAAATCGGAGAAATTCACCTCGAACGGCGGTGCTTCCAACTGCACATAGCCACCGGCACGGAACGCCACTTCCTCGCCTTCCGGCAGTTTCAGTGTCAATTCCTTGATGAAGGTGGCGACGTTGTCGTTGGAGATGACCTCGCACTCCCACTTCTTCACGCCGAAGAACTCTTCCGGCACCTTGATCTTCATGTCCTGCTT
Organism: Alcanivorax xiamenensis; assembly: GCF_009846745.1. Classification (NCBI taxonomy): domain Bacteria; kingdom Pseudomonadati; phylum Pseudomonadota; class Gammaproteobacteria; order Oceanospirillales; family Alcanivoracaceae; genus Alcanivorax; species Alcanivorax xiamenensis. The sequence goes on along the minus strand of NZ_AQPF01000018.1, from coordinate 8,117 downwards.
GACGTTCACCTGACAGCTCAGGCGCCAGCCGTCGCGGATCTGCCCCTTGGTGAAGTGGCCTTCCTCGGTGGGCAGGATGTCACCGCCGCCATCGAGGACCTGGCACTTGCACTGGGCACAGGTACCGCCGCCGCCGCAGGCGGAGGACAGGAAGATACCCTGGTTGGCCAGGGTGCCCAACAGCTTGCCGCCGGCGGGCGCATCAATGCCCTTCTCCGGATCGCCGTTGATATCGATGTGCACGTCCCCGCTGGCCACCAGCCGGGAGCGCGCCACCAGAATCACCGCCACCAGCGCCAATACAATGGCGGTGAACATGGCGACGCCAAGAATGATCTCAAAACTCATAGTCTGGCTCTCCCCTTTCCCTTAAAGCTGCACGCCGGAGAACGACATGAACCCCAGGGACATCAGACCCACGGTGATGAAGGTAATGCCCAGACCCTTCAGACCATCGGGCACATCGCTGTACTTCAGCTTTTCCCGGATTCCCGCCAGCAACGTGATCGCCAGCGCCCAACCGGCACCGGCGCCAAGACCGTACACCAGGGACTCACCGAAAGCGTAGTCACGTTCCACCATGAACAGGGAGGCCCCCATGATGGCGCAGTTCACCGTGATCAGCGGCAGGAATACACCCAGAGCGTTGTAAAGCGCCGGCACATACTTATCCAGGGTCATTTCCAGGATCTGCACGATTGCCGCGATCACACCGATATAGCTGAGCAGCCCCAGGAAACGCAGGTCCAGAGTGGCCAGCGCGGGAATGCCGGTCCAGGACAACGCCCCTTCGTTGAGCAGGTAATGCAGGATCAGGTTGTTCACCGGCACGGTGATGGTCAGCACCACGACCACGGCGATGCCCAGGCCGATCGCGGTGGAGATCTTCTTGGAGATAGCGATGAAAGTGCACATCCCCAGGAAGAAGGCCAGCGCCATGTTCTCGACGAAGACAGCGCGGACGAACAGACTCAGATAATGTTCAAACATGCGGCTTCTCCGTCAGAACGCGTCGCTGGTGCGGGTGTGCGGCTTCATTTTGAAGACGTCCTCTTCCACCTGCTCCGGTTTCCAGGCACGAATCGCCCAGATGAACAGACCAATCAGGAAGAAGGCGCTCGGCGGCAACAGCATCAGGCCGTTGGTGTTATACCAACCGCCGTCCACGGTGCGCTCCAGAATCTGGTAGCCGAACAGGCTGCCAGAACCCAACAGCTCACGGGTGAAACCCAGCCCCAGCAGGATCACGGAGTAACCCAGGCCGTTACCAACACCGTCGAGGAAGGACGGAATCGGCGGATTCTTCATGGCGAACGCTTCCACCCGGCCCATCACGATACAGTTGGTGATGATCAGACCCACGAACACCGACAGCTGCTTGGAAATGCTGTAAGCGTAGGCGCGCAGGAACTGGTCCACCACGATCACCAGCGAGGCAATGATGGTCATCTGCACGATCATGCGGATGCTGCCCGGAATCTGGTTACGGATACAGCTGACGAAAAAGTTGGAGAACGCCGTCACCGCCGTCAGTGCGATACACATGGTCAGCGTGGTGTTCAGATTACTGGTTACCGCCAGGGCGGAGCAGATACCCAGGATCTGCAGCGCGATGGGGTTATTGTCGAAAATCGGACCAAACAGGATGTCCTTCGTTTTCTCCGCCATTACGCTTCTCCTCCGTTGTCGGCCTCGACGGCGGCGGAACCGGCGCCGTCATCAGCCCCTTTCATGCGATCCAGATACGGACCGAACCCGTCTTCCCCGACCCAGAAACGCACCAGATTGTTGACACCTTTACTGGTCAGGGTGGCACCGGCCAGGCCGTCCACCTTGTGTTCGGCTCCGGCGGCACCGGAATCGACAGTGCCCTTGACCACCTGAATGGCCACGTCACCGCTGTCGTCATGCAGTTTTTTGCCCGGCCACAGGCCTTTCCAGGCCGGGTTGTCCACCTCACCGCCAAGGCCCGGGGTTTCACCGTGCTGATAGAAGCCCAGGCCGGATACCGTCTCGGCATCCGCTTCCAGAGCCAGGAAGCCGTACAGCGTGGACCACAGACCGTAACCACGCACCGGCAGAATAATACGGCTCAGGTTGCCGTTATCATCCCGTGCCAGATACACCTCGGACACCTTTTCCTGACGCTTGATGCTGGCGATGTCCTGATCAGCGCTCAGACGCTCGCTTTCCGCCGGATCCTTGGCCGCTTTCAGCGGGTCATAGGATTCCGGTTTGTCCACGTACTCACCGGTTTCCAGGTCAACGAATTTGCGTTCGATGGTATCGAACGCCTTCTGCACGTCCATACCCGGCTGATACAGACCCGCGGCCTGGAGAATGTTCACCTGGCGGTCGAGTACCTGGTTTTTCTGCTGTACCGGTCGCAGTGACACGGCGGCGGTGGACACCACCACCGCGCACACCAGACAGACCAGCAGGGCGACCAGCAGCGTTCTGCCTACACTTTCGCTTTTTCCAGCCATTACGCGACTCCCCCGGTCCGACGCAGACGACGACGCACGTTCGCCTGGGTAACGAAATAATCAATCAACGGCGCGCACAGGTTGCCGAACAGGATCGCCAACATGATGCCTTCCGGGAAGGCCGGGTTGACCACCCGGATCAACACCGTCATCACACCGATGACAATGCCAAAGATCAGCTTGCCGGTATTGGTCATGGCGGCGGACACCGGGTCGGTGGCCATGAACACCAGACCAAAGGCCAGACCGCCCACGGTCAGGTGCCAGTACCAAGGCATGGCGAACATCGGGTTGGTGTCGCTGCCGATCAGGTTGAACACGGTGCTCATCGCCGCCATGCCCAGCAGCACGCCCAGCATGATCCGCCAGGAGGCGATCTTGGTGAACAACAGGAAGATCGCGCCCAGAGCGATGGCGATCAGGGAGGTCTCACCGATGCTGCCCTGGATACCGCCCAGGAAGGTGTTCATCCAGCTCAGGCTCTGGCCGCCATCCGCGCCGATCAGGGCGTTCTGGGCGAGGCCGGCGGAAAAGTCCAGATTGCCGCTGGCCGCCAGCGACAGTGGCGTGGCGCCGGAGAAGTTGTCCACCGCGGTCCAGATGGCGTCACCGGACATTTGCGCCGGATAGGCGAAGTACAGGAACGCCCGGCCCACCAGCGCCGGGTTGAGGAAGTTCTTGCCGGTACCGCCGAACACTTCCTTGCCGATCACCACGCCGAAGGAGACACCCAGCACCACCTGCCAGAGCGGAATCGCCGGCGGCAGGATCAGGGTGAACAGGATACCAGTGACGAAGAAGCCCTCGTTCACTTCATGGCCGCGTTTCCAGGCGAACAGGGCTTCCCAGAAGAAACCGGTCAGGTATACGGCGATCAGAATCGGCACATAGTAGACCAGGCCGTGGACCATGTTGGCCCAGAAGTTCTCCTGGCTGAAGCCGGTGAGCGCCGCCACCAGCTCGGTGCGCCAGCCCGGGATCGGGTCGAAACCGAACTCGGTGATTTGCAGGTTGGCCTGGAAGCCGGTGTTGTACAGGCCGAACAGGATCGCCGGGAAGGTGGCGAACCAGACCGTCATCATGATGCGCTTCAGATCAATACCATCACGTACGTGGGCCGCGGACCGGGTCACCGAGTCCGGGCTGTACAGCATGGTGTCGAACATCTCGTAGAAGACGTAGTACTTTTGCAGCTTGCCACCCTCGTGGAAGTGGGGGGCGATTTTGGTATCAAGGTAATTCCGCAGACCCATATCAGCTCTCCACTTCAATGGTGGTCAGGTTGTCGCGGAGGATCGGGCCATACTCGTATTTGCCGGGGCATACGAAAGTACACAGGGCCAGGTCCTCTTCCACCAGTTCCAGCGCGCCCAGGGCGGTGGCGCTGTCGGTATCCCCCACCACCAGCGCGCGCAACAGCTGGGTCGGCAGAATATCCAGCGGCATCACTTCCTCGTAGGCGCCGATCGGCACCATGGCGCGCTCACTGCCGTTGGTGGTGGTGGTGAAGTTGAAACGCTTGCCGGGCATCAGCCTGGAGAGGTAGATATTCATCACCGAGAAGCGGTTGGCGCCTGGAGAGATGTAACCCAGCAGCTCGCGCTCATTCCCTTCACGAAGCACGGTCACCTGATTGCACAGCCGGCCCAGGTACGCCACCGGGCCACGGGCGTGGTGACCATTGAGCACGGAACCAGAGATCACCCGGTTTTCGCCATCCTTGGTTTCGCCACGGCAGAAATCCTCGCTCTGCGCACCAACGCGGGTGCGCAACAGGCGCGGCGTTTTCACCTGCGGGCCCGCCAGAGCCACCACCCGCTCGCTGCTGATGCGGCCTTCGGTGAACAGTTTGCCGATAGCGATCACTTCCTGATAGCCCACGGTCCACACCCGTTTGTTCAGGCCGACCGGATCAAGGAAATGAATATGAGTCCCGGCATTACCGGCCGGGTGCTTGCCAGCGAAGCTCTCTTCGCGGATCTGGCCCTGGGCGAAGGACGGCAGCTTGGACTGAGCCGCCTTGCACACCCACACCGGCCCTTCGGTGAGACGAGACAGCACGGTCAGGCCGTGGCGGAAGCTCTGCTCGTTCTCCTGGATCACCACTGACGGATCCTGACACAACGGATTGGTGTCGATGGCGGTGACGAAAATGGAATTCGGCACGCTCTCCGGTGCCGGCACCTTGCCAAAGGGGCGGGTACGCAACAGAGTCCATTCACCGGAGTCGACCAACTGAGTCACCACGGCTTCACGGTCCAGGGAAGGCAGTTGATCCGGCTGGTAAGCGGTGAAGGTCACCTCTTCTTCCTGGTCGGCCACTTCGATGACCACGGACTGCAGGACCCGCTTGTGGCCCCGATTGATGGCGACCACCTTGCCTCCGGCCGGCGCGGTGTATTTCACGCCGTCGGTTTTTTTGTCCGTGAAGATCAACTGACCTTTCTTGACTTGGTCCCCTTCGCGGACTTCCATAGTGGGTTTCATGCCCACGTAGTCGCCGCCGAGCACGGCGACAGAACGGACCTGGTGGCCTTCCTCTATCGCCTGGCGCGGCGCGCCGGCGATGGGCAGGTCCAGTCCCTTCTTGATTTTGATCATAGTGTCTCGCCCACGTTGCGTGTTGCTGATGTCGGGCTGCGCCTTCCTCGGAAGCGCTGCACAGGCAGCGGATGGGGGAATTCGCGCAATAACCGGTAATAGCGTCAGGATCACCCGTGAATGAGGATTCAAGGGCCCGGCCCGTCGGCCGGCGCGCGACATTATAATGACCACATGAAAAGTATGCCAGAGAGGCGAGCCCCTCCGATGGTCCCGTATCGCTTCCCGATCGCTTCCCCGCCCCGTTTTACGCCGATACCGGCGAATTTCGGGAACGGACGAAAAAAAGCCCGCTAAAGCGGGCTTTCCGTGCCTGACTTATTCCGCCGGATACACCGGGTATTCCACCCCGGAGATCTGCTGCAGGATCCGCAGCACCTGGCAGCTGTAGCCGAACTCGTTGTCATACCATACGTACAGCACGCAGTGGCGGCCGTTGACGATGGTGGCCCCGGCATCGATGACGGAGGCATGACGGGAACCGACGAAGTCGGTGGATACCGCGTCCGGGCTGCTGACAAAGTCCACCTGACGCTGCAACGGAGAGTGCAGGCTCACCCAGCGCAGGTACTCGTTCATCTCCTCCAGGCTGGTTTCCTTCTCCAGGGTCAGATTCAGGATCGCCATGGACACGTTCGGAGTAGGAACGCGGATGGAGTTGCCGGTCAGCTTGCCGTTCAGGGACGGCAGCGCCTTGGCGGCGGCGGTGGCGGCACCGGTTTCGGTCAACACCATGTTCAGCGGCGCGGCGCGGCCACGACGAGGCCCTTTGTGGAAGTTATCCAGCAGGTTCTGGTCGTTGGTGTAGGAGTGCACCGTTTCCACGTGACCGTATTCGATGCCGAACTTGTCCTCGATGGCCTTCAACGGCGGCACGATGGCGTTGGTGGTGCAGCTGGCGGCGGAGATGATCTTGTCGCTGTCCTCGATCATGTCGTTGTTGACGCCGTGCACGATGTTCTTGAGGCTGCCCTTGCCCGGCGCGGTCAGCATCACACGGGCAATACCCGGACATTGCAAATGCTGGGACAGGCCTTCCTGGTCACGCCATTTACCGGTGTTGTCGATCAAGACGGCGTTTTCGATACCGTACTGGGTATAGTCCACGGACGCCGGATCGTTGGAGTAGATCACCTTGATGTAGTTACCGTTGGCGATGAGAGCGTTGTCCTCCTCGTCCACGGCGATGGTGCCGGCGAACGGGCCGTGCACGGAATCACGGCGCAGCAGGCTGGCGCGCTTCTGCAGGTCGCCCTTGCCGGACTCACGCACCACGATGGCCTTCAGACGCAGGCCATCACCGGAACCGGCTTTCTCGATCAGCAGACGAGCCAGAATACGGCCGATACGGCCAAAACCGTACAACACCACATCGGTGCTGCCAGCCAGTTCAGCTTTGCTTTCCACCGCTTCGGTGAGCGCTTCGCGGACGAAGTCTTCCACCGACAGGCCGCGATTGTCGTTTTTGTACTCAACCGCCAGCTTGCCGATGTCCAGACGGCAGGGGCCCAGGTCCAGCTTGACCGCTTCCTGGAGAATGGGGAACGAATCCACCACGGACAGACCGCTGTCGGACAGGCCGTCTTCAATCTGCTTAACAAAACGGTGGGTCTTGAGAATCTGGATAACGGACTTGTTCACCAGGGAGCGACTATAGACCGTGGTGGTCACGTTCTTTTCCCGGTACAGCCGACCGATCATCGGAATCATCGCCTCGGCGATTTCCTCACGGTTTTTCCATCGTCCGAAGTGGTCTTCCAGTTTGTTCACGGATGAGCCCCTCTCAATTGGGTTCCTGGGGGCGCGCATAATAGCGCCTATGGGGGCGCATATCCACCCAATGCGGAGGCATTGACCCTCTCCTTGGATCAGAAGAATCGCGGTCCGTGGACCATTGGTGTCCCACAATTCGCTGGCACGCTTACACGCAACACGCTGGCACGCCAAATCCAAGGCCCGCTTGCGGGCCTTGGGGGTATGAATTCAGAGCAACCCCGGGATGGCCGGGTGTTTTCAAAGCGTGTTAGCGTGACGGCGTGTTAGCGTGCACGCGCGTCCTTTCACACCGGCTTGGCGCTGGGCCGCAGCCGCATCAGCCCTTCCTGGGCCACCGAGGCCACCAGAGTACCGTCCTGGCGGTAGATGGCGCCGAAGGTCAGCCCCCGGGCACCGGCGGCGCCGGGACTCTGGCAGTCATAAAGCAACCATTCGTCCACCTGGAAATCATCGTAAAACCACATGGCGTGGTCGATGCTGGCGCACTGGATGTCACTCTGCCAGAAGGTCATGCCATGGGGCTGCATGGCCGTGCCCATGAAACCGAAGTCAGAACAATAGGCGAGCAGCGCCCGCTGGGTCATACGATCGGCGGTGATCCTGTCGCTGACCCGGAACCAGAATCGCTTGAGCGGCTCCCGGCTTTCCGGCGCGAACAGGTCCTTGGGGGTCACCGGACGGAATTCCACCGGCCGCTCGCGCAGGAACGCGCCCCGGAATTGCTCGGGAATCTGCTCCACCACACGCATGCGGGCGCTCTCATCGCTTTCCAGGCTGTCCGGCGTCGGCACGTCCGGCATGGTGTCCTGGTGGCGGCCGCCCTCTTCCTCCACCTGAAACGACGCGGACAGACTGAAAATCGGCCGGCCATGCTGGATCGCGTTGACCCGGCGGGTGGTGAAGCTCTTACCGTCGCGGATCCGGTCCACATCGTAGATCACCGGCACCCGGATATCCCCGGGGCGCAAGAAGTAGGCATGCAGGGAATGGGCCGGCCGCTCCTCCGACACCGTCAGAGACGCCGCCAGCAAGGCCTGTCCAGCCACCAGGCCACCGAAAATACTGCGCTGGCCATTGGCCTCGGTCTGACCGCGAAACAGGTTGTCCTCCAACCGTTCCAGGGTAAACCGGTTCATTAATTCCGCGACGGACTCTCTCATAGCTCTCCCCAGCTTTGGTGCGCGCATAGGGGCGCAATAGTACCGCAAAACGCGGGGCGGGCTCTAAAGTAAAAGAAAGGCCGGACGCCGGACG
>NZ_AQPF01000017.1:0-77393 GCF_009846745.1 Alcanivorax xiamenensis | reverse complement strand
GGCTACAGCGCCGCTGTGGGAAGCTTGCTGGCAAGCGAATCGCCAACGGCCCAGGGCATTCGCGACCAAGCGGAGCGCCACTCGGGCCTCTTCCCACAGCAGCGCTGTAGCCACCTCTGAAAGGGTATCTTCGAGGTAACCGAGGAATACGGGAAGCCGTCGCCGAGCAACGTTAAAAATTGCTCCCGGCAATTTTTTATGACCGCCGTCCATGGCGGTCACCCTTCGGGCCGTCGCCAAGCAACGTTAAAAATTGCTCCCGGCAATTTTTTATTTCCGCAATGCCCGCAGCCCCAGGTTTTGACTTTAGCGTCCGGCGCCCGGCGTCCGGCGTGTCCCTCCGCCCCGCCCCTGCTACAATGCGCCCGCGCTGGAGGCCCTTGATGACCCTGTTACCCGATTCTTCCCTGTTTTCCACTGGACGTGAACACTACCGCGACTGGCGCGATCCCGGCGCCGGTGGTCTGGCGGCGGTACTGGCGGAACTGGCCCGCCGCGAGGAGGGCCTGCTGTTGGTGGCCGCGCCGTCCAGCAACCGTGCCCAGCAACTGGCGGACTCCCTGTCCTTTTATCTGGCGGACCGGGAAGTGCCGGTGCGGCTGTTTCCGGACTGGGAAACCCTGCCCTACGATCTGTTCAGTCCCCACCAGGACATCGTCAGCGACCGCATCCAGGCGCTGCACTGGCTCGGCCAGGCCCGTGGCGGCGTTCTGGTGGTACCGGTGAACACCCTGATGCAGCGGCTGGCGCCGCCGATCCATATCAATGGCAATCATTTCCAGCTCAAGGTCAATGACACCTTCGACATGGAAGCCACCCGCCAGCAACTGGTGGCCTGCGGCTACCGGCAGCGCGACAACGTCTACGAGCACGGCGAGTTCGCCGTGCGCGGCGCCATCATGGACATTTTCCCCATGGGCGCGACGCAGCCGTTCCGGGTGGAACTGTTCGACCAGGACATCGAATCCCTGCGTCTGTTCGACCCGGAGACCCAGCGCTCCACCGGACAGGTCCAGGACATCAATCTGCTGCCGGCGGCGGAGTACCCGCTCAGCCAGGACGGCATCCGCCATTTCCGCGGCGCCTTCCGTGAAACCTTCGATGTGGAGCCCAGAAAAGTACCGCTCTATGAAGAAGTGTCCGAAGGCATCGCCAGCCCGGGGCTGGAATACTATCTGCCGCTGTTCTTCGATCAATTGGCCACTTTGTTCGATTACCTGCCGGCCAACGCCCGGGTGGTGGAACTGGCCGAATGCGAAGAGGCCGCCAACCACTTCTGGGACGAAGTCAATCAGCGCTATGAATCCCGCCGCCACGATATCCGCCGGCCGGTGCTGCCGCCGCACAGCCTGTTCCTGCGCCCGGACGAGTTGGCCGGCGCCTGGAAAACCCTGCCCCGCGCCCGGGTGCGCGACTCCGAACAGGCACTGACATTCAACCTGGCGCCCTCGCCCCGACTTGCCGCCGACCCGCGCAGCGGCAATGTACTGGCGCCCTTGCATACTTTCTCCGATGCTCACCCGGACACCCGCATCCTGGTGGTGGCGGAAACCGCCGGACGCCGCGAGGCGCTGCTCGAACTGATGCAAAAGGTCTCGATCCAACCGGCATTGAAAGAAGGCTGGCGGGACTTTCTCGACGCCCCCGAGCGCTGGAATCTGACCCGGGGCGAGTTGGACGCCGGCTTTTACGCGCCGGACCACGATTTGCTGGTGGTCAGCGAAAGCGAACTGTACGGCGAGCGGATCATGCAACGGCGGCGGCGCCGCACCAGCGAGGACAGCGGCCAGGATCTGGCGGTCCGCTCCCTGGGCGAGCTCACCATTGGCGCTCCGGTGGTGCACCTGGACCACGGCGTCGGCCGCTATCAGGGCCTGGTGCACATGACCGTGGATCACCAGCCCCACGAATTTCTGCTGCTGGAATACGCCGGCGGCGACAAGCTTTACGTGCCGGTGTCCTCATTGCATCTGATCAGCCGCTACGGCGGCGGCGAGCACCCGCCACTGAATCGTCTGGGCAGTGAGCAATGGAGCAAGGCGCGGCAAAAAGCCGCGGAAAAAATCAACGATGTGGCGGCGGAGTTGCTCAACACCTACGCCCGTCGCGAGGCACGCGAAGGCCGGGCCTTCCCGCTGGAACAAGAGGATTATCAGCGCTTCGCCAGCGGCTTCCCGTTCGAGGAAACCCCGGACCAGGAAAACGCCATCAACGCGGTACTGGCCGACATGCAGCGGCAAAAGCCGATGGACCGGCTGGTGTGCGGCGATGTCGGTTTCGGCAAGACCGAAGTGGCCATGCGCGCCGCCTTCGCCGCCGTCCAGAACGGTACTCAGGTGGCGGTCCTGGTCCCCACCACCCTGCTCGCCCAGCAGCATTACGAGTCTTTCGTCGACCGCTTCGCCGACTGGCCGGTACAGATCGAGGTGCTGTCCCGATTCCGCGGCGCCAAGGAAAAAAGCCAGGTGCTGGAACGGCTTGCCGAGGGCAAAGTGGATATCGTTGTCGGCACCCATCAGTTGCTGCAGGAAAGTGTTGGCTTCAAGGACCTGGGCTTGATCATCGTCGATGAGGAGCACCGTTTCGGCGTGCGCCACAAAGAGCGGCTCAAGGAAATGCGCGCCGAGTGCGACATCCTCACCCTCACCGCCACCCCGATCCCACGCACCTTGAACATGGCGCTCAGCGGCATGCGCGACATCTCCATCATCGCCACGCCACCGCAGCGGCGCCTGTCGGTGAAAACCTTTGTACGGCAGCGGGACGACACCGCTCTCAAGGAAGCGATCCTGCGGGAGTTACTGCGTGGCGGCCAGGTCTACTACTTGCACAACGATATCGACACCATGAGCCGCGCCGCCGAACAGATCCGGTCGCTGGTGCCGGACGCGCGGGTCGGCATCGCCCACGGCCAGATGCGCGAACGGGAACTGGAAGCGGTGATGGGCGACTTCTACCATCGTCGTTTCAACGTGCTGGTATGCACCACCATTATTGAAACCGGCATCGACGTGCCCAGCGCCAACACCATCATCATCGAGCGCGCCGACAAGCTCGGCCTGGCGCAGTTGCACCAACTGCGGGGACGGGTCGGCCGCAGCCACCACCAGGCCTACGCCTATCTGGTCACCCCGTCCCCCAAGGCGATGACCAAGGACGCGCTGAAAAGGCTGGAAGCCATTGAACAAGCCACCGATCTGGGCGCCGGCTTCGTGCTTGCCAGCCAGGATCTGGAAATCCGCGGCGCCGGCGAACTGCTCGGAGAAGAACAGCACGGCAACATGGAAACCATCGGTTTCACACTCTATATGGAAATGCTTGAACAAGCGGTGGAGGCGCTCAAGCGCGGCGAGCAACCGGACACCGCCAAGCCATTGTCCGGCGGCCCGGAAGTGAACCTGAGGGTGCCGGCCCTGATCCCGGAAGACTACCTGCCGGATGTGTTCACCCGCCTGACCCTGTACAAGCGCATCGCCGGCTGCAAAACCGGCGACCAGTTACGGGAATTGCAGGTGGAAATGATCGACCGTTTCGGCCTGCTGCCGGAACCGGTGAAAACTTTGTTCCGCATCACCGAACTACGCCAACGCGCCGATGCCCTGGCCATCACCCGGGTGGACGCCAACGCCGCCGGCGGCAAACTGGAATTCGCCGAACGCACCCCGGTGGACCCGCTCACCGTGGTCAAACTGATGCAGAACGCGCCCAACCGCTACCGCCTGGAAGGCGCCCACACCCTGCGTTTCCAATTGCCGTCGGAAACCGCCGATGAACGGGTCGAACTGGTGGAACAGCTGCTGGCGCATTTGGCGGGGAATGGGAAAGCGCCGTGAAAAAAAGGCAAGGAATAGTGAATAGTTAACAGTGAATAGGGAAAAAACGGCGTTGCGGATTTGCAGGGAGGTTTTGCAAATTAGCCACACTGACGTTAAGCATCGTACTTTCTTTGAAAACACTTTCTTTAAAAACAGTGAGGCCGCGCCCAACTCCTGAGCGCGGCCTCACTGTCTTCCAATCACTCTGCTCTATCTCGCGTCCCTGTTCCCTGTTCCCTGTTCCCTGTTCACTATCCACTATTAACTGCCGTTCCCGCCGCCACCGCGCTGGCCCAGGCCCATTGGAAATTGAAACCACCGAGCTGGCCGGTGACATCGAGGACTTCGCCGATGAAATACAGGCCGGGAACGGTTTTGGTTTCGAAGGTTTTGGAGGAGACAGCGCCGGTGTCGACACCGCCGAGGGTCACTTCGGCGGTGCGGTAGCCTTCGGTGCCGGAGGGTTTGAAACACCAGCCCTTGAGCACGGCGGCGATGCTGGCCAGGCGCTCGTTGCTCTGATGCTGGAGCGGTCCTTTCCAATCGAAGTGCGCCACCAGGGCCGCCGCCAGACGTTGGGAAAAAAAGGCGCGCAACCAGCGCTCCACGGTTCCGTTGGGATGTTGCTTGCGTTCTTCCAGCAGAGCCGCGTACGGGTCCACCAGCATTGGTAACCAGTCCACGGTGACATCGGCGCCCGCTTGCCAGAACGCGGACACCTGCAGCATGGCCGGCCCGGACAAGCCCCGGTGCGTGATCAACATGGGCTCGGAGAAAGATTGCCCCCCGGCTTCTGCTCGAACCTCGGCGCTGACACCACTGAGTTCCGCCAGCCACGCCTTGTCCGCCGGCTGCAATGTGAACGGCACCAGCGCGGCGCGTGTGGGCAATACCGGCAAACCGAATTGTTCCGCCACTTTATACCCGAACGGGCTGGCCCCCATGGAGGGAATGGAGAGGCCGCCGCTGGCGATCACCACCTTGCCGGCGCGCACCACGCCATCGTTGGTGCGTAGCGTGAAGCCGCCTTCCATTCGCCCTGATCCAGGTGTGCCCACCGGCTGATCGTTGATGTGGGTTACCGCCGTGTTCAGCCGGATCCTGACGCCGGCCCATTCGCACTCGGTGAGCAGCATCGCCACAATCGCTTTGCTGGAGTCGGCGCAAAACAACTGCCCCGGCGCTTTTTCCACATGCTCGATGCCGTGCCGTTCCACCAGCTCGACAAAATGCCAGGGCGTATAACGGCTCAATGCGGATTTGCAAAAGTGGGGATTGGCGGAAATGAAATGCGCCGGGGTGGTGTTCAGATTGGTGAAATTGCAGCGCCCACCGCCGGACATGAGAATTTTCTTGCCGGGTTTGTTGGCATGGTCCAGCACCAGCACCGAAGCGCCGCGATAGCCGGCGGTGGCGGCGCACATCAGCCCGGCGGCACCGGCACCGATGATCACCACGTCGTACTGTTCCGCCATGCCGTTACGCCCTCCTTCATCGAAGCCGCGCAGCATAGCGGGATGCCGGCGGGGGTGCCAGAGCACGGATCGCGCTGACACGCAACACGCTAAAAACCCGGAGCCACGAATCAGTGCCTTCCCACAGCGGCTACGTAGCTCTCTGTGGGAAGCTGCCTTGGCAGCGAATGACCACGGCATGTCTCTTGTCGCGCGCGAGTCGCCCCTTCATACCCAACCCCGCTAACCCCTCCCCGCCATATAACCAATCGATCCAAGCACCCTCTCCAAACCCGCGCTATGGTTTAAACAAAGGGGCCGTGATCCGGCCCCGGAACCGCCCACAGCGGGCTTACCGGCCCCCGGGACGACAAGGAGAGCGTTGCCATGTTCGCTAACCTCGAACGGACCAACGTTGCCGAGCTGCACCTGCATCGTGATCCGCACTCCGGGCTGCGTGCCCTTATCGCCATTCACTCCACCCAACTGGGTCCCGCCGTCGGCGGCTGCCGCTGCCTGCGCTACGACGACGAAAACGCCGCTTTGGAGGACGTCACGCGTCTGGCCCGGGGCATGAGCTACAAGGCCGCCCTGGCCGGGCTGCCCCTGGGCGGCGGCAAGGCGGTGATTCTGGAACCCACGGACGGCTATGACCGGGGCGCCCTGTACCGGGCCTTCGGCCGCGCCGTGGACAGCCTCAATGGCCGTTACACCACAGCCGTGGACGCCGGCACCGGCCTTGAAGATCTGGACCAGGTGGCCCGTACCACCCGCCATGTCTGGGGCTACAGCGGTGACGGCCTGGACCCGTCGCCACTCACCGCTCTGGGCGTGTTCGCCGCCCTCGACGCCAGCGTCCGCCACCGCCTGCACCGCGACAACCTGCGCGGTCTGCACTTCGCCGTACAGGGCGTGGGGCATGTGGGCAGCCGCCTCGCACTGCTGCTGACCCGGGCCGGCGCCCGTCTCACCCTGGCCGACGCCGATGCCAAACGGGCCGGCGAACTGGCCGCCCGGCTGGGGGCCCGGATCGTGCCCCCCGACGCCATCTACGACGTGCCCTGCGACGGCTTCGTGCCCTGCGCCCTGGGCGCCGTGCTCAATCGCGACACCATCGCCCGGCTGCGTGCGCCCCTGGTGGCGGGCAGCGCCAATAATCAACTGGCCGGGGACGAGGACGGTGAAAGACTGCGTCAGCGGGACATCCTCTATGCCCCTGACTACGTCGCCAACGCCGGCGGCCTGATCGACCTGGCCCTGGGACACGCCGGTGTCGGACCGACCCGCATCCGCCAGCACGTCCTGGCCATCGGCACGACCCTGACGCGGATCTTCCGTGAAGCGGAACAGGCCGGCTGGTCCACCAGTGCCACCGCTGACGATCTGGCGGAACAACGGCTCAATGGCCATCGTAACGTGGCCTGAGGAGGTGCTATGAGAACCGACCATGACCACCGTCGAGTGGCGGGTTACAAGACCATGGCGATGATCCGTCACTTCGATAAGAAAGCAGTGAACCTGCAACGCACCGGGCGGCTGGGCACCTACGCCTCCTGCCTGGGCGCCGAAGCGATCGGCACCGCCGCCGGGCTGGCGCTGACCCGGGACGATTACTTCGTGCCCTACTACCGCGACCACGCCACGCTTTATCTGCGCGGCGTGCCGCTGCATCAAATCCTGCAGTACTGGGGCGGCGACGAGCGTGGCAACGCTTTTCCCGCCGACAGCGACGCCCGCCGCGATCTGCCCTACTGCGTGCCCATTGCCACCCAACTGACTCAGGCCGCCGGCATCGCCAGTGCCGCCAAGCTGCGCCACGAACACGCCGCCGTGCTCGCCACCTGCGGCGACGGCGCCACCTCACGGGGTGATTTTTACGAAGCGCTCAACGTGGCCGGCGTCTGGCAGCTGCCGCTGGTGGTGCTGATCAATAACAATCAGTGGGCCATCTCCGTGCCCCGGGGACTGCAGACCGCCTGCGCCAGTCTGGCCGACAAGGCGGTGGCCGCCGGCATTCCCGGCGTGCAGGTGGACGGCAACGACCTGGATGCGCTGCTCAAGGTACTGGACGACGCCCTGGAACGGGCCCGTGCCGGCAAGGGCGCCACCCTGGTCGAAGCGATCAGCTACCGACTCAGCGATCACACCACCGCCGACGATGCCAGCCGCTACCGCAAAGCCAGCGATCTGCACCGGGCCTGGCAGAACGAGCCGGTGCGGCGCCTGCGCGACACTCTGGCTGAATCCGGTCTGTGGGATGCCCAGCGGGAAACCGACTGGCAGCAACAGTGCGAGCGCACCGTGGAAGAGGCCATCGACATCTACCTGAATCTGCCCCCGGCCCCGGCCACCGACATGCTCGACTACCTTTACGCGGCTCTACCCGCCGCCCTGCGCGACCAGCGCGCCGCCCTGGCGGCGCTCAACCAGGAGGTGCGTCATGGCTGAACTGCAAACCCACGGCGCCCATGCGGTCCCCATGAATCTGCTGGAAGCGGTCAACCGTGCCCTGGTGCGGGCCATGGCCGAGGACGACAGTGTGGTTCTGCTCGGCGAGGACATCGGCACCAACGGCGGCGTGTTCCGCGCCACCGAGGGGCTCAAGGCACAATTCGGCTTCCGCCGGGTGATGGACACGCCGTTGGCGGAGAATCTGATCGCCGGCCTGGCCGTGGGCATGGCCAGCCAGGGGCTGAAACCGGTGGCGGAGATCCAGTTCATGGGTTTCATTTACGCCGCCCTGGAGCAGATCCTCAGCCACGCCGCCCGTTTACGTAACCGCACCCGCGGCCGGCTCAGTTGTCCGCTGGTGATAAGGGCGCCCTACGGAGGCGGCATTCACGCGCCGGAACATCACAGTGAAAGCACCGAGGCCCTGTTCGCGCATATCCCCGGCCTGCGTGTGGTGATGCCATCCTCGCCGTCCCGCGCCCACGGCCTGCTGCTGGCCGCCATCCAGTGCCCGGACCCGGTGATCTTCCTGGAACCGAAGCGCCTGTACCGGCTGAAACGGCTGCCGGTGGTGGCGGACGGCGAGCCCTTGCCGCTGGATACCTGCTTCACCCTGCGCACCGGCGACGATCTCACCCTGATCAGTTGGGGCGCGGCCATCCACGAAACCCTGGGTGCCGCCGATCAACTGGCGGCGGAAGGCATCAACGCCGAAGTGATCGACGTGGCCTGTCTGAACCCATTGGACCAGGATACCCTGGTGGCATCAGTGAGCCGCACCGGCCGTGCCGTGATCGTTCATGAAGCCCCCGGGCACGGCGGCATGGGTGCTGAAATCGCCGCCACCCTCGCCAACCAGGCGCTGCTGCATCTGCGCGCTCCGGTGGAGCGGGTCACCGGCTATGATTGCCCGATGCCCTACTTCCAACTGGAGCAGCATTATTTGCCGAATGTGGAACGGATCGTGGCGGCGGCGAAGCGGACGCTGGTGTATTGATGAGGCGCTTGCACGCTTGCACGCTTGCACGCCAAAGTATCAGCGGCCTTCTCCAAGTGAGACAACCGGAAATAGGCGCCTTACTCGGCAAGTATGGCGTGTTAGCGTGTTGCGTGTTGCGTGTTGCGTGCAAGCGCGACTGACCAGGGAGCACACTCATGAGCTACTTCACTCTGCCGGATCTGGGCGAAGGCCTTCAGGAAGCGGAAGTGATCGAATGGCACGTCAAGGAAGGCGAAGAGGTTAACGTGGACCAGGTGCTGCTGAGCGTGGAGACGGCCAAGGCCATCGTCGATATTCCGGCGCCGAAAGCCGGTGTCATCGCCCGCCGCTTCGTCGCCGAAGGCGATCTGGTGCACACCGGCGAGCCGCTGCTGGCGTTCGAGGGCGAGGAGGACACCAGCCAGAGCGTGGTCGGTGAGTTGGCCAGTGAACAGGACGGCGACCGTGATGATTTCATCATCGGCGCCGCCGCCGGCAACCGGGGCGGCCCGGGCGCGGCGCCGGCGATCCGTGCCCTGGCCCAGCATCTGGGCGTGGATCTGGCGCGTCTCAAGGGCAGTGGCCCCGGCGGCACCATTACCCTTAACGACGTGCAACAACACGCCAGGCTGAAACAAAGCCACGGCGACAGCACCCCGCTAAAGGGGGTGGCCCGTACCATGGCCAAAACCATGGCCAGCGCCGGCCAGCAGGTGGTGCCGGTCAGCCTGTTCGATCAGGTCAGCATCCGTCATTGGCGCGCCGGCACCGACATCATGTTGCGTCTGATCCACGCCATCGTCGCCGGTTGCCGGTCGGAACCGGCGGTCAACGCCTGGTTCGACGGTGATCAACTGAGCATGCGCAAAGTAGAAAAAATCGATCTGGGTATCGCCGTGGACACCCCGGACGGCCTGTTCGTGCCGGTGCTGCGCGATATCGCCAACCGCGACGATGACGACTTGCGCGAGGGCCTCAACCGGCTTCGTCGGGACGTGGAGCAGCGCAAAATCCCCCCTCGGGAACTACAGGGCGCCACCTTGTCATTGAGCAACTTCGGCACCCTCGGCGGCCGTTTCGCCACCCCGGTGGTGGTGCCGCCACAAGTGGCCATTGTCGGTGCCGGCAAGGCCTTCACACAGCCCGGATTCAACAACGGCGAGGTGTTCGAGGACAAACAACTACCGCTGTCGCTGACCTTCGACCACCGCGCCCTGAACGGCGGCCAGGCGGCACGCTTTCTGGCGGCCTTGCTGCAATCGCTGGCAAACTAGCTCGATACCGTTGCCATGCCAACCGGCACCTTACTCACTCCCGAAGACGCCATTCCGCTCCCCGCCGATGTACTGGGCAGTGACGATCCGGACGACATCATCGGCGCCAATATCGATGTGTTGAACGCGCTGTTTTCCGAGTACCTGGGGATCACCGATTCGAGGCGCTTTCCGACCCTTTTTACGCCGCCCAGGAGAGCGGGGATCTGTTCCGGCTTAACGCGGACTGGCTCACCCGATCGGACCGAGCGTATAGCCCAGACCCTCAACAACGAACCGGACTGCATGAAACGGATAAGAGCCCTGTGCTCCGAAGCGGGTCAGGAACTGGAACAGGTTACCGCCGGAGACCGCCTTTACCCGTCCCCTTCCAGCCAATCCTGGATCAGACGGCCGGCGGAACGCTTGCGGCCCGCGCTGATGTCCGCTCGCGGCACGTCATAAACCATACCGTATTGCTCTCGCAAGGCCCGCAACCACCGCGGAAAACGCCCCAGATTGCCCTTGCCAAGCCCTTCCATGCCCATGTCATTTCTTACCGGGCCTTTGCTGCCTTCCACGAAACGGCGGCCCTTGGCGTCCTCGATACGCAGTTCCCAATCCCAGTCCGGTTCCGGCATCAGATTCAACATCAGGTTGGGGGCTTGCCACCCCTGCCCGTCATTGCCTTCCTGGGGGATGCGAATCCGCACCTGCCAATCCTCCCCGGCCTCGAACGGCAATCCCAAGGCACGTGCCAGCATTGCGCTTTCGGTGGCTTCCCAGCGTGCGCGGTGGACCTCGGCCAGTCGCCCGGCCCATTGATGAAATTCCGTCTCCCGCGGCGCGCAATCTTCCTGTACCGCCTGAACCGTCTTGTGCAGTATGTCCAGGTGAGTCTCCCGGTTGGGAAACGCCATGTCACCGTCCAGCATGTCGCGGACCAGCTCGGTGCGCACTTCCGGATTCAGCAACGCGGTCAATACCATGCCCCAGAATCTCAGGTTCACGGTGTCGTAAAGATCGTCACCGTAGCGGCGGTCATGGCGATAGCGTAAATGACGCAGCAGCTGCAAAATCCGTTCGCCGTCCTCGGCAAAGGGAGCGAACTTCACTTTCTTTGCCCGCTGATTGGGCAGCGTGGTGTACTTGCCCAATTGGCTCACCAGCTTCAGACGGGTTTTAAGATCCGTCGCCGTGGACGTTTCGCCGATGGGCAGGGACCCGCTCTCGTCGAAGCCGAACACCAGCAGGTTGATATGCCGCTCACTGCTGTTGACCGGGTAGCCCCGATCCTGCAAGGGCAGCACTTGCCGATAAGCGTCGCGCAACAACGGCAGTTCTTTGTTGGAGACCGCCGGGATGCCGCCCGCCACGCGCAGATAATGAAAATAGAAACGGGTTCTCTGGTCCGGCGTCAGGGCGGCCGGCAGCTTGGCGGCATGGGGCCCCAATAAATGATGATTTTGCGGCCAGAAATGGCCTTGCCGCTCCTGCTGCAACGCCTCATCTTCATCCGCTATGAACGCCCGGCACAGGGCTTCGATATCCGCTCCACTCATTTTCATCACATCCCTTTGTCGGCGTCCTGGTGTGGAACCTTAGCAGATCCGTTGGGAAATGCCCCGGCACCATAGCTCTCGGCGCCGGATCAGGCGGGGCCGACCCGGGCCCGCACCGCCTCGGCCAGCGCCGCCACGGATAATGGCGAACAGCCTTCCGCTTTATTACTGAGCGTCACATAAGCCGGTTGCCCCGCGCCCACGGTACCGGCGATCACCTGTGCCAGGGCCTCGCGGGTTTCCGGGTCCGGATCCACCAGTTTGTCGAACGGCGAATACTGGTCCCGTGCCCTTTCATAGCCGTAAGCGCCGTGCTTCAGATTGAGGTTCCAGCGACATACCAGTGGGCCGGGCCAGAGCGCGCGCAGAATTGGCAGTTGCTCGGCAATCGGCGGCATCTTGCCATGGAGACCGAGGCAGTAGGTGGCGCCGGTATCCTTAAGGGCGTCCACGAAGGCCGGGGTCAGCCATTGCCGGTCGCGCACCTCCACCGCCACCACCGCCTCCGGGTAACGGGCCTTGAGCGCCATGGTGCTTCGCAACAGCGCATGCAGCCCTTCGGTCAGCCGTTCCATTTCAGTGAGCCAGTGGGAGGGTAACGGGCTGATCTGAAACACCAACGCCCCCAGCTTCGGCCCCAGGCCGGCTCCGGCCGGTTCGACCAACTCGGCCCGGGCGGCCGCCGCATCCAGAAAGTCAGGGTTGATCCTCTCTCCCTTGCCCCCGCTGCCTCGCAGCAGAGGATCGGTGACCCGGCTCGGCGCCTTGACCACGAAACGAAAATCATCGGGGACCCGCGCCGCGTGATCGGCGTATTGCTCCACGCTCAACGGCCGATAAAAGCCGCGATCCAGACCAACGGCACGAAACAGGGGATGTCTGGCATAAGCGCTCAGTCCCCGGCGGGACAACTGCTCTTCGCTGTAGAGTTTGTCCCAAACCAGCCCGGCCCAGCCCGGATAGTGCCAGGACGAGGTACCCATTCTGAGCGTCTCCGGCAAAGCCGCCGCCAGCGGGATCAGCGACGCTTCCGGTGTGGCCGCCCGTACTTCCGAAGGAATCGCACTGTCATCGGCAAACAGAGAACTTTGCATGATGCTCCCCTTTTTGCGGAAACGTTTCCTCACGCCGGTGATGAACTCCCGGGCAGCCGGCATACTGTTCACCGATCGACTTCAGTCCCTCGAAATTATTCTGGTTTCAGTAGTGCAGGTTCGGGACTCATGTTGCAAACGCCTGAGTAAACCTCATTCACTTGCAAGCAAGCTTCCCACAGCGGCTACGCGGAAAGGCCGTGGGAGACCAGCTTGCTGGCGAATACTGCCCCTCCGGCGTTCCCCCCTGCGCTTGCAAGGAATCTCCCACAAGGACGTCGTGGCCGCCAAGAACAACGCTACGGGACTGCGGCCGTGCCTTAGCAGTGCCCCGCCAGATCCGCCAGTACCCGGCACACTCCGGCCATGCCATCGTGAATTACCACTTCGATCTCGGCCATGGTGATCTCCCGGTCGGATTTGCCAGCGCCAGGGTTCACCACCAGGGACAGCATCGCATAGGGGATGTCCAGTTCCCGGGCCAGAACCGCTTCCGGCATGCCGGTCATGCCGACCACGTCGCAGCCGTCACGCTCCATGCGCAAAATCTCCGCGGCGGTTTCCAGTCGCGGCCCCTGAGTGGCGCCGTAACAGCCACCGTCGGTCCAGGCCAGGCCACTGACGGCCAGCCGCTCCTGGAGCGCGGCGCGCAAGGCGGCGTCGAACGGCCAACTGAAATCCACGTGCACCAGCGGCTCGTCCTTATCGTCGAACAACGTCATGTCACGGCCGTAGGTGTAGTCGATGATCTGGTCCGCCAGCACCAGGGCGCCGGTGGGCGCTTTGTCGGTGATCCCGCCCACCGCGTTGACGGCGACGATGGCGCTGGCGCCCGCTTCCTTCAGCGCCACCATATTGGCCCGGTAGTTGACCTGATGAGGCAGCAACACATGGGGATCGCCATGACGGGCCAGGAACAGCACCTCGCGACCGTTGAGTTGTCCTTCCACCACCGGCGCCGACGGCTCACCGAAACGGGTGGTCAGGGTCTGGCTGCCGGTAATGCGCAGGTTGTCCATGCGCGTCAGACCGGTACCGCCAATGAATGCCAGCATCTCGCTTCCTTATTCTTCCACGGCGAAAATGCCGGGGGCGTTGCGCCAATAGCCCTTGTAGTCCATGCCCATGCCGAACAGGTAAAAATCCTCGGCCTCCAGCGCGGTGTAATCAGCCTTCAGACCCGGCCGCGCCTTGCGGTCGTGCACCTTGTCCACCAGCACGCAGGTTTTCACGCTGGTGGCCCCCTGGGCGTGGCAGGCATCGACGATCGCCAACAAGGTGGAGCCGACATCGAGAATATCGTCGAGGATGATCACGTCTCGCCCGGACAGGCTGGCACCCGGAGTGACGATCCACTCCACCTCCCCGCCCCGGGTGTCACCCAGATAGCGGGAAGCGTGCAGATAGTCCATTTCCAGCGGAAAATCCAGGCGCGTGAGCAAATGTCCGGCGAAGATCATGCCGCCGTTCATGATGGTGACGAACAGCGGGAAGCGCTCGCTGTAGTCCTCGGTGAGCTGAATCGCCAGTTTGCCAATGGCCGCTTCCACCTGATCCTGGGAATGGAGTTGGCGCGCATCACGGCGCACCTGCATCAACTCCCGCTTTACCTCATCCGCGATGGGCATGCCGTGCCTCCTCGGTGGTCGGCGCCGGAGGGCTGTCCTGCTGATCGTCATCGCTGACCATGTGCAGAGTGCGAGTCGGGAAGGCGAACTCGGCGCCATGCTGCTCGACGATCTCCATGATCTTCATCAGCACGTCCTGCTTGATCCCGTGGAAGCGCACCCAGTTGGTGGTCTTGGTGAAGGTGTAGATGAAGAACTCGATGTGCGAGGCGCCGTAGGTATCGAAATTGACGATCAGGGTACGGGCATCGGTTTCAATGTCATCGTGATCGATCAGCATTTGCCGGACGTCGGCGACGATCGCCGGCATCTTCCGCCAGTCGTTATAGCGGATACCGATCTTTTCATTGATCCGCCGGTTGAACATGCGCGACGGATTCTCCAGCACGATGGTGGTGAACAACGAGTTGGGAATGTACAGCGGACGTTGATCAAAAGTGCGAATGCGGGTCAGCCGCCAACCAATATGCTCCACTGTCCCCTCGATGGTCCGGTCCGGCGAGCGCACCCACTCCCCCACTTTGAACGGCTTGTCCATGTAGATCATCATGCCGCCAAAGAAGTTGGCGAGCAGATCCTTGGCGGCGAACGCCACCGCCATGCCCCCGATACCACCGAAGGCGAGCACGCCGGATACGCTGTAGCCCAGCGCCTGCAGAATGATCAGCAAGGAGGTAATGATCACCGACACCCGCAACAGCTTGGACACCGCCGCCGCGGTGGTGGTATCCATCGGTTTCTTCATCCGGCCGGGGTCGGTCAGATTATGCTCGACGCCGGTGATCAGGCGATTGAAAAACATGGCGATGATGGCAATGAACGCCACCCGGCGGACCATGCCCACATGCTCGAACAAGGCGCTTTCGGAGACGTCGTAGAGCATCTCCGCCGCCACCGACAACCCGATCACCCAGGTCACCAGCCGCAACGGCAGACGCAGCGCCTCGATCAGCACATCGTCCCATTTGCTGGCGGTCTTTTCCCCCAGCACGGTGAGGATGTCCAATATCCGCATCATCAGGAAATTCAGCGATACGGTACAAAACACCACCACGAACACCTGGGTCAGCCAGATGATCGTTTGCGTTTCCGGGCCGGGCCACTGGAGCAACAGTTTCCAGTTCAGCAGGGCCTCCCAATTCATGCGTTTTCTCCTGACAATTGTTCGGCGATATCACAGGCCCGTTGGCGGCGGGCCGGGCTCATCGGCCGGCGCGGGCGCGCCCGCAAAGCACTGGCTGGCACCCCTTTCGGCAATGCTTGTTGCTCCAGCCAGGACAGCACCGCCAGGGCACCGGCGCGATCGTTGCATACCAGCACCATGTCGCAGCCGGCGTTCAGGGCCGCCCCCGCCCGCTGCGTATAATCTCCGGCCGCGGCGGCGCCGGCCATGGTCAGATCATCGGAAAAGATCACGCCCCGGAAGCCCAGCTCCTCGCGCAGCACTTTCTGTAACCAGTAGCGGGAAAAACCGGCGGGCTGGGCGTCCATGGCCGGGTAGCGCACATGGGCAGGCATGATGCCGTCCAGGCGCGGCGCCAGCGCCCGGAACGGCGCCAGATCGGCGGCCATTTCAGACAGCGTGCGCGGGTCCTCCGGCAATTCCAGATGGGAGTCGGCCTGGACATGGCCATGACCGGGGAAATGTTTACCGGTGGCGCTCATGCCGGCCCGCTGCATGCCGTCCAGAAAGGCATCCGCCAGGGTGATCAGCACGTCGACGTCATTGCTGAAGCTACGATCTCCAATCACCGTGCTGCGACCGTGATCCAGATCCAGCACCGGCGCGAAGCTGATGTCGATGTCCACGGCGCGCACTTCGTCGGCCATCAGTTCGCCGAGCAGCTCCGCGGCCTCGCGGCCAGCCCGGGGATCCTGCTGATAACGCCGTCCCAGCGTGCCCATGGCCGGCAGCCGGGTAAACCCTTCACGCAGGCGCTGCACCCGCCCGCCTTCCTGGTCCACGGCGATCAGCAATTCCGGCCGCAGCGCCCGCATGGACGCCACCAGATCACGTACCTGCAGCGGGCCCTGATAGTTGCGGCTGAACAAAATCACCCCGCCGACGGCGGGATGAACGAGTAAATCGCGCTCCTCACTGGTGAGCGCGACGCCTTCCAGATCCAGCATCAGCAAAGGCTGGGTGTTATTGGCCTGATTCATGTGATTACTCGGTGATGGAGACCCCGCACCCCAATGGCACGCGGTCGAACAAATCGATGACGTCGGCGTTACGCATGCGGATACAACCGTGGGAGGCGGGCTGCCCCATGGGCTCATGATCCGGCGTGCCGTGAATATAAATAAAGCGCCGGAAACTATCCACGTCACCGCCCTGGTTTTTACCCGGTTCCAGCCCTCCGAGCCAGAGAATGCGACTGAGCACCCAGTCCCGCTCCGGTTCCGCCGCGGCCCGTTCCGGTGTCAGGATCTCGCCGCTGAAGCGGCGTCCGCGAAACACCGCGCCCACGGGAAGCCCCTCGCCGATACGGGCACGCACCAGATGTTCCCCACGGGGCGTGCCGTTACTGCCGCTGCGCTCATCGGCACCGACCGCCGCGGTGGAAACCGGATAACGACGCTGGCCGGCGCCATCGAGGGTCAGGGTCTGATCGGCAAGGGAAATAATGATATGCATAGGACCAACGCGGGAAAGTTGACAGTGGATGGTGGACAGTTGACGGCGGAAACACAAACAACCTGTTCTTTAGCCGCTGTGGGAAGCTTGCTTGCAAGCGAATGGGTTCGCTCAAGCGTTTGCAATATTCGCTTGCAAGCAAGCTTCCCACAGCGGCTCAGGGTCACCTGTTTTTTGGACTGTCAACTATCCACTGTCAACTATCAACTGTCTTTTCAGTTGCCTTTTATCCCGCCCACCACGAAGGGCAGCAGATGCTGGGCGATATCGCTGGCGGACACCGAACGGTTGAAGTCCTTCTTGCTGATGGTCTGCAGGGATTCCATACCGGAAAGCGTGAAGATCACCGCCCCGAGGCTGAAGTGCACGCGCCAGAACAACTCCACCGGCGGCACATCCGGTGCGGTGCGGCGCAGCAAGGTGGTGAACTGGTTGAAAACATCGCCGTAATGCTTGCGCAGATAGGCGCGCAGATGGTCCTGCGGCTGGCTGTAGGCCTGGCCGGCCAGGCGGAAGAAGATCATGGCGCGTCGCGGCTCCTCGGTACCGGAGCCCAACGCCAGCCGCGATGCCACGGTCAACAGCCGCTCCAGACTGAGCGGACCGTCGTCCAGCTCCAGTTCCTTCAACTTCACCGACAACGCCTGGCAGAACGGCGTCAGATAGCGCTCGAACACCGCCTGGATCAGCGCCTCCTTGGAGCCGAAATGGTAGTTCACCGCGGCCAGATTAACACCGGCCTTGCCGGTAATCGCGCGCAGGCTGGTTTCCGCGAACCCCTTCTGGGCGAACAGCACTTCCGCCGTATCAAGGATGCGGCGCACAGTATCGGATTGAGACATGGAGACCTGCCGGGCTGAAAGCAAACGTTTGAAACATACGTTTGGCGGCGATCACCGTCAAGCAGAGGCCGTTATTCCGGGGCGCCCTTGCGTTTGAGTTTGCGGCTCCAGCGCTGGCGGGCATAGTGGCGCAGATTGGCCACATTATCGGTTTCGTCCATGATTTCCTGACCGAGGATGGTTTCAATGATGTCTTCCATGGTGACCAGGCCCACCCAGGTCCCCAGGTCATCGTAGACCAGGCCCAGGTGTTGCCGGTCACGCAGCATCTCACCAAACACCGTCTCGATGTTTGTGTCGGTGCGGAACAAGGCCATGGCACGGGCCAGTTCGCCCACGGTACGCTCATCTTCCACTTCCAACAGATCGCTTTTGTGCACATAGCCGAGTGCTTCATCCTTGTCGTTCAGCACCGGATAGCGGGAAAAAGGCGTGGACACCAGGTGGTGGCGCACTTCGGCCACGGTCTGCTCCGGGCGCAGCGATTCCACCACCGTACGAGGGGTCATCACCTTGTCGACCCTGATGTCATGGAGGCTGAGAATATTGGCGATGACCCGCCGCTCGCCCTCATCCAGCGCCTGCTGCTCGTGGCCAATCGCCGCCATCGCCTTCAACTCCGCCCGAATGTCGGTATCCGGCTCGCCGTCGCCAATCCGCCGGGTAATCATTTTCGATAACCACACGAACGGCTTGAGTACCCAGATCATGACATTGAGCACCGGCGGCAGCAGCGGCGCCAGGGCGCGCCAGAATTTGGCGCCAATGGTCTTCGGAATAATCTCGGAGACGATCAGGATGGCCAGCGTCATGACCGCCGAGGCCACACCCAGCCAGGTTTCCCCGAACAGCACCGCCACCTGGGCGCCGACCCCGGTGGCGCCGGCGGTATGGGCGATGGTATTGAGCGTGAGAATGGCCGCCAGCGGGTCGTCGATGTCATCCTTGAGGTGCCGCAGACGTTCAAACAACTTGGGTTTGTCGTCCTTGAGACCGGCGATGTAGCTGGGGGTGATGGACAGCAGAGCGGCTTCCAGAATCGAGCAGAGGAACGAGAACCCCAAAGCAATGGCGGCGAAGATGATCAGTAACAACATGTCGCTCCCCGCTTACCATTCTCCATACTTACCATTCATCCATATAAGTACCGAACAAGCCAAGCAGTTCCTCTACCCGGTCGGCCGCCTTTTGCAGACGCTCCAGGTCACCGTCGGCCAGGGGCGCGTAAGGATCCTCGGCGCGCAGAGCCAGGGCGTTGGTTTCACCGGGAGGCGTGGCCCGGCGCGCCAGACCGGCGGCGCCCACCGCGGCGCGCAGCTCCAGATCCAGCCAGCATACCGGATCGGAGCGATCCCGCCGCGCCTGGGTCAACAATTGCATCTCCGGGGCGCGAACACCGGTATTGGCGAAAGCCTGCTCCAGGACAGCGAGGCTGATCAGGTCATCGTAACCGGGCACCTGGTAGGACTTGGCGGACTGCCGCGCCATGCCCACCAGCACCGAATAAAGATGAAACACCACCGCGCCACGCAGCGCCAGGCGGTGCCCCACCGAATCGCCGGCCTCGGCCCGTAGTGTCTTGAGCAGGTCGCGGGCGAAAAACAACCGCTCACGCAGACCGCTGATTTCGTTTTCCCGCACCATTCGGGACATGGTTATCTCCGGCTATTCGCTGCTAAAGCCAGCTTCCCACAAAGAGAACGACAAAGCCGCTGTGGGAAGCCAGCTTGCTGGCGGAGAGGGCCGCGCTGTTTCATGATCTGCGGGCGGAGGCCTTCTTCCTGGTGGCGGTTTTCTTCTTCGCCGCCGCTTTCTTCTTCGGTGCGGCTTTCTTTTCTTCCACTTCCCACTTGCCGTCCCGATAGAAGGCGTACCAGCCGGTGGGCTTACCCTCCTCCTCGGTCATCACGTACTGCTCCTTGGCCTTGCGGCTGTAGCGCAGTACCGCCTTGCGCCCCTCGGAGTCCTCGCCGGGGGCTTGCGCGAGATAACGGTGTTTGGGATCCAGTTGCTCCGCCACGGACTGGATCTCCTCCACCAGCGGCGCCCGGGTTTCCCGGTTCTTGGGGAACTTGCTGGCGGCCAGGAACAGGCCGGACGCACCGTCACGCAGCAGGTAATGATCGTCCACCTTTTCGCACTTGAGATGCGGCATCGGGATCGGGTCGGCACGGGGCGGCGCCGGCTCACCGTTCTTCAGCAGCTTGCGTGTATTGCCGCAGTCATCGTTGGTGCACTTGAAGAACTTGCCGAACCGGCCGGTGCGCAACTGCATCTCGCTGCCGCACTTTTCACACTCCAGGGTCGGACCATCGTAGCCCTTGATGCGGAACTCGCCCTGCTCCACCACGTAGCCGTCGCAATCCGGGTTGTTACCACAGACGTGCAACTTGCGTTTCTCGTCGATGAGGAAGGATTCCATCGCCGTACCGCATTTGGGGCAACGCTTCTTGCGGCGCAACTCCTGGGTTTCCGCCTCGTCATCGTCGGCCCGCACCGCCTCCTCGCCGGGAAGCAGATTGAGCGTGGCGGTACAGCGTTCCTTGGGCGGCAGGCTATAACCGGAGCAACCCAGGAAGACACCGGTGGAGCCGGTACGGATTTGCATCGGACGGCCGCAGGTGGGACAGGCGATGTCGGTGTCCGTGGGCAGATTCGCACGCATGCCGCCCTTGGCCTGCTTGCCACTGCCCTCGCCCTGAGCGGCCTCCAGTTTGGCCTGAAAATCCTGGTAAAAATCGTTGAGCACATCACGCCAGTGGCGTTTGCCCTCCGCGATCTCGTCGAGGGTTTCCTCCATCCGCGCGGTGAAGTTGTAATCCATCAGATTGGGGAAGCTTTCCACCAGGCGATCGGTGACGATATCGCCCATCTTCTCCGCGTAAAAGCGGCGGCTTTCCTGCCGCACATAACCGCGATCCTGGATCGTGGAAATGATCGAGGCGTAGGTGGACGGCCGGCCGATACCGCGCTTCTCCAATTCCTTGACCAGACTGGCTTCCGTGTAACGGGCCGGCGGCTTGGTGAAATGCTGGGTGGCGTCGACCTGATCGATCACCAGCACGTCACCCTGCTTGAGATCCGGCAGCACCGTATCTTCCTGCCCCTTGCGCGCCGCCGGCGGCAGGATCCGGGTCCAGCCGTCGAACTTCATGATGCGGCCCTTGGCCTTGAGCTCGTAACCGTCCGCCTCGGCGGTCAGCGTGGTACTCAGGTATTCCGCCGGCGGCATCTGGCAGGCGATGAACTGGCGGCGGATCAATTCGTACAGGCGCTGGGCATCGCGCTCCATGTCCTTGAGCGACTCGGAGGTGCGATTGACATCGGAAGGCCGGATCGCTTCGTGGGCCTCCTGGGCGCCTTCCTTGCTGGAATAGGACAGTGGTTTCGCCGGCAGATATTTCTCGCCCAGCTTGTCATCGATCCAGGCCCGGCACGCCGTCACCGCGTCCGCGCTCAGGTTGGTGGAATCGGTACGCATGTAGGTGATATGGCCGGCCTCGTAGAGGCGCTGGGCCATCATCATGGTTTTCTTTACCCCGAAGCCCAGACGGGTACTCGCCGCCTGCTGCAGCGTGGAGGTGATGAACGGCGCCGAGGGTTTCGACCGGGTCGGCCGCTCCTCGCGCTGGGAAATGGTCAGTTGGCCGGCGCGATGCAGTGCCTCACGGTGGCGCTCGGCGTCCTCTGCGTTGTTTGGCCGGAAGTTTTCACCCTGGTAACGGGCCACCTGCAGACGCAGTTGGTCCGCTTGCTGCTTGCTGTCGTGGGTGTCGGCGTGCAGCTCCCAGAACTCCTCCGGGGTGAAGGCGCGGATTTCCCGCTCGCGCTCCACCACCAGCTCCACCGCCACCGACTGCACCCGGCCGGCGGACAGGCCGCGGGCGATCTTTTCCCACAACAGCGGTGAGATCATGAACCCCACCACCCGATCGAGGAAACGGCGTGCCTGCTGGGCTTCCACCCGGCTCATATCCAGCTTGCCCGGTTCCTGGAACGCGGCCTGGATCGCCTTCTTGGTGATCTCGTTGAACACCACCCGGTCGAAACGGTCATCGTCACCGCCGATCACTTCCCGCAGGTGCCAGGCAATGGCCTCCCCTTCGCGGTCCAAGTCAGTGGCGAGATAGATGCGCTCGGCCTTGGCGGCCAGACGCTTGAGTTCATCGATGACCTTTTCCTTGCCGGGCAGGATCTCGTAGTGCGCCTTCCAGCCATGGTCCGGGTCCACGCCCATGCGGTTGATCAATTGGGACTGCGCTTTCTTCTTTTTATAAACCTCGCGCTCTTCCTTCGGCAGCGAACGGGTATAGGCCGCCTCCTTGGCCCGTTCCTGGGGCGTGGACTTCTTGCCGCCGCCGCTGACCGGCAGATCGCGCACGTGGCCCACGCTGGACTTGACGATGAAGTCATCGCCCAAATAGCGGTTGATGGTCTTCGCCTTGGCCGGCGACTCCACAATTACCAGGGACTTACCCATTACGTTCGTCACCCACAACTGAATTACCGAGAAGTCGGTCGATCCGGCCTTCGCCTTGCCGGGAAAGGCCGGATACGATGTCCAGGCCCCGTTTCGGGGGCCCTCAGGGGCGCCTATTTAGACAGCGGCGCTAACGTCCGGTCAAGCTTCGGGGGGCCACAATCCCTTTTGGGGGCCTTTCAGCGGGCCTTGACCCGCATCAATCGACCGCTTCCCGGGACCGGGCTATACTCGATAAAAAGCGTTCGAGGGAGATCGCCGTGACCGCTCCGTATCAGAAAATTCTTGTCGCCATCGACTGCAGTGACGAGTCCGCCGACATCCTGTGCCGTGCCGCCGGGGTACTGGAGGGCAACGCCTCCGGCGAGTTGCACCTGATCCATGTGATCGAGCCGCTGGCACTGGCCTACGGCGCCGACGTGCCGATGGACGTCACCGACCTGCAAAGCGGCCTGGTCAAACAGGCACGCGAAACCGCCCTGGAATACGCCCGCCAGTACCAGATCAGCGAGGACCGCATCCATGTGGAACTCGGCTCCATCGAGAAGACCATCGTCGACAAGGCCGATGCCCTGGGCGCGGATCTGATCGTGGTGGGCAGTCATACCCGCAGCGGTCTGGCTCTGTTGCTGGGTTCCACCGCCCGCGGTCTGGTGCCCGGCGCCCATTGCGACGTATTGGCGGTGAAAGTCCAGCGCAAGGACAAGAAATCGGACTGACGGTTCGCGGCCTGATCGGTCCGTGAGCCATGCGACTGGCCGGCCAGCGGGCCGGCCGGGGTTTCACTATGTCATCGCCGGGCCGGCGCGGGGGTGGTCATTCCAACGGCACAGCAGCGCCGCCAGCGCCCGCGCCTGTTCACGCAGCGCCGCCAGCTCCCGCACGGTTTCCTTCTCGCCCTGATAAAGCGGGATCTTGCGCAGAGCCGCTTCCAGTTCCGCATCCGGCGCCGCCAGGCGCTGCACCTCCACCGCCCAGCGAATCTGATGCACCAGCATGTGAAACAGCGCCAGGCGGGTTGCAAGACTGAACAAGGCCAAGCTCGGCGCATCGAAATCAGCGAAGGACAAACGCGCCAGCACCGCCGGTTTCGCCTGATCCCCCTCCGCCACCTTCAAGGAGGCGCTGCGCGGCGTCTCCAGCAATAGCGACAACGCGCCGAACACTTCTCCCGGAGACACCCGGTAGACCACCGGCGGCGGTGAGCCTTCGCCAAGCACCCACAGTTCGCCGCGCAGCAGAAAATAAAGCCCGCGGGCCTCGGCACCGGCCTTGATCACCAGCTCGCCCGGAGCGGCTTCCAGAATCCGGGTAGCGGCCAGCAACAAGGCACGCTGATCGGCATCATCACGGGACACTTCATTGAAAAACGGCACGCCGGAAAGTAACGACGCCACCCTCGCCTGCTGAGAACGTTGCCATTCGGCCTGATTCATTTCTCCCCCAACCCACGGCGGCCCCACAGTCTTGGAACCGCTTGTCCGCACGCCATTCGCCGCCAAGGCAGCTCCCACAAAGGAAACTACGAAGCCGCTGTCGGAGCTTGCTTGCAAGCGAATGGGATAGGTCCGGGTGTTTGTATTATTCGCTGGCAAGCCAGCCTCCCACGGAGAGGTGCCACAAGCCACCGTGGGAGCTGCATTGGCAGCGAATACAACACCACGACGGCGCCTCCCCCCCGGGAAGCGCCGAGCGCATAGCCTAGCCTGGATGGCCATGCAAGGCGAGTGGAGAGCGCTTTGTAACAACATCGGGGATGACAAAAATACTGGACATATTGTACTGTTCGTATTATCAGTACTCCATTCCCGTCGTGGCGA
The DNA here is from genome assembly GCF_009846745.1 of Alcanivorax xiamenensis. NCBI lineage: Bacteria > Pseudomonadati > Pseudomonadota > Gammaproteobacteria > Oceanospirillales > Alcanivoracaceae > Alcanivorax > Alcanivorax xiamenensis. Next base: position 53,377 of record NZ_AQPF01000017.1, on the reverse strand, counting down.
CCCACAGGAGACCGACATGAGCAGCAAACTGACCCTCCGCCAGCAGCAGGTACTGGATTGCATCCGTGACTCCCAGGCGGACACCGGCATGGCCCCCACCCGGGCGGAAATCGCCGAACGAATGGGGTTCCAGTCCAAGAACGCCGCCTCCGATCACCTGCGGGCTCTGGAGCGTAAGGGCTATATCCGCCTGCACAGCGACCGCTCCCGCGGCATTCAGCTTTTGGAGTCCGCCCTCGGTGACGAGGACGAGCTTCCGGTGGTGGGCAAGGTGGCCGCCGGCACCCCGATCGAAGCGGTGGAAAACGTGCAGCGCACGGTACCGGTGCCGCGAGGACTGTTTCGCCAGCGGCCCACCTACCTGCTCCAGGTGCAGGGCGACAGCATGATCGACGCCGGCATCTTCGACGGCGATCTGATTGCCGTGCGCAAGAGCGAAACGGCCCGTTCCGGTGAAATCGTGGTGGCCCGCATTGGCGAGGAGGTGACGGTGAAGACCCTGCGGCTGAACAAGTCCGACGCCACCTTGCTGCCCGCCAATGAGGACTACGAGCCGATCCAGGTGCCCGCGGATCAACTGATCATCGAAGGGGTGTTTGTCGGCCTGATCCGCGATCCGAACGCGCATTAAGCCCCGGTTTTCCCCCGGGGAGACAAAATGCGTGGCCACCAGTTACACTACGCACGCATTTGCGTTTTCTCCGCGGCACCCGTGGTCCTGTTGTCGCCACCTTGATGGCCGGGGAATGAAAAGCCATGACCTTCCGTAGCGGCCATGGAGGCACCATGGAACGTAGCCTGAGACGGAACCTTCATGAACGGACGGTCAGGACCTAAGAAGCACAGTGATAACGGCGACATCAGTCGACGTGCCAGGGAGGGTCGGGCATCCCAATGGATGCCAAGCGCCGGGGGCGCATCACGGGTTCTCTCACGGCATGTCCGCCGTGTTCTCTGTGTCTGTGGTTTGTTATTGCTGAGTAGCTTTGCCATGAACGACACCCGTTTGTTAGCGCCCTGCCCGTCCTCCCCCAATTGCGTGTCCAGCCTGGCCACGGATGAACGGCATCGGGTGGAACCTCTTCCAGGCTACGCCGATCGCGCCGGCAGTCTCAAATTACTGAGCGAGGTGCTGGCCACCCTGCCCCGCGTCAGCTTCGAGCAGGTGGGACCGGCCCGCTTGCAGGCCCGTTTCACCAGCCGCGTCCTCCGCTTCGTTGATGACGTCACTTTTTACGTGCACGAGAATGGCGGTATTGAAGTGCGCTCCGCGTCCCGGGTCGGATACTACGATTTCGGCGCCAACCGGCGCCGGGTGGAGGATCTGCGTGAGCGGCTTGAAGAACGGCTGGGCGGCCTGACGCCGGTTCAGGGCCAAGGCGCCGGATGAGTATGCCGGGATCCAATACGTTTCCGTCCAGCGAATGTCCAGCCGATGAGTGCCAATGGGCCGATATCGGTGTCAACCTGACCGACCGTCAATTCGCCGAAGACCGTGAAGCGGTGTTACAACGGGCCCGCGAGGCCGGGGTAACCCGTCTGTTGTTGACCGGCACCAACGTCGAGGAATCCCGGCAAGCAGTGGCGTTGTGTCAACGCTACCCGAACCAGGGCCTGTTCTGTACCGCCGGCCTGCACCCACACAGTGCCCGCTTCTGTAACGACGACGTCCTGTCGGAATTACGGGAACTGCTGGAGCAACCGGCGGTGGCCGCGGCCGGCGAGATGGGCCTGGACTTTAATCGGGATTTCTCCCCACGCCCGGATCAGGAGAACGCCTTCGAGGCACAGCTGGCGCTGGCGGTGGACCATGGCAAGCCGGTCTTTCTGCACCAAAGGGATGCCCATGACCGCTTCCTGCCAATACTGAAGGCCTGGCGGGACCGTTTGCCCGCCGTGGTGGTGCACTGCTTTACCGACCAACGCCGCCCGCTATTCGACTATCTGGACCTGGACTGCTTCATCGGCATCACCGGCTGGGTCTGCGACGAACGGCGCGGACGGGAGCTGGCCGAACTGGTGCCGCACATTCCCGGTAACCGGTTGCTGCTGGAAACCGACGCGCCTTACCTGCTGCCCCGGGACTTGCCGGAACCGCCGGCGAAAAAACGCCGCAATGAGCCCTGCCTGCTCCCCTGGATCGGCGCACGGGTGGCGACCCTGCGGGGGGAAACAACGCAGGCTCTGGCCCAGCAAACCCTGGCCAACACCCTGGCGTTTTTGCAACGGGACTGGCCGGCCGCGCTGACACACACTACGCCGGCACACCCTTAGCCCTTAGCCCTTAGCCCTTAGCCCTTAGCCCTTAGCCCTTAGCCCTTAGCCCTTAGCCCTTAGCCCTTAGCCCTTAGCCCTTAGCCCTTAGCTGCTAAAGCCATTGTGGGAAGCTTGCTTGCAAGCGAATTCTTTGGATAAAAGTAACAATTCGCTTGCAAGCAAGCTTCCCACAGCGGCTTCGTGGCCCAGAGTGGATTCGAAGCGATCAGAGCAACCGCTCACCCATCAGAAACGCGCGTACGTCCAGCAGTCCGAACGGCCAGGCCAGCTCCTGGTCGCCCCGGCGCAATACCGGAATACGCTCACCGTACCTGACGATCAGATCGTCGTCCTCGGCAATGTCGATGGCCTCGATGGCCAGCATCGGATCCACGGTCAGCAGCATGTCCCGGGCCCGCTCACACAAATGGCATCCCAAGGTGGTGTAAAGCGTGACGCTCATGGTGTCTCTCCGTGACGAATGGCAAAGCAATGGTGCAACCCGTGACGGCGAAAGTCCTCCGGGGTGCTCCATTGGGTAAGGTCTTCCACCTGATACCAGCGACGAATGCTTTCATCCATCTCGAAGCGGCGGAAGTTGCAGGAAAAGTACAGGACACCGCCGGGCTCGAGCCTTTTGAGAATACGGCGGATCAATTCGCCATGATGCTCCTGGACCACGAAATCCTGGCGGCTTTTGTTATTGGAAAAGGTGGGCGGGTCACAAAACACCACGTCGAACTGCTCGCGGCAGGTTTCCAGCCAGCCCATCACATCGGCCCGTTCCAGCGGGTGGGCGTCACTGGAAAAGCCGTTCAGGGCCAGGTTGCAGGCGGCCCAGTCCAGATAACGGCGCGACGCATCCACCGTCACCACCCGGCGGGCACCGCCCACCAGGGCATGAACGCTGGCGGCACCGGTATAGGCGAACAGATTCAGGACGCGTTTGCCGGCGGACTCCTCAGCCAGCCGCAGCCGCATCGGCCGATGATCCAGGAACAGGCCGGTATCCAGATAATCATTGAGATTCACCAGCAGATGGGCACGCCCTTCGCGCACCACCTTGTATTGGCCCCGGCTGTCCAGCTTCTGATACTGACTGTGCCCTTTCTGCCGCTCACGGGTGCGCAGATGAACCTGCTCTCGGTGCACCGCCAACGCCGAGCGCACCGCGCTCACCGCCCACTGGCGGCGCTCCTTGGCCTTTTCAGGGTCAATCGAGGACGGCGCCTTGAATTCCTGTACCAGCGCCTGATCGCCATAAATATCCACCGCCACATTGAACTCCGGCAGATCACGATCATAGAGGCGATACGATTGAATATCCTCACGCTCCAGCCAGCGGCGCAGGTGTTTACCGTTCTTGCGCAGCCGGTTCAGCAGCGGCACCGCCCCCTCCGGCGGCGCGAAACCGGGCTCCGCCGCCACCCGCAGCGGTGACTCCGCCACCGGCGGCCGTGGGCGGTAGACGCGGATATAGTTCTTCAGCGGGCCGTTGAGCAGGCGATACTGGCTTTGCAGCGCCATGCCGCAACGATCCAGAGTGGTGACATCGGTGCCCAACAGCACCGCGGTCCAGTTGAGTGCCCTTTGCCCCATCAAACGACCGAGACCGGCGTGCAGCCAGGCGGAACGCTCCCGTTCTTCCAGGCGCTCGCCCCAGGGCGGATTGGTCACCAGCAGACCGGTGTCGCCCAGGTCCCGCTGACGCAGGGCGCCCAGTTCGCGCCGCTCCAGGTGTAGCAGGCGCCGTACCCCGGCCCGCTCGGCGTTATCCATGGCGAACTGAATCGCCCGGTTGTCCACGTCGAAGCCCTTCAGCGGCGGTAACGACGGCAGCTTATGCAAGGTGGCGGCGGCCTCTTCGCGCAGCCCTTCCCACAACGCCCGCCGGCACCCGCGCCAGGCCATGAAGCCGTAGTCCTGACGCAAGGCGCCCGGCGCCACGCCGCCGGCCATCCAGGCCGCCTCGATCAGCAGGGTGCCACTACCGCAGAACGGATCCAGCACCATGGAGGGACGGTCCGGATGGTGCCAACCACCGGCTCTGAGTATGCCGGCGGCCAGATTCTCGCGCAGGCGATAGCCGCGCCGATGCAACGGCGTGCCGGCCAGATCCAGCCACAAGTGGGCCTGATTCTCGTCCAGACGCCCGCGCACACAGCATGCCCCCAGTTCACTGTCCGAGACACGCAACGATGGCGGCAGCGCCCGCGCCAACCGCCGGGTGCTGATACGGTTATCACCACGCACGCCCTTGCCGTGCTCAAGATTGAGGAACAGCGGCGCGCCGGCCGCCACCAGGGCCGGCCAGTCCAGCGCCGCCGCCAGTGCTTCGGGGGCTTCCTCCGCGCTGATCTCCAGGGTCACCAGCGGTAGCAACACCCGCTCCGCCAACCGCGACCACAGGCATACCCGCAGGCCGTCTTCCTGGCGCCCGTCGATGATGACATGGGCGTTACCGGTCTCTGTTACGGATATGCCCAGTTCCTCCAGTTCCTCGGCCAGCAGCGGGGCCAGGCCTGGCAGGCAAGTGGTCACGAACTCCATGGGAAATGCCTCATCGGTGTTTGCACAGCTTGGTGCCTCGGAACAATTATCAGCCAAATCAATGGGATGGGCTAACTTTCACGAAACCGTCAAATATGCGGCATCCGTTTAACCACGCCGTCACATATTGCCGTTCGTTATTCGACACGGGCGGCCCCCTTTCCCATACTCGAAGAATGGTTTGCGCGATAACGAGCGCGGACCAAGGCACTACCAACACCTGATCACTCGTGCTCGCCACCGGCATCACGGGCCTTTGAGCCAGGGGATTAATGCCCGGAATACGAATCCGGGCGGACAGATGGCTCGCCCCGCCGGAGAAGATTCCGTATGGAATCAGGGCGGCGCATTGTGACACAGAGAGGATCAGCAGGATATTCCCAGTCATTACGATGAAGGAAAGAGGAAAGTGTCCATGAAAAGACAGAAACGGAGTCGTGAGGAGCGGGCCTACAGCCGCGGATACCAGGCCGGTTACAAAGGAAAATCCAAAGACTTTTGTCCCTTCGACGCTTTACAGGCGCGCAGCAGTTGGCTGAACGGATGGCGTGAAGGACGCGTTGATCAATTACATGGCCTGGTGGGTGTCGCCGGCATCCACAACCTCAAGGATCTCCGCTGAACGTAAGGGGGAAATGAACCGGATATGATGAACCGATAAAGCAACCCGTTCTCCACAGCGCCGGCGCTCTTGGCGCCGACCCCATAGGGCCCCACCCGGGCCCTTTTCTTTGCCTGGCATTTTTGTTGAAGACGGCGGCGCTGGCCGGGACTTCTGGCAACACCGTCTTTCCCGTGTAAGATGACCCGGTATCCAAGGAACCGGATGGGGTCCACCATGCCGCCGTTGAAAATCCTCGCCCTACTCTGTGGCGTACTCGTTCTGACCGCCTGCGATCCCGGCTCCGTCGATGAGCAACTGAGTCAGTTGGACGCCGAACAGAAACGCTATCAGGAACGTTTGGCGGAAGTACCGGACGATACCGTACGCGAACAGCTATCCCGGCTCGTCGATACCGCCTTCTGGATGCGCCGGGCCGAACTGCGGCAAAGCCTGCCGCCGGCAACCCCGGAGTACGCCTCCCCATCGCTCGCGATCCTCGCCGACTACCGCTCCCCCCAGGCTATGGCCGACAATTATGTGCGCGGTTTGTTGATCGAACACAACCCGAGACTAATGCCGGAACGGACCCAGATCGTGCTGCCGTTCGACTACCCCTTCGAGCATGCCCTGTCGTGGACAGCCGCCACACTCTCCGACGGCACCCGGCTGACGCCAACGGCAAGCCGCCCCGGCATGATCGACCGGCCCGCTATCTATCAGGAACGCCGTTCCGGCCTGCGCACCGTAATGCCGGGCAACCAGGAAGCACCGCCGGTGGCAATGCTGCAGGGCCGGCTTGCCCTGACCGTGCCAAGAGGCGTTGAACACCTTGCCTTCGAGGCAAACCAGCAGGGGGAAAGCCGTACCGTCGGCGACATCGAGGTGACCCTGGTTTCGGTGGATCATCACCAGGCCACGGTGGCGGTGAAAACCGATGCGGACAGCGCCTTCCCCGGCGGGGACTCGGTGATCCTCAACGCCCGCGATGATAGCGGACGCACTCTGGCCACACTGGGGGTGAACACCGGGCCACCGGGTCTTGAAGCGGCCATGCTGGATCTGCTCGACGCCACCATTGATGATGCCATCGATGGCAACGGGATCGACCCGGAGAGCGTGAAGTCACGGGTGGAAGCCCGCCAACAGGCTCTGCGTGAAGAACATGGCGACACGTCTTACCATCAGGCCACGTTCGCCGGGCCCATCGCCGAACTGGAGGTTCTGCTGGTGGGGGTGAACGGTTATCAGCACCGCGAAGAAACGCTGACGCTCACCCCGGTGCAATTCCAGGCCGCCACCAATACGCCTACTCCGATCGCCATTCCCACCACCGCCACGGTGTACGATCCGACGCTCCGGCGTTTCGATGAGACCCGGCCCTGGGAGTGGCCGCCCGACCGTTTGAGCCGGATCATCACCGTTTCCCTGGTGGGTCTTGGCGAGGTGGCCGGCCACCAGGGGACACCCGCCTCGGTGCGGTTCCATTACCCCTCCGTGCCCAGCGACCACTTTATTTCCGCTTTTGATCGTTTCGAGAAACTGATCGAGGTGGCCTTCCTGGACTCCGAGGGGGAGCTGATTCCGTTACCGGACGAACAGGACCAGCGCGAGCAATGGTTTCGCTTCACCGTGAACCGGTTGGAGTACCATCCCCAAGCCTTTCCGACCCCGCCCGCGCGGGTTCGCGGACGTCTGCTGATCAATCAGCGTCCGGAGATCCAATCCCGGTGGGTGCGGGCGCAGGCCCTCCCGGAAGGGGCCCGGTTACTCGATAATATGTTCGTCACCGCACCCTCACACGACAATCGCCAGTTGCTGGTGTTGGCGCAGGATGACAGTGGACGTTACCTCAAGCATCTCGCCACCGTGGGCTACCATTATCACCGCGACCAGTCACGACCTCCGCAATGGGCGCACCATTTTTACGGCACGCCGGAGCGCTTGTTACTTGTGCGCCCCGGCCGCGAACAGCAGGTCGAGTATCACTTTGACGTGGCACTGAAACAGTAAGCCGGATACCACCGAGCCGGACTAGCGCTTACCTGCCCTCGGCCAGGCCCGGGCGATCTCGCCGATCAGTTCCGGGCCCCGGTAAATCAGGCCACTGTAGATCTGCACCAGATCGGCACCGAGACGCCGCTTTTCCAGGGCATCCTCGCCACTCATGATGCCGCCGACACCGATCAACGGCACGCGGCCATTCAAGCCGCGGCTGACCACGTCCAGCGCGCGGTGAGCGATCGGTTTCAGCGGGGCACCGCTGAGGCCACCCTGCTCGTCACCCTGTGGCTCGCCGGCGACAAGAGGCCGCTCCAACGTAGTGTTACCGACACAGACCCCGTCAATACCGTGCCGCACGAAGGCTTCCGCCATGGACGCCAGTTCCTCGTCGCTGTTGTCCGGAGCGATCTTGACCACCAGCGGCACCTTCCAGCCATTGCGCTGGTCGAGCTTGCTCTGCTCCTCGCGCAAAGTGCCCAACAGCGCATTCAATGCCTCGCCATGCTGCAGCTCGCGCAGGCCCGGTGTGTTCGGCGAGGACACGTTGACCACCAGATAGCTGGCCAGGGCATGCACCTTGCGCTGGCAGTGCAGGTAGTCGTCCACCGCCTGCTCCATCGGCGTGTTCTTGTTTTTGCCGATATTGATGCCGAGCACGCCTTTGTAGCCGCTGCCACGGACCGCTTCCACCAGGTAGTCCACGCCTTTGTTATTGAACCCCATACGGTTGATCACCGCGCGGGAGCGGGGCAAGCGGAACAAACGCGGCCGCGGATTGCCGGGCTGCGGACGTGGTGTCACCGTCCCTATTTCGAGAAAACCAAAACCCAGATCCGCCAGACCCCGGACGCAGTCTCCGTTCTTGTCCAACCCCGCCGCCAGCCCCACCGGATTGGGGAAGTCCAGCCCCATCACCCGCACCGGCCGGTCCGGTATCCGGCCCGGATAGAGCTTGCCAGCGCCATGGCGCAGGGCCGCCAGAGTAAGATCGTGGCTGCGTTCGGCGGACAGGGAAAACAACAGGGGGCGAGCGAGGGAATAAAGCATGGGCGTTCCGGTTCCTTCGTGGGCGACAACGGCCGGGATTATATCGGGAACCAAGCCGTCCTGCCCGGTTTGCGAAGCCGGCATTCGCTGCCAAGGCAGCTTCACACAGAGGAAGCCACGAAGCCGCCGTGGGAAGCTGCCTTGGCAGCGAACTCTGGGGCAGCAGTAGTCTCTCGTTTTATCCTACCTCCGGTCAGGCAAGGCGGAGGGCAGGAAATCCCTCTCGTCCGGTAACGTTTCCGGAAACACCAGCGCGCCGGCTGCGCCAGTCTCGGTGAAGCGCAAATGATAGCGCCCCTCGCGCAGGTCGTGATAGGCATCCAGAGCGGTCCACACCGCCGGAATCCGAGGATAGCATTTGCTGTAGGCCAGGCTGACCCGCCACAGCGCACCGCTGAGGTCGTACTGGTCCGCCGCCGCGATTTGCCAGCTGTCCTCGTCGATATAGAAACGGCGGCGCGAATAAATGTGCCGCTCGCCTTCCCGCAGGCGCCCTTCCACCACCCACACCCGGTGCCGCTCCCAACGGGTTCGTGCCGGATTCAAATGCCCCCGGCGCAGGAGTTTACCCTCCCGCTCCAGATCGATATGGAAATCGTTGTTGTAAGGGATGAAGCGTTCCACCGGCCGCGGATACAGCAACCGCCAGTGGTACTTGTCCAGGGCCCCGTTGAACAGATCCGCGTCGTCGACGGTGCGCAGACCGTCACTGCCGGCCAGCACGGCGTCGTAAGCGATTTCCGGCGCCCGGCGCACGCGCTGCCGCCCCACATCATAGCCCCAGGACTGGCGTGGCATCCGCGCCGGGTCGAGGGTGTCGTACATCAACACCGCGCCGCCGGCCAGCCGCGCCGGCGCCAGGATCCGCGAGTAGTAGTACAGATAGCGGGGCCCGAGGCGCTCGCCGTTCAGGCGCTGATCGTAATAGGGGAAGTACAGACTTTGTCGTGCACTGACGCGGCGATAGCCACCACTGGCGCGCACCGACAGCTGGCTGGACTGGCGCTCCATCAACACACCCCGCCAGCGCAGCACATGATTCCACATTGCCTGGCGGCCACGGGCGCCGGCATCGCCGTGCGGTATGGGGAACGGGATACCGCCAAAGGCCCCGGCCACCCCGCGCCCGGAAAGCTTCGCGCGCACCGCGTTAAGAGCGGTATTGCGATAAACCCACTCCGGCGCCGTCGCGGTGCGGCGGCTGCGGTAGACCGGCAGGTAAAAGCTGTCGGGATAGCGGCGAATCATCGCCGCCACCCCTTGCGGCAGGTCGGCCTCGTATTGGTTCAGGTTGCCCGCGTCAATGCGCAGCAAAGGCTGATCCGTCGCCGGGGCCCGGCAGCCATCACCGCGCCATCGGGGAATCGCCAGCGGCGATGAGGACGGCTCGGTATTGCCGGCCCGTTCACCCCCCAGCGGGGTCAGGTCCGCGGACAACCGCCGGGCGTCCTGCTCACTCACCGCCGCCGAGGCCGGCTGCACCGCCAGCCCGACGATCAGCCCGGCCAGCAAGAGCAACGGATAGCGTTTCATCAGGCCCCGAGAATACGATCCAACACTTCCGCCAGATTGGCGGAGGCCCCTTCACGCACCTCGTTCAAGGCCGTGCGCAGCGACGTCGACAGGTCCTCCCGCAGACGATCCAGCCGCGCCGCGCCGTTACCAAGCCGGGCGGCGATTTGTGGATTGATGGCATCCAGTGTCTTCAGCGTCTCGGCGAACAGGCGATGGCCGCTGCCGTCCTCGGCGTGGAAGGCCGAGGGGTTGCCGTTGACCAGGGTACCGATCAGCGCTCGTACCCGGTTGGGCTGGGTCCATTCGAAGGCGGGGTGGGACATCAGCGCCCTCGCCCGCGCCACGGTGGCCGGCCCGGGCACCGCCGCCTGTACCGCGAACCACTGGTCCATCACCAGCTCTTCGTCCCGCCAGCGCTCGGCGAACTGCTCCAGCGCCGGCCCGGCGCCGTCCAGGGCATTGCTCACCAGAATCCCCAGGGCTCCGATCTCCTCGGTCATGCAGGCGGCATCACGGAAGGTCCGCCCTAACTCGTCGGCGATACCGTCGGCTTCGGCCAGGCCCAGGTAGGACAGGGCCAGCAGACGCAGACGGCGTTTGCCCATGGCATCACCGTCGGCGCGATATTCCGGCTCATGCAGGGACTCGGCCAGGCGCCACCAGTCCTCGCTTAAAGCCTGCCCCAAAGCCACCTTGAACGCATGGGCGGCGCGGTGCACCCGGCCCGGATCCAGCGGCGAATGACGGTCGCCGATGGCGGTCTCGGTGGGCAGAGTCAGCAGCAACGCGGCCTGGGCCGGATCCTCGGCGGCACGCCGGATCACTCCCTCCAGGGCCGGACGCAGCCGTTCAAGTTGCTGCCCGGCGCTCTCACCCTGCTCGATCATTCGCGCCAGCGCCGAAAAGTACAGACGTTGGGCCGCATCCCAGCGGCAGAAGCCGTCGCTGTCGTGAGCCAGCAGCGTCCGCAGTTGGGTTTCGTCGAAGTCGTAGCGCAGGATCACCGGCGCCGAGAACCCGCGCAGCAGGGAGGGCGTCGGCTGGATCGGCAGCGGGAACGAGAAAGTCTGCGTGGCCCGCTCCAGAATCACCACGGTTTCGGTGTCACCCTGGTCGTTCAGCGCCAGCGGTTTACCTTGCGGATCCAACAGCGCCAATTTGACCGGAATCATCAGCGGCTGTTTGTCCGCCTGCCCCGGGGTCGCCGGGGTATGCTGGCTCAGAGTCAGGCTGTAGAGGCCATCCACATAGGTGTCCTCGGCACTGACGATGGGGGTACCGGCCTGACTGTACCAGCGTTTGAACCCAGTCAGGTCCCGCCCGGACACTTCCTCCATGCAGGCGACGAAGTCATCGCAGGTCACCGCCTTTCCGTCGAAGCGCTCGAAGTACAGATCCGTGGCGCGGCGGAAATCCCCGGCGCCCAGCAGCTCATGCTGCATGCGCACCACTTCCGCGCCTTTTTCGTACACGGTCAGCGTGTAGAAATTGTCGATCTTCTGATACTGCGCCGGACGCACCGGGTGGGCCAGAGGGCCCTGGTCTTCCGGGAACTGGTGATTGACCAGGAAATTCACATTCTCCACCCGCACCACCGCCCGCGAATTCATATCCGAGGAGAATTCCTGATCCCGGAATACGGTGAAACCTTCCTTGAGGCTAAGCTGGAACCAGTCCCGGCAGGTGACCCGGTTACCGCTCCAGTTGTGGAAGTACTCGTGGGCCACCACCGATTCCACCCGCTCGAAAGCGGCGTCGGTGGTGGTGGCCGGATGGGCCAGCACACAGGCGGTGTTGAAGATGTTGAGGCCCTTGTTTTCCATCGCGCCCATGTTGAAATGGCTGACGGCGACGATCTGGAAGATGTCCAGGTCGTACTCACGGCCGTACACCTTTTCATCCCAGGCCATGGCTTTTTTCAGTGACACCATGGCGTGGTCGAGTTTGTCCAGATCCCGGTGTTCAGCGTAAAGATGCAGGGCCACTGCGCGACCGGAAGCAGTGGTAAAGGTGTCCTTGAGGCAGGCCAGATCGCCAGCCACCAGGGCGAACAGGTAGCAGGGCTTGGGGAACGGGTCTTCCCAGGTGACCCAGTGCCGGCCGCTCTCCTTGTCATCGTTGCCCTCTTCCCCACTGGCCACCGGGTTACCGTTGGACAACAGCAACGGGTAGTGCTCGCGGTCGGCCCGCACCGTGGTGGTGAACCGGCTGAGCACGTCCGGGCGATCCGGGAACCAGGTGATGCGGCGGAACCCTTCCGCCTCGCATTGCGTGCAATACATGCCGTTGGAGCGATACAGCCCCTCCAGAGCGGTGTTCTTTTCCGGTTCGATGCGAACCACCGAGGTCAATTCGAAACGCTCCGGCACCGCGAACACGGTCAGGCGGCCCTCCGCCTCGCGATAGCGGGAAGCCGGCAACGGCGCACCGTCCAGACTCAGTGACACCAGTTCCAGGTGCTCGCCGTCGAGCACCAGGTCTTCCGGTTGGTCTTCCCGGGCCGGATTACGCTCCAGCGTCAGGGTGGCGGTGACCAGGGTGTGGCCGTCACGGATATCCACGTCCAGATGGGTACGCGGGACCAGATAGGCCGGCGGCAGATAGTCCGCCAGGCGGGTAACATTGGCCGGGCTGCCATCACGCATCAGTGCTCTCCTTTCCGCTCGGGGGCCGGTTGCAGATCCACTGGCTGATCACTGTCCGCTTCACTGCTTTTGCAATGGGAAGGCACATAACCGGTACGCTCTTCTTCAGGCAGGTTCCTGGCTTCCCAGGCGATGATGGCCTGCAGGCACAGTTCCCGCTGCTCGGCGGAAACCTGGCGGCCATCGGGCCAGCGCCCCAGTTCCACGGCACGACGCAGGCCGTGCCACACTTCCAGGGTCATGGAATCAATCAACTGCTCGAAATTGGAAAAATTCATCATCCCTCTCGGGTTGTGACATGGTTGGGACGGCGGTCGGCCATCAATTATGGTTCATCGTGGTGGTGTTGTCGGCCTTGGAGACATAAAAAGGCCGCTACAACGCCGCTGTGGGAAGCTTGCTTGCAAGCGAATCATGGGGCCCGGAAGCCCTTCGCTTGCAAGCAAGCTTCCCACAGCGACTTCGTGGCCCCTTCCGTGCCAGCGGTGGTCCACCCGCTTTACTCCGAGACGAACCTCAATTATCCCCCGGACGGGTGCTCCAGCCCAGTTTGGAACGGCAGGCCTGGTAGAAATCGTGCCCCGGCGGGTGGATCAACTGCAAACGATGGGGCTTTTTGCGAATGGCGATGACGTCGCCCAGTTGTAATCGCACTCCGGAAGTGCCGTCGCAGCTCACCAGGGGGTTCACTTTCTCGGTGGTGATCTGGATCTTGATCTCGCTGTTACCGTCCACCACCAGGGGCCGGCTGGTCAGGGTATGGGGGTTCATCGGCACCAGCACCATGGCATCCAGACGGGGATGCATGATCGGACCGCCGCCGGACAGAGCGTAGGCGGTGGAACCGGTGGGCGTGGAGATGATCAGGCCGTCGGAACGCTGCCCATAGACGAAATGGCCGTCGATGATCAGCTCGAAGTCGATCATGTGGACACTGTCACCGGAGAGCAGCACCACGTCATTAAGCGCGCTGCCCTCGCCCATCACCAGATTGCCGCGCCGTACCTCCATATCCAGCAGGAAGCGACGCTCGGTGGTGTATTCACCGTCCAGCACCTGACCGACCCGGGATTCGATTTCCGAAGGCAGAATATCGGTGAGGAAGCCCAGATGCCCCCGGTTCACCCCCAGCACCGGCACATCGTAACGGGCCAGGGTACGGGCCGCGCCGAGCAGGCTGCCGTCGCCGCCGACCACGATCACCAGATCACAGGATTCGCCCATCTGAGCGGCGCTGGCCGCCTGCAGTCCCATTTCCGGGAGACTGCCGGCAATGCCCTTTTCCAGAATGACAGTGCAGTCACGACCGTGCAGAAAGTGAATCAGCTGGCGCATGGAGTACAGCGCCTGCTCGCTTTCGGAACGGGCGATCAGGCCGATATTGCGAAATTTGTCTTGCGCCACATTAGTCCCGGGTTGGGCCCCAGCCCCGGATCCCCGGGACGGGCTATTCGAGATACTCGTGCAGAGGGTCGGCGTTACCATTGAGGCCGCCTTCCAGCACGAACACGTCCAAGCCTGCGTTTTTTAACAAAAATGCCGCCGTGGCGCTACGCCGACCGGTATCACAGTAGGCCACGTAGGCCTGTTTCGGGTCCAGCAACCGCGACTTCAGGCGCAGCACATTCAACGACATATTAGCGGCTCCGGACAGCCGATGGCGGTCAAACTCGTCGCCGGTGCGCACATCCAGCCAGCGGGCGCCGGCGGCGATCTTCTCCCGGGCCTTGTCCACCGGCAGGGTGTGGATGATCGGTTCCCGCAGCAGCGCGTCGAAATCGTCCCGCCCCAGACGCATCAACACCCCGTCCGTGGCCATGGTGATGGTGGCGTTACGCGGTGTGCCGGACAGCAATGCCTCCTCACCGAACCACTGCCCTTCCTCCAGCATCGCCACCGGCGTCGCCACTCCGGGGTTACCCAGTTCGATGGACACCTCGCAGACCCCTTCCTTGATGATGTAACAGCAATCCGCCTCCTCGCCCTGGCGGATGATCACCTCACCTTCCTTGCAGCGGCGGGCATGCAGGCGGCGGAAGATTTCCAGAATGTTGGCTGGTGGCACCCGGTGGAACAAATTGGACTTCAGCAACCGGATCATCCAGTCACGGTCATGCTGATAAGCGGCATTGGCGTTGATGTCGAGAATCACGTAACCGGCGGATTGATCCCAGGACAAGATGGTGTCCAACCGGAAACTGTCGAAACGCACCACGCTGACTTCGGTCAGCGCCCGGGCGTCATCCCGGCGCGGCTGGAAATGACCAAGCGGGTGCCAGGAGGTAGCATCCCCCGCCCGAACCACGCTGCGCTGGCCGCTCTCGTTGAATAGCTCCACATCACCGCTGAGCAGATAAATGGTGGCGTTATCACGATCCCCCTGACGGAACAGAATGTCGCCGGGTTCGTAACGACAAACCTCCTGCTGGTCCAACAACCAGTCGAGCTGATCATTGGACAGCGCATTGACCGGCACGAACGCCTGCAATAAACGCTTATCGATGGATTCTTGAGCCATGAATGGCTTCCCCCCTTATTATTCGATCGCGCGAGTCCCCCCGACCCTCACGATCCGGTATGGCGCTTAAGGAACCTCTAAACAACGTCATGCCGGACTCAATCCGGCATCTCCCTCCACGAAGCCGCGGGCCATGCCGAGGGAGGTCCCGGGTCAGCCCGGGATGATGGGTGTTTTTCAGGGGCTCCCTGGCGGATTCTTGAAGCAAGATACTTACCAGTTCGCGGCATAATTACCGGAACTTGAGCACATTATCGATGGCGGCATCCGAACGGCAGTGCGGACAGCGGTTGGAATTGCAATCGGAGACGCCCGGCTTGAACTGATTAGGTACGTCCACCCGGATCACTCTTTTGCCACAGGCACGCGCCTCCGGCCCCACCGCCACCTGGCATACCGGATTCTCATAGTGAGCCAGCCAGGCACGGTAGTGATCCTCGGTCACCAGGCATTTACGCGCCGCGAACGCCAACGGGTTTTCCATGTAATCGGAAATCTGGTCAGCACCGATGGAGACGTGGCCGGCACCGGGATGGAAGGCAATGAAACTGAGGCCCAGGCTCTCCAGTTTGCGCAACATCTGCTCGCCACCGGCGTTACTCACTTTCATCTGTTGGTGTTTGAGACCAGCCACGTCCTTGCGCAGTTGGGCGATCAGATCGTCCCGGTTGAGCACCTCCATTTCCTTGCTGTGCAGTTCGTCGGCCAGCCGCGCCCGCTCTTCTTCCAGGCGCTGCTCCAGTTCCAATTGATACTGCTGACGCAGGCGCTCCGTTTCCCCCCCCTGCTGACGGTCCTGTTCCTGCTGATCCCGGCGCAACGACGTCACTTGATCCTTGAGTGAACCGCTCTGCTCGCGCAGCGCCGCGTTCTGGGACTTCAGGGTCTTGAATTGCATCAGCACCTTTTCCAGCTGCGTATTGAGAATTTCCTCTTTCTGCTGCTGGGCATAGCGCAGTTGCGCCATTTCTTCCTTCTGCCCGCTCTCCAGGGTGTGAATACGCAGACGCAATTCCTTGATGGTGCGGGCCAGCCTTACCCGCTCCGGGTCCGGATCAGTGGCGCCCAGCGTGGGGATTTCCTCCTCGGACAGCATCGGCGGCACCGTGGGCGGCGGCAGGCCCTCGTCCATTTCCAGGCCCATCTTCGGCCCGCGCTGGCGCAACAGATCCCGCACCGCGACGAAGTCGTTGGCGCCGGGCTTCATCGATGGATCCCACAATTGGTCCTGGTGCCACGCCACCGGGCACTGGCTGCGGCAGGCCAGCCGGATCGGACCGCTGCCCATGTCCGGGCCAGGGCCGCCGTGCTCGGCCAGATGGCGCAACGGAATATTCCAGGTGGTATCGGCCATGCCGTCTTCGTCGAAGCCGATCAGAAACAACACCAGCGCCTTGACCTTCAGCTGCCCGTTGACCAGACAGTAGGCACCACGCATCTCTTTGCGAGCGAACTCCGGTACCCCCACCATGCCATCCAGAATCGCCTCGAAATCGGCGTGGAGCATGCTTTTGGTGATGCGGTGCTCGGCAAAGAACACTATTGCTTCAGAGGTAACGGAGGACCCCGCCATCTCGCCTTCCCCGGATCATGTCCTTATCGTTTTATCCGCCTCGCGAACCGTCAGGTGACCAGGCTCGTCACAATCCGCCGATCGCGGGCAGCTACGACAAAAGTGTGAACCGGCTTTTAGGTAAAAGAAAGGGGTTGCTCGGGAAAGGTAATCAGAACGCTGAGTGCTTCACAGAATCGGGAGGGGTTGGCCCATCGGGCCGGAGGGGGGACAACGGGGGATCAGAGCTCCACACCGTCGTCATCGCTTTCCCAGTCGCCTTCCACCAGCTCTTCCAGGGTCTCCAGCCAGAGCTTTTCCTGCATCCGTTCTTCGAAGTAATGATCCATGGTTATTCTCCTTTACGTTTCATTCTGTATTTTCAAATCAAAGATTGTCGGATCAACTTTAGCGTCCCCTTGGTGACCCTTTCATGACAGGGGTCAAAAGGCGCTTACAGGATAAGAACATCAGGAGAGGGGGAAGTTCCGCGGTGGCCCGGCGCCACAAAAGAAAAAGCCGCATCGAAATACTCGATGCGGCTCCTTAATACATGGAAAAAGGCTAAGATCATGAAAAATGTTGGCGGAGCGGACGGGACTCGAACCCGCGACCCCCGGCGTGACAGGCCGGTATTCTAACCAACTGAACTACCGCTCCGAACTTTCCGTGAAAGGGTGGCCTATACGCCGTCCTTTCGGGAAACTGGTGGGTGGTGACGGGATCGAACCGCCGACCCTCTGCTTGTAAGGCAGATGCTCTCCCAGCTGAGCTAACCACCCGCATCGCGTTGCGAAGTGGGCGCCATTTTAGGGATTGGCCCCGGAGTGTCAACGGCTTTCTGCGAAAAAACCTGCCGTTCGTTCATATTTTCGTCGCACTGTCGAATAAACGCCCATTTTGGCTGCATTTCAGCCGGAATCCGCCTCCGATTCGCGCTCTTCGATCCAGGCCCTGGCCTGCTCCAGAGTGAAGCGCCCGGGCACGGTGTGGCCACTGGGCTCGGCCACCAGGTAATGACTGATCTTTAATTGCCAGGTAGCCGGATCCAGCTCCCCTTCCTCCATGATGGTGTAGCCGGTGCGCCCCCAAGCGAAGCCGTTACCGATCACGCCGCGCCCTCCTCGCCGTCATCCTCACCCACCACCCGGTCGACAATCAGATCCGCCAACCCTTCCACCGACAGACTGCGGGACTGATCAAACCAGTTATGGGTCCACCCGGTCATGCCGGTGATCAGCCGTCGCATGATGAACGGGTCGGCGCGGAAACGGCCTTCCTGGTGCAGATCAGTGAGCACATCCAACCAGAGCTGCTCATAGATATCCCGCAGGGCCAGCGCCTCGCGCTGTTTGTCGGTATTGAGGCAGCGCCACTCGGTGACCATCACCGTCATCGCCTCGCTGGTATCACCGACAATGGCGGTCAGTTCCGCGCGCACCAGCGCCCGTAACCGCTCCACTGGCCGCTCCTCGGCGGCGATGGCGGCGCGCAGACGCTCGGTATTGAAGTGGATCACCTCCTCCATCACCGCGAACAGGATGTCTTCCTTGGTCTTGAAGTGATAAAAGATCGAGCCGCTTTGGATGCCCACCACCGCGGCGATATCCCGAACCGTGGTGCGTTCGTACCCTTTGTCACGGAACAACCGGGCGGCGGCGCTGAGGAGACGTCCCCGGGGCGAGTTATCGATACCGTGGACGGCTATGCTTTGGGGCATCAGACTGATCTCCTGAAGCGGACTTGGGTGTTCTGGCAGTGAATGTGGTCTTTACAGGCCAAACAGTAACATACCAAGCGCTTGCTAGGCATACTCCACACCGCCTGACTCTTTCGCATCATAACGATCGAATCAACGACATGTCAGCCGCCCACACCGAACCCCGCCGCACTCCCTGTGTGGCGGGGCCTCATTTTTTCGGTGTCTGTCGCTCCCTTCCGGTGCTACTCCAAAGCCGAAGCACGGGCCAGATCGGCATCCGCAAACTGCAGGGATTTCACCTCCATATATTCTTCCAGCGCATAATGGCCTCGCTCGCGCCCGATTCCCGACTGCTTGAAGCCTCCGGCTGGCGCGTCCAGGTTAAAACCGCCGCCATTGATGTCGACCTTGCCGCATTGCATGCGACGGGCGGCCCGCACCGCTCTCTCCGGATCCGCGGACCACACCGCGCCGTTGAGGCCATAGATCGTGCCATTGGCGATATCAATGGCCTGCTCCTCACTACCCGCCGCGATAACACTCAGCACCGGTCCGAAAATCTCTTCCTGGGCAATCCGTGCCTGCGGATCGACCCGCCCGAATACCGTGGGCTTGACGAAAAACCCGCGCTCAACGCCATCGGGCAGGCCTTCCCCACCGGCGATCAGTGTCGCTTCCCGCTGACCAAGGCGAATGTACTCGGCAACCCGTTGATGGTGGCCGGCAAAAGCCAGGGGTCCCAGAGTCGTGCGCTCATCCATCGGATCCCCGGCAATGAAACGACCAGCTTCGTCGGCGGCGATGTCCAATGCCTGGTCGATAAGGTTCCCGGGTACGATCAGCCGTGATAACGCGATGCAGGTCTGCCCCGCATTCGGGTAGGCTCCACGCACCGCACCACGTACCGCTTGTTCCAGCGGAGCGTCGTCAAGCACGACCGTGGCGGATTTACCCCCCAGTTCGAGAGCCACTTTTTTCACCTGGGTCGCGGCATTGGCCATGATACGCCGCCCCACCGCCGTGGAGCCGGTGAAACTCACCATATCCACGCCCCGATGATTAACCAGTGCCTCACCCACCGTGGGCCCATCGCCATTGACGATGTTGATCACCCCGGCAGGCAAGCCGACTTCCTGAAGCACATCCGCCACGACCATGGAAGTCAGTGGCGTCACTTCAGAGGGCTTCGCTACCACGGTACAGCCGGCGGCAATAGCCGGAATCGCTTTACCCAACAACAGCATCAGCGGATAGTTCCACGCGGCGATCGCCCCCACCACCCCGATGGGTTCACGCACAACGCGGGAGTTACCGATCACCTCATCGTGCCCCCCCCGTTCCAGGAATTCCCCATAAGATGCCGTAATGGCCACCGCCACCTGTGCGTGTGCCATACGCGAAAAGCTGATCGGAGAACCCACATTGAGGCTTTCCAGGCGCGCCAGCAGCTCGGCCTTTTCCTTCAGCGCCTCGGCGATCGCGTAACACCACTTCGCGCGCTGGTGGCGGGGCAAAGCCGACCAGGACGGCAGTGCCGCCCGAGCTGCCTTCACGGCGGCGTCAACATCCTCCGCGGTGCCGAGAGCCACCGAGCCGAATCCGGACTCATCATAAGGGTTCACCAACTCGCGACGTTGCTGACCGTCGGCGGCCTGCCAACGTCCGTCAATGAAATGGTTGGCGCGATTCAAATATCCGGTTTCAATATCAATTTTACTCATAATGCGTCTTCTTCCATTGCTATGGTCGATTCGTTCAACGGCCGTTGTCTTGCAACGCCCATTCAGCGGCGCGCTCGCCGATAATGATCGACGGCGCATTGGTATTGGTGGCCGGCAACGTCGGCATGATGGAAGCGTCGGCGATGCGTAAACCATCGATGCCATGGACTTTCAGACGCCGGTCCACGACCCCCTCCCCTTCTCCTCCCATGCGGCAGGTTCCCACCGGGTGATACACCGTGAGCCCGGTACCACGGGCGTAATCCAGCAACTCCTGATCCGAGCGCACATCAACGCCGGGGAACGTTTCGTCGACAAGGAATGGGGAAAAGGCGGGCTGGGCACCGATACGGCGCGCCAGCTTAAATCCTTCCACGGTGACCGCCTGATCGTATTCGTGCTCCAGAAATCCGGTGTGGATTTCCGGGTGGTCCCACGGCCTGTCTCCGGTGATGTGGATCCGGCCGCGAGAGCGCGGGTAGATCGGGAAACTGAGCAGCGACAGACCCGGCTGACTCTCATACGGATAGCCAAGCTGTCCGTGCCGGGAGAAGTCATTACTGACGCCGTTCAGTTGAAGCTTGAGATCCGCCTTGTCACCGTCCACGCCCGAGCGTGTAATAAGCTGAGCGTTCATGCTGGCGGTGCGCAGCCAGCCACGGCGGCGCAAAAAGAAGTCCGCCGCGCCACGGGCCTTGCCCGTAAACCCGGTGGCGATGTCATTAACCGTCAGGGCCCCATTCACCCGATAGCAGATACAGTGCCGCATGTGGTCCAGCAAATTCGCACCGACATGAGCGTTGGCGTGCAGCACTTTAATGCCATGTTTATTGAGAATAACCGGATCGCCAATGCCGGAGCGTTCCAGCAGCATTGGCGAGTGATAGGCTCCCGCGGCAAGGATCACCTCTCGCCGTGCACGAACATCAAGTACTCCGCCTTCACGCTCCCCATCGCGGAACAGGCATCGCACACCAGTGACCTGGCGCCCTTCCATAATCAGCCTGTGAGCGTAAAGGCCGGTCCGTATCACCAGATTCGAGCGACGGGCGGCTTGTTTCAGATACCCGGTATAGGCGGAGCAGCGCCAGCCATTGCGGGTGTTGGTTTGTAGGGGTGAGAAGCCTTCAGCCTGGCCATTATTGTAGTCTATCGCGGCCTGAAACCCCGCCTGCTCACAACTGGCAAGAAAGGCTTTACCCAGAGCTTCCGGACGTTGCCATTCAATATGTATCGGCCCATTATGCCCACGCTCTCCGGGCTTCCCCTCGGCGAAACTCTCGACACGTTGCAGAACCGGTTGAATGTCCTTCCACCCCCAGCCCTCATGTCCGAGACGTAGCCACTCATCCCAACCCTCGGCGGCCCCGACCGACCAGATCATGCCGTTGATGGCCGAAGAGCCCCCCAGGCCAAGACCACGCGGCGAAAACACGTCATATCCACCCAACGCGTTCTCCGGCCCGGTTTTCATCTGCCAACTATAGCGGCGGTCACGAACCAGATTGGCGACACCAAGAGGAAGCCGGTGATTAAAGGTTTCGGTCTTACCTCCGGGTTCGATCAGTAACACGCTGTACTTGCCACTCTCCGACAAACGGCTCGCCGCGGCCGAACCGCCGGATCCCGCGCCGATGACGACAAAATCAAAACTCTCCATCTTGTAAACTCTCCGTTCGTATCCCGCCGCGCCATCCTCGCCATCTTCGGTTCCGATGGCGTCGGATCGTGATTCCGGATCGAGAAGGGCCGTGCGCCATCACCTTTGGCGAATCAGAACCGGGCTGATCTCCGTTACGTTCGCACTGCCAGAGTGCCGGCCTGGAATGCAGGCCGGCCATGAAGAACGCGCGACCATCGGCCACGGATCACTCAGAACTTAAGTTGCGCGCCCACGGAAATGGCCTGTGGATTCCGGCCTGGCAAGGTGCCAAGATGATCGCCATGGGCGTAATCCACCCCCCGATACGCCGCGTTGCCGTCGTTTCGGGTCATGGTGTAGGCCACATACACTAACAGTTGCCGGTTAATCGAGTGGAACAACGCCGCGCTGTACTGATCGGCTTCGTCATTGCCGATATCGCTCTCTTCCGCATGGTTCCACTGCGCCACGGTGGTCCAGCGCGGCAGAATGTTGTACTCCAATTGAACGCCATAAGCCGGCCGATCAAGGCCGACGAGAGTGGCACCATCGGTATCGATGTTCTCGTACAAGGCACCCACGGTGACGCCACCCACGCTGTATTTGGCCGAGGCCCGATAAGCCTCTACCTCATCAATACCGCCATACTCCGCATACTTGATCCAGGCGGCGTTCAGATCCAGTGGCCCCGGCCGCCAACGCACCCAAGCGCTGTAACTGGCCCGATCGTTGTCGTCCACCTGACGAATGGAGCCGGCCTGATCGGCGGCGAACTGTGCCTGCATTGAAAGGCGTCCGCTGCTGTAACGCCAGGTCAGAGCGTTCGAGCCCAGCAGATCCAGGCGCCCGGTACTATTGGATGCCGCCCCCAGAATCGCATGTGAGTCGCCGACGGTAGTGTTGAAGTACCCCAGATAGGCCACGCCCATATTCTTGAACGGCGTGTTCACCCGGCCGATCAGGAAAACACCATAAGGGCTGTCCAAACCAAGAAAGCTGTCACGAGTGGTCCAGACATCGCCGGCGTCGGTGTCGTCAAGATCCACCTGCTGCTCGTACTGCCAGATCGCCCGATATCGATCATTGATCGGAATCATGCCCCGAAATCCGATCATGCTGGTGTTACTGGATACACTGACATCGCCATCGGACAACAATGAGCTGGTATCCGCTTCGCTTTTGCTGACATCGGAATCCGCGTAGTCCACGGAGAATCGCAGTGCGCCATACAGCTCGATGCGCTGATGAATCGCCTGCTCCGGAGAGATCGCCTGGTTCAAGGACTCCATGGCCCCTCTTTGGCCTTCCGGAACAGCCGCCAGCGTCGCGGCCTGAGCCGTGATCGGAAACAATGCGGCGCAACTCATCGCGGCGGCGCGGACAGAGAAGTAGCGTGCTTTTTTTGTCATGATAATCACCTGATAATCCGCTTTTTGTTATCTCATTGATAAGTAAGTGGCGCCCCTTCGCCTTTTCAGGGCACAAGCCTCCCACCAAAGTCCTCATCGGGCTTTGGGTAAGAAAACATGGGCCAAGAAAGACAGGCCGGGAGCCGGCCCTGCCGGTTAGTCGACTTCCGGCGGAATCAGATTCGAAGGAATGGAAATACCTTTCTCCCGATAGTAACGCACCGCGCCGGCGTGCAAGGGTGTGCTCATTTGCTTAAGGGCGTTCTCGATGTTCACCGAACCAAGAAACTTGGCGGGCGCCTGTACTTCGTCGATATGCTCGAAGATGGTCTTCGTGCACTGATAGACCAGCTCCTCATCCACGAATTTGCTGGTACCAATACCCACCCAGGATCCAATCGTGTCCACCGGGGTGGTGTTTACCTGATTGTCACCATAGGCGTCGGCCGGTATCTGTTCCCGGCTAAAGCCGGTCGCATTGAGGACTTCTTTCAGTTCCGGATGTTCAAATGCTTCTTCTGGGATCGGCAGGAAACGGACTTTATGCAGCAACGCCACTTGTTGAAAGCTCGGTCCGGGAACTTGTTGAGGAGCAATCAGTAAAGCGACCTGGTCGTCCTGAAACGCCTGGTTGCCGGACTGCCAGTCCAACCTGGCCATTTGATAGTCAGTGCCCGGCTCGTATCCGGTGACGGCTTTGACGATCTTTATCGCCGTATCGGTAGCCGCCCCGCCCGGAGGCCCGAGAAACACTCGCTTACCCTTGATCTGCTTGAGAGAAGTAATGTCGGAGTCAGCGTGAACCACGATATGGTATTTCCCCAAAGGAAAATGAAATACCTCTCGCAGGTTCTTGTAGAGTTCCGGCGCATTACTCATACCCGCGTA
The DNA here is from genome assembly GCF_009846745.1 of Alcanivorax xiamenensis. NCBI lineage: Bacteria > Pseudomonadati > Pseudomonadota > Gammaproteobacteria > Oceanospirillales > Alcanivoracaceae > Alcanivorax > Alcanivorax xiamenensis. The sequence goes on along the minus strand of NZ_AQPF01000017.1, from coordinate 29,327 downwards.
CATTTGCGTTCCGGACGCCATGTACCGGTTCACCGTGGGGGAGCTGAGATAGAAATCCACATTCCCCTTGGCCGCGTTCAACGCGGATCGGGAGGAGGCCATGTTGGAGGTGACATTGACCTTCACCGGGAGATACTTCTGCCACACGCTTTGCATGGAGACCTGCAAGACGTAAGGCGATGATCCTGGAGAGGGCGCTTCCATCCGAATCGTGGTCTCGGCTCGGGCCGGGGTCGTGATCAATGAAGCCAGTATCGCGACAAGCGCGATGAACCCGGCCTTAAAGAAACGTCTGTTCATTGATGAGTTCTCCATTTTGTTGGGATAATCAGGAGCCTTGCTCGTGTACTCCGAGGGTGACACCATTTTTCTCCGCCCTGCTCTGTCGCGGCCAACACCAACCCGCCAGCAAGGTGCCAATCGCCAACGCGAACCCGGCATAAGCGAACCAGGTTCCCTTTGCCATCAGCAGAATTGCCAGACAGATCCTGAAGGCGCGCCCCAGGGTGCTCAAACGGACAGCGCCAAAACCCGCCAAACCGGTAGTCAGAGCCCATATCACAAGCAGGATACGGGCAACCCCCAACGCCAGTTCCATTGGATCGAAATGGGCGTTGATGAGCAGCAGTGAAGGGTTGAAGACGAACAGGAACGGAACAATGAATCCGACCAGGCACAGGCGTATCGAAACCAGGCTGATATGGACAGGGTTCGCGCCCGCCAAAGGCGCGGCGGCGAAAGCGGCAATCGCGACTGGCGGAGTATTCGCAGAAAGAACCCCAAAATAGAACACAAAAAGATGGGCCGCGATAACCGGCACGTCAAAACTTTCCAATGCCGGCCCCATCACCAGAATGATGATCAAGTAGGCCGGCAATGTCGGCATCCCCATCCCCAGAACCAGACAACCGGCGGCGGTCAACAACAGGCTCAGGAACAGGCTGCTGTCGCCCAACGAAGCTACGGACTGAGCGAAGGACAGCCCCAGGCCGGTGAGATCCATACCGGCGATAACAATGCCAATAGCACCGATTGCGATCATGATTCGGGCGCCGGCGACACCGCCATGGGCCAGGGCACCAATCAATTTGTGTGGGGCACGGCGGATTTCCGGGTTGATAAAGCCGAAGATCAGCGCCGATACCGTCGCCAATCCACCCGCCATGGCCGGCGAGCGCCCGGATGCCAATACCCCGATCACGGTAAGTACCGGAACAACGAACATCAGTGAACGATACCAGTCAGCGCGGGTCAGCTCTGGCAGTTCGTCCTTTGGTGTGGGCTTTATACCGAGACGGCGAGCCTCGTAGTACACCGCCACGAACAGTGCCGCGACATAGAAAAACGCCGGCAATAGCGCAGCCAGACAAATCAACAGATAGGGCGTGCCGGTAAGTTGGGCCATCATGAAGGCAGCGGCGCCCATAACCGGAGGGATGACTTGTCCACCGGTCGACGCCGCGGCTTCCACCGCGCCGGCGAAGGCCGGACTGAAACCGCGCCGCTTGATCATCGGAATGGTAAAAGCGCCGGTGCCGGCCACATTGGCCGCGACGCTGCCCGACATGGTACCAAACAACATGCTGGCAAATATTGCCGCGTGAGCCGGCCCGCCGGGCAACCAGCCCGTGGCGCGGATAGCCATACGAACCAGCGCCGGGCCGGCCCCAGTGAACTCCAGTATCACGCCGAAGATGATATAGATGTAAAGCAGGCTGATCATCACCGCCACTGGCTGACCAAAAACGCCGGTGAATCCATACCAGGTCCCCTGCATTACCTGATCCAGCGTGAACCCGGACTCAGGCAACCCCATCGGCAGGTAATGTCCAAACAGGCAATACAACAGGGTGATACCGGCGAACAATGACAGACCGAGCCCAAACTCACGGCGGGTCAATTCCACCAACGCGATCAATCCGGCCAAGGCAATACATTGATCGGCGAAGCTGTAGTCCACGAGCATGTTCTCCATACCCGCCGACTGGGCCACGAACCGTTGCACCGCGAGAAGAATCAGGCCCAGCAACAACGCATCCACCAGCCAGCACAGGGCCTTCAGACTCCGGCTGCCATCGGGATAACGTGAGGCAAGAGGCTTCACCAGAACGGCTACCAGAATACAGGCGGCGAAGGTGAGCGGCCGCTGGTAGCTGGGATCAAAAATACCTGTCAGGGACGTGTAGAGAGTAACCAGGGACAAGATGATGCCCATGGTCAGTCCTATCTGACGGACGGACGCTGCAAACACACTCTCCTCCTGCCGCGCTGGCGGCCTTTGCTATTTTTATTGTGTGCCTCGGGCACATCATTTCCGAAACAGGAATGAACCTGGAAATCCAGGCCCACTTCAGAGCAACGCCGATCCGCATTCCACCGGCTTGTTGGCGGAATCGGTCGCGCCGCGCACAGGGCCTGGTCCCGGATCACGCATTCACACCAATCCGTTCCCGTTATTCGGGAACGTCAAAAGTCACGCGCTGATTGATCCGGTGATAAGGCCAATAGTCCGCTACCGCATAATGCTGGGTGCTCCGGTTATCCCAAATGGCAATGCCATGCGCTTCCCATTGGTGATGAACCATGAATTCAGGGCGCTGTACCCAGTTGAAAAGAAACTGCAGGATGGCCTGACTTTCCCGTTTATCCAGCCCGACAATGCGTTTCGTGAATCCACTGTTGACGTACAGACAGTGACGATCGGATTCGGGATGGACCTTGACAACGTCGTGTTCCACCGGAGGAAAGTTACGCAAGGCCCAGAACAGCTTTTCTTCTCCCTGCGACGCCAGATACTCACGGAACGGGCCGATTTCCCAGGTGTGCACCGCACGCAGGTCCCGCAGGTAGGCTTTCATATTCTCAGACAGATACTCGTAGGCCTTACTCATACTGGACCAGCAGGTATTGCCGCCTGCCGGCGGTGTCACGGTGATCTGGATCGCGGTGCCCAGGGGCGCCTTTTCTTTCCAGGAAATATCGCTATGCCAGTTATCGATGGTCGGCGGGCGATCCGCGTTGTTCTCAAGCACTTCCACTTCCGGGGTGTCCGCATGCCTGTCGAAATACGACCCGTCGGAAATCGGCCCGAACACTTTACCCAATTCGATGTGTTGTTCCGTTGTCAGTTTCTGCGGTTTGAAGAAGATCACTTCAAAATCATTCAGGGCCTGGCGCAGTTCTTCCTTCACTGGCTCACTCAAAGGCTGGGTCAAATCAACCCCTTCGATCCAGGCGGCGAAATTGGGCATGCGCGGTACCGGCTTGATGTGCTGGTAACGGCTTTCGATATCAATTAATTCCATGGGCAGGGCATTAGCGGTCATTGTGTTCTCCTCCCGGCTGTAACCTTACAGGCAAAATCGTGGTGGTCGATCGAAATGGCGAAGGGTTGCTTCTAGAGCTGTCTGGTGCGGAAGCCAAGCCCGGGGCTATGGACATAATCCTCACCCTCCTCAAGCCGGACTCTGGCAAGGCCACCTTGTCTTAGTGCCTGCTCGGCAAATTCACCGATACGCTGTACCTGGGCAGCGGGCACCTGGACCTCCATGAGCTCACGCTCCAGCTGCTCTCCGCTCCAGACTGAAATTCGCTCGGCGAGCGCCGCCTTGAGCGCCGCCGGATCCCTGGACCGTAAAAAAGACGCCGGTGCCGAAGCATCAATGGGCATTTCGAAGAAGTCTGGATTTTCAGCGGCGTCGAGCATTCCCAGAACACCAAGCAGAGCCAGGAACTGCTTGGGGGTATTGACGCCCAAAGCGATACGCCCATCCGCTGTTGAGAACAGATCCGCGGCCGGGCTGCCGGAGTACCCTTGATTCCCCACGCGGGACGGTGACTCCCCCGTTGTCATGGCCTCACAGGCAAATGGATACATCAGTTGCATGGCGGCACCGGTCATTGAAACATCCAGAAAGGTGCCCTTGCCTGTCCGCTCGCGCTCGTGCAAAGCACTGACGATAGCCAGAGCTCCGATAATGCCGGTGGCCGTATCTATCACCGGAAATCCGGTCTTGATCGGTGGGTCACCTTCCCCACCCGCCATCAGCATCATGCCGGTCGCCGCCTGTACCACATGGTCATAGGCCAATCGCTTGGACCAGGTGCCCTCGCGACCAAATCCGGAAATCGCACAATAGATCAAACGCGGGTTGATCTTGCTCAAGTCGTCCGGACCGAAACCATTTTTTTCCAGGGTGCCGGGTTTCAGGTTATCCAGCAGGATATCCGCTCGTGCCACCTCATCGAGCACTCGCTTACGACCTTCTTCGCCGGTGATGTCCAGCGCCAGATGCTTCTTGCCGGCATTAAAGGCCAGGTAGGACCTGGGACCCTTGGCATTACGACGCATCACATCGCCACCGTTGACGTTTTCCACCTTAAGGACATCCGCCCCCATCTGGGCGAGATAGTGAGAAGCGAAGGGGCCGGCGATCACATGCGAAAAATCAAGCACCCGGATCCCTTTCAGGGGCATAAATTCCATATTGTCTCCTTTGTTCTTGGCGGCCGGTGGCGAAGTCGGCGCTATTCTCAATGGCCTTGCCCGGGGCGGATTCAAAGAGTCCGCCCGATCAAGCTTGTGTCGCATTGTGCGAAGCCCGGACATCAGAGTAAATTAGGATGATTATATGGATTCATAAGAGATTGTTATGTCAAAGTTTTCCACGGCTGAACGCGGGTCGCGACTCGACCACCTCAGAATCAAGCACTTACGGCTGATCGAACTGGTCGATAAGACGGGCTCCCTGACCGCCGCCGCCAATCGGCTATCCCTCACCCAACCTGCTGTGACCGGGATGGCCCACGACCTCGAAGCGGCATTCAATGCCACCCTTTTTGAACGCACCACCCGCGGTGCCCGCCTCACCGCCGCCGGCCGTATGGCCCTGGAGCGATTGCGTCATTCCCTGGCCTCCCTCGATGCGGCGGTTACCGCCAGCAACGCGAGCGTGGTGGAGCCGCTGATCCGCATTGGTGTTCTGCCGGTAACCTCTATTTCTCTGGTGCCCGCCGTGGTAAGAGACCTGCAGGAACAAGGCACTCTGCCGCGCATGTCTTTCCACCAGGCCTCCGCCGGATCCATGTTGGAACTGTTGCATCGCGGCAGACTGGATTGCGTTCTCGGGGTGCTGAATGCCGGGACCATCGAATCCGAGCGATTCGCCGACCTTGACTTCGAATACATCACTACCGACGGGCTGCTTGTCGCCTGTGCTCCGGATCACCCTCTGGCGAGACGCCGCAACGTCAGGTTGCAGGAGCTACTGGCCGAGGAATGGATATTGCCTGAGCACAGCACTCATACCCGGCGGATGGTCGAGGGGATGTTCCTGGCCGCGGAGCTGCCACCGCCACAGGCGAAACTGGAGTCTTCCGCGTTCTACGCCAATCTGGCAATCGTCAATGCAACCTCCATGCTCACCATGGCCCCCACCTCAGCAGTACGGCGATCAGAAAAAGAAGGGCAAGTGCATGCCCTGGTCCTGAAAACCGCGCCATTACACAATCAGGTTTTCTTCATTACCCACAAACAAGGTCCCAGGATGGCGGGCCTGCGCGTATTGGCGGATGCCTTTAAACGGCACGGAGCAAACTACCTGCCTAAGTGAACCGGCCACGCTTCTCTTCATGGCCAGTCATGGCCAGGCCATGGAACCCGCTCTCGCACGGGATCATCAAGGCATTTCCCTACTTGCCAAACCAAGCGCTTGCTTGGTAGCTTACGAACTCATCCAAAGCAACGGGAATCAGGCCCCTACAATCATGAGCGACATCACCCGCATCGGTTGCGCCGCCGGCTTCTGGGGCGACACCAACAGCGCCGCCTTCCAACTGGTCCGCCAGGGCAATATCGACTATCTGGTGTTCGACTATCTGGCCGAGGTCACCCTGTCGATCATGGCCGGGGCGCGCATGAAGGACGCCAACGCCGGCTACGCCCACGATTTTGTCACCCAGGTGATGGCGCCGCTGGCCCGGGAGATCAAGGACAAGGGCATCAAGGTGATCAGTAACGCCGGCGGCGTGAATCTCAGGGCCTGCCGGGATGCACTGAGCAAGGTGTTCGCCGAGGCCGGCGTCGAGCTGAACATCGCCCTGGTGGAAGGCGACGATCTTAATCCGCGCCGGGCCGAGTTCACCGACTGCCGGGAAATGGACACCGGCGCGGCCTTGCCGCCAATTACCGTGACCATGAACGCCTACCTTGGCGCCCTGCCGATCAAGGCCGCTCTGGACGCTGGCGCCGACCTGGTGCTGACTGGCCGTATCGCCGACTCCGCTCTGGTGCTGGGCCCGTTGCTGCATGAGTTCCAGTGGGCCGACAACGATTATGACCGGCTGGCCCAAGGCTCCCTGGCCGGCCATCTGATCGAGTGCGGGGCCCAATGCACCGGCGGCAACTTCACCGATTGGCGCGATGTGCCCGGCTTCGACAACATGGGCTTCCCGGTCGCCGAATGCCACCGGGACGGTACCGTGGTGATCACCAAACCGGCGGACACCGGGGGACTGGTCACCCCCGCCACCGTCGGTGAGCAACTGCTCTATGAAATCGGCGATCCGCGCCAGTACATCCTTCCCGACGTGGTCTGCGACTTCACCAACGTCACTCTCACCCAGGACGGGCCGGATCGTGTCAAAGTCAGCGGCGCGCGCGGGCTGCCCCCCACCGACACTTACAAGGTGTCCGCTACCTACCCCGACGGCCAACGCATCACCGCCTCTTTCCTGATGGGCGGCATCGACGCCCCCGCCAAGGGCCAAGTAGTGGCCGACGCCATCCTCGGCAAGGTGGCGGCGCAGTTCAAACAGGCGGGGCTGGCGCCCTTCCGGGATGTCAGCGTGGAAATCCTCGGCAGCGAGGCCACCTACGGCAACCAGGCGCGCCGCCAGGACAGCCGCGAAGTCGTGGTGAAAATCGCCGCCCTGCACGACGACCGCAAGGCCCTGGGTCTGTTCGCCCGGGAAATCGCCCAGGCCGCCACCGGCATGGCCCCGGGCTTGTCCGGTCTGGTCGGCGGCCGGCCCAAGCCGATGCCCCGTATTCGTCTTTATTCCACCCTTATCGGTAAACAGAAGGTGCCGGTCACGGTGGACGTCAACGGTGAAACCCTGCCGGTGGCCATTCCCGCCGGCGAGCCGCTGACGAAACCGGCCCCGCAAACGGACGGCGAGACTGCCTCCGGCGACACCGAGGTGCCGTTGGTGAAACTGGCCTGGGCCCGCTCCGGCGACAAGGGCAACCACGCCAACATCGGCGTTATCGCCCGGGACCCGGTTTACCTGCCCTATTTACGCGCGGCGCTGAGTGAGGCCGCGGTGGCGGACTACATGCGGCATGTGCTCGATCCGGAAACCGGCTCGGTCAGCCGCTGGGAGCTGCCCGGCATGCACGCCTTCGCTGCGCAACGCGCTGGGCGGCGGCGGCATCGCCAGTCTGCGCATTGATCCGCAGGGCAAGGCGTTCGCGCAGCAGTTGCTGGACATGCCGGTGGCGGTCAGTGAAGAAATAGCAAGGCGGGTGTCATGAGCGGGCGATTTCAAGGTTCGCTGGCCGCTAAGAGTCCGCGCCTGCCGCCGGCCCAGGGAATATTAGGGACGCCGGACGCCGATAATGCAAAACCAGCCCCAATGCCCTGGCAAGCACGAAAACGCTTTGTTATTTCCGCAACGCCAGCAGCTCCGGGTTTTGACTTTAGCGCCTGGCGTCTGGCCCAGCCCAGCGCCAAGCGCAGTGACATTTCAGCCGACCACACAGCTATAAAGGACTGTTACCCATGCCCTACCGTTCCGTCTTTCGGGAAAACCTGTTCGCCGACCGCAACATCATTGTCACCGGCGGCGGTTCCGGTATTGGTCGTTGCACCGCGCATGAATTGGCGGCGCTCGGCGCCAGGGTGGTACTGATCGGCCGCGGCGAAGACAAGTTGCGCGAGGTGGCCGAGGAAATACAGCAGGACACCGGCCGCGAAGCCCTGTATTTCAGTTGCGACATCCGGGAAGAGGAACGGGTGCGCACGACGGTGGCGGAGATCTACCAGGCGGTGGGCCAGGTGCATGGTCTGGTCAACAATGCCGGCGGCCAGTTTCCCGCACCGCTGGCGCTGATCAGCCAGAAAGGCTGGGAAACGGTGATCCGCACCAACCTCACCGGCGGCTTCGTGATGGCCCGGGAAGTGTTCACGCAAGGTATGAACCAACACGGCGGCGCCATCGTCAACATCGTCGCCGACATGTGGGGCGGCATGCCCGGCATGGGGCACTCCGGCGCCGCCCGCGCCGGCATGGACAACTTCACCAAGACCGCCTCGGTGGAATGGGGATGCTGCGGCGTGCGGGTGAACGCAGTAGCCCCGGGATGGATTGCCTCCTCTGGCATGGACACTTATCCAGAAGCGTTCCAGAACATTCTCAAAACGCTGCGCTCCGCGGTGCCGTTGAAACGCATGGGCGTGGAAGCGGAAGTATCCTCGGCGATCTGCTTCCTGCTCAGCGATGCCGCGGCCTTCATCAGTGGCGACACGCTGCGTATCGACGGCGGCGCCAGCCAGGGCAACGTGGCGATTTTCCCGTTGCCGGAACATAAGCGCAGCGAGCCCTTCGACGGCTTCCACCGCGCCATCACGCCCGCCATTTTCAAACAAGACTGAATCCGCGAATACTGACAGGACCCGATCATGCCCGTACTGGAAACCAGCCTGGACGTCAACAGCGACAGCTTCCGCGAAAGCCGGGAGGCCATGCTAAAGGCCGTGGAGGAGTTCCGCGCCATCGAGCAGGGCGTGGTGGACGCCTCGGAAGCCAAGCGCGCTAAATTCGAGAAACGGGGCCAGTTGCTGCCCCATGAGCGGGTCGCCCGTCTGCTCGATCCAGGCTCGCCGTTTCTCAGCCTGATGAATCTGTCCGGCTATCGCATGCACGATGACAAGGACGGAACCGAGGCCGGCGGCGGCAGTATTGCCGGGATCGGTTATGTGGCCGGCGTGCGCTGTCTGGTGACCGCCTCCAATTCCGCCATCAAGGGCGGCACCATTACCCCTTCCGGCCTGAACAAAACGTTGCGCCTGCAACGTATCGCTCTGGAAAACAAACTCCCCGTGGTGAGTCTGGTGGAATCCGGCGGCGCCAATCTGAACTACGCCGCCGAGGTCTTCGTGGAAGGCGCGCGGACCTTCGCCAACCAGGCCCGGCTGTCCGCCGCCGGTATTCCGCAAATCACCGTGGTGCATGGCAACGCCACCGCCGGCGGCGCTTATCAGCCGGGTCTTTCCGACTACGTCATTCTGGTCCGTGACCGCGCCAAGATGTTCCTGGCCGGCCCGCCATTGCTGAAAGCCGCCACCGGTGAGATCGCCACCGACGAGGCGCTGGGTGGCGCTGAAATGCACACCGGAGTGGCCGGTACCGCCGAATATCTGGCCGATGACGATGCCGACGGCATCCGTCAGGCGCGGGACCTGATGGGGGTACTCGGCTGGCGCGACGATGCGCCGGCCGCCGGGGATTGGGTACCGCCCCGCTATGACGAAGAGGAACTGCTGGGCGTGGTGCCCAGCGACGCCAAGAAACCCTACGACGTACGCGAAGTGATCGCACGGATCGCCGACGATTCCAACTTCGTCGACTTCAAGAACGACTGGGACGGCGCCACCGTATGCGGCTGGATCGCTATCGAAGGTCAACCCGTGGGCGTACTGGGCAATAACGGGCCGATCACGCCGCGCGGCGCGGCCAAGGCGGCCCAGTTTATTCAATTGTGTGACCAGAGCAGTCGACCGTTGCTGTTTCTGCACAACACCACCGGCTTCATGGTCGGTACCGACGCCGAACGCAACGGCGTGATCAAGCACGGCTCGAAGATGATCCAGGCGGTGGCCAACGCCCGGGTGCCGAAAATGTCCATTGTCATCGGCGGCTCCTATGGCGCCGGCAACTACGCCATGTGCGGCCGGGGCCTGGATCCGCGCTTTATTTTCGCCTGGCCCAATTCCCGCGTGGCGGTGATGGGCGGCCAGCAGGCCGGCATGGTGCTGCGCATCGTCGCCGAAGCCAAACAGCGGGCCAACGGTATCGAACCGGATGAGAAAGTGCTGGAGATGCTGCAGCAAAGCACCGCGCAGAAACTGGACGCGCAATCCACCGCGCTCTATGGCACCGCCCACTTATGGGACGACGGCATCATCGATCCGCGCGATACCCGCCGGGTGCTGGCCTATGTTCTGGATATTTGCCGTCAGGCGGAACACCGCCAGCTCAATGGCAACACCTTTGGCGTGGCAAGACTATGAATGAAGTTGACAGTTAACAGTGAATAGTTAATGAGCCGCTGTGGGAGCTTGCTTGCAAGCGAATGGGGTTCGCTCGGACGTTTAGTGATATTCGCTTGCAAGCAAGCTCCCACAGTGGCTAAAGAATCAGCCTGGACGTCAGTCAAATCGAATAGAACACATAGCAGGAGTGTGTCATGAAATTCAGTCAAGAACATGAAGAACTGCGCCGCACGGTACGCCAATTCGTCGACAAGGAAATCAACCCGCATGTAAAGGAATGGGAGGCGGCGGGCCGTTTTCCGATCCATGACGTGTTCAAGAAAATGGGCGACCTGGGTCTGCTCGGCGTCACCAAGCCGGTGGAGTACGGCGGCATGGGGCTGGACTATTCCTACGGCATGGTGATGAGCGAGGAGATGGGCACGGTGCATTGCGGCGGTGTGCCGCTGGCGGTGGGCGTGCAGACCGACATGGCGACGCCGGCCCTGGCCCGCTTCGGCTCTGATGAATTGCGTCGGGACTATCTCGCTCCCGCCATCGCCGGTGACATGGTGGCCTCCATCGCCGTTTCCGAGCCGCAGGCCGGTTCCGATGTGGCGGCGGTGAAAACCACGGCGAAAAAAGACGGTGATGACTACGTCATCAACGGCACCAAGATGTGGATCACCAATTCGCCCAGCGCCGATTTCTTCTGCCTTTTGGCGAACACCTCCGATGACAAGCCGCACATCAACAAATCCCTGATCGTGGTCCCCAAGGACGCCGCCGGCATCACCGTGGACAAACCACTGGACAAACTGGGAATGCGTTCCTCGGAAACCGCCCAGGTATTTTTCGACAACGTGCGCGTGCCGCAACGCAATCTGATCGGCCAGGAAGGCATGGGTTTCATGATGCAGATGATGCAGTTCCAGGAAGAGCGTCTGTTCGCCGCATCCAACAGCCTCAAGGGCATGGAACACGTAATCGACGAAACCATCGAGTACGCCCGCGAGCGCAAGGTGTTCGGCATGAGTCTGCTGGACAATCAGACCGTGCACTTCCGCCTGGCTGAACTGCAAACCGAGGTGGAAGCTCTGCGCGCCCTCACCTACCGCGCCTGTGAGCTCTACATCAACGGCAAGGATGTGCTGCAGCTGGCGTCCATGGCGAAATTGAAAGTAGGCCGCCTGGCCCGGGAAGTCGCGGACTCCTGCCTGCAGTTCTGGGGCGGCAACGGTTTCATGTGGGACAACCCCGCCAGCCAGCTGTACCGCGACGGCCGGCTCGGCTCCATCGGCGGCGGCGCCGACGAGATCATGCTGGGCATCATCTGTAAGACCATGAATACGCTGCCGGGCAAGAAACGCTGATTGGGACACGCTTGCACGCAGCACGCTTACACGCAACACGCAACACGCAAAAAGACATACTCGGGCAAAGACTTGTGGTTGCCCGGCGTTGCCAAGCGATGTGCCGTTTCCAGGCCCGTATTCGCTGCAAGTATGGCGTGCCAGCGTGCAAGCGTGATGCGTGCAAGAGAATAACCCACGAACGAGACCAACTATGACGCTACCTGAAACCGAAACGATCACCCTGAACCCTGACGGCTCTGTCCTGTTCGTCACCCTGAACCGGCCGCAAAGCCGCAACGCCATGAGCCTGACCATGGTCGATGAGCTGATGGCGGCGTTCGACTGGGTGGAAGCCAATCCGGAGGTTCGCGCCGTGGTGTTGCGTGGCGCCGGCGGCCATTTCTGCGCCGGCGGCGATATCAAGGACATGGCCGGCGCCCGTCAGCAGGCGGCGGCCGGCGACGATCAGGCGTTCTTCACCCTGAACCGGCGTTTCGGCGCCATGGTCAGCCGCGCCGAAAGGCTGCCAGCGGCCCTGGTGTGCGTGCTGGAAGGCGCCGTGCTCGGCGGCGGTTTTGGTCTGGCCTGCGTTTCCGACGTGGCGCTGGCCGCCGGTGATGCCCGCTTCGGATTGCCGGAAACCGGCCTCGGCGTGATCCCGGCGCAGATCGCCCCGTTCGTGGTACGCCGCATCGGCCTGACCCAGGCCCGCCGGCTGGCACTCACCGGCGAACGCTTTGATGGCCACGGCGCCCGGGCCCTGGGCGTGGTGCATGAAGTCGCCGATTCCACCGAGGAGTTGGAGCAGCGGTTGCGGCATACCCTGGAACAAATCCTTCGCTGCGCCCCCCACGCCAACCGGGTGACCAAGCAATTGGTGCTGAGCGTGCAGGAGCGGCCCCTCGACGCGGTGCTCGATCAGGCCGCCAGGGACTTCGCCGACGCCGTCACCAGCGAGGAAGGCCAGGAAGGCACACTGGCGTTCGTGCAGAAACGGGCACCGGATTGGACGTGATGCCGGACGAGCGGTTCACAGGGCCTGCAATTCGCTTGCACGCCTACACGCAACACGCTTTCACGCCATACTTGCAGCGAATACGGGCCTGGAAACGACACACTGCTCGGCAGCGCCGGGCAACCACAAGTCTTTGCCCCAGTATGTCTTTTTATGTGTTGCGTGTTGCGTGCAAGCGAATTACCAGACACCAGCGCTCCTCTCCATACCAGAAAGAACCGCGATGACATAAAGCAAAGGAAACCAACGCCATGAGCTTCGACAAAATTCTGATCGCCAACCGTGGCGAAATCGCCTGCCGCGTCATCGCCAGTGCCCAGGCTCTGGGGTATCGCACGGTGGCGGTGTATTCCGAGGCGGATCGCGATGCCCTCCATGTACGGCTGGCGGATGAAGCGCTTTGTATCGGGCCGGCCAATGCCACCGCCTCCTACCTCAACATCGACGCTCTGCTCCATGCCTGCCGCCGCAGCGGCGCCGATGCGGTACACCCGGGTTACGGCTTCCTTTCCGAGAACGGCGACTTCGCCCAGGCCTGCGAGGACGCCGGTATCACCTTCATCGGCCCGCCGGTGGCCGCGATCCGGCTGATGGGCTCGAAACGGCTGTCGAAAATCGCCATGGAAGAAGCCGGTGTGCCTTGTGTACCCGGTTACCAGGGCGAGGACCAGAGCGACGAGACGCTGCTGCGGGAAGCGCGGCGGATCGGTCTGCCGCTGATGATCAAGGCCAGCGCCGGCGGTGGCGGCCGTGGCATGCGCGTGGTCACCGACGAAGCGGAGATTCCGGCGCAGTTGAACAGCGCCCGCCAGGAAGCCCGCAACAGCTTCGGCAACGACGAGCTGATTCTGGAGCGGGCGGTGAGCACGCCGCGACACGTGGAAATTCAGGTGTTCGGCGACCGCCATGGCAACGTCATTCATCTGGGGGAACGGGACTGCTCGGTACAGCGCCGTCATCAGAAAGTGGTGGAGGAAGCCCCTTCCCCGGCCCTGGATGACGCCCTGCGGCAACGCATGGGCGACGCGGCCGTCAACGCCGCCCGCGCCTGCGGCTATGTGGGCGCGGGCACAGTGGAATTCCTGCTCGGCACCGACGGTGAGTTCTACTTTCTGGAGATGAACACCCGTCTGCAGGTGGAACACCCGGTTACCGAACTGGTCACCGGCCAGGACCTGGTGGCCTGGCAATTGAAAGTGGCCGCCGGGGAAAGCCTGCCGCTGACCCAGGATCAGGTTGTTCTGAACGGCCACGCCATGGAAGTTCGCCTTTACGCCGAGGACCCGGCCCAGGGCTACCTGCCCCAGACCGGCCCGGTACGACGCTGGCGTCCCGCCGGTGGCGAAGGCGTGCGGGTGGATCACGGCCTGCGTGAAGGGGATCAGGTGGGCAGCCACTACGACCCGATGCTGGCCAAGATCATCGCCCACGGCGCCACCCGTGACGAAGCCCGGCGCCGCTTGCTGCGGGCGGTGGAAGACACGGTGCTGGCCGGCGTCAACGATAACCGCGCGTTCCTGGCCGCCATTTTACGCCACCCGGTGTTCGCCGCCGGTGACGCCACCACCGCCTTTATTGGCGCCGATTTCGCCGACGACCCCAGTCTCACGCCGACAACGCCCGGCGATGCCTTGTGGTCGGTGGCGGCACTACTGCTCGCCCGGCAACAGGACCGGCGCCCGGCCGGGCCCGGCCGTGGCTGGCAATCCAGTATCCTTGGCGCACAGCCGCTGACATTGGGATGTGGCGAGCACAGCCGGACCCTCACGCTTCGCGGGGACCGGGTCGACGGTGAAATGACGGTGATTCCGCGGGAGGTGAATGACCACTCCGTGATCGCCGAAGTGGATGGCATCCGCCGCCGCTTCCAATGGTGCCAACACGGCGACCAACTGTGGCTGCAACAGGGCGCCGACAAAGCGTCCTTCCAGGATCTGACCCACCTGCCCGCCGCCAGCCTGGACGGCCCCGGCTCCGGCCGGCTGAGCGCGCCCATGGACGGCGCCGTGGTGAGCCTGTCCGCCAGCGTTGGCGACCGGGTACAGCGCGGCCAGGTGCTGGCGGTGATGGAGGCGATGAAGATGGAGCACGTGCTCAAGGCCGACTGCGACGGCACCGTGACCGAGGTAGCGGTGGCGATGGGCGATCAGGTGCGGCGCCAGCAGTTGCTGGTGCTCCTGGAAGCGGACACCGGCCCGGCCTGACGCGGTTGCCCGGCGGTCGGGCAAATGCTCTGATCCGCGGGCTGTGTTTGAATGGCGACTGGCGTGGGGTTTCCTTGCCATGTTTGGTGAAGTTTTAACCAATCAACGCGGTGACCGGCGGGTCCGTTCGATCACTGCTTGCCCGCCTCCGGAGCGCCGGTTATGGTAGCCCCCATTAGCGGTCAACTTACGATTGTTCGCCGCGAATATTTGGTCATCTCCGAGTTATCACGAGCCCCCTCCTCCATCGCCGGAGAAGGCGGCCGCGCGCCCTCGGAGAAGCCCTTTTCAGCCCTTTGCTGGTAGTGGACTCCCGGCGCGACCCGGGTATTCCAAGAACATTAGAGAATCAGAGAGTGGAGATGCCATGAGCAGCGCCGACGTCATTACGTTGCCGAAGATTCTGTCGAAGGTTCCCGAGATCCTTGCCAACCTGCCCGGGCTGTTGAAGGGCTCAAAAATGAGCAAGATCACCGACACCACCAAGCCGCTGGGGCTGGGTGTCGAATTCGAGGCCGCCACCGCCGCCAACCCCAACGGCATTGCCGTTATCCATCAGGACACCGAACTCACCTACCGGCAATTCAACGCCTGGGCCAACCGTATCGCTGATTACTTCGCCTCCATTGGCCTGAAGAAAGGCGACACCGTGGTGGTGGATATCGAGAACCGTCCGGAACTGGTGGCCACGGTGCTGGCCTGCGCCAAACTGGGCATCTGCGCCGCCCTGGTGAACACCTCCCAGCGTGGCAAGGTCCTCACCCACAGTATTAATCTGGTGGAACCCAAGGCCGCCATCATCGGCGGCGAACTGATCGACGCCGTCGAGGAAATCCGCGACGAGCTGGATCTGAAAACCAACTTCTTTTACCTGGCCGATGCCGACACCCTGCAGAACCCGGGCGAAGCGCCGGAGGGCTACAAGAACCTGGCCACCGAGATCCAGAACTGCTCCAGCGAGAACCCGGCCGGCACCAATCAAAGCCGCCTCAAGGATCCGCTGTTCTACATCTATACCTCCGGCACCACCGGTCTGCCGAAGGCGGTGGTTTTCAACCACGGCCGCTGGCAAAAGGCGTTCGGGGCTTTCGGCTATTCCGCCGTGCGCCTGGACAAGGACGACCGCCTCTACTGTACCCTGCCGTTCTACCATGCCACCGGCATGGTCATTTGCTGGGCCTCGGTGATCGCCGCCCGTGGTGGCCTGGTGCTGGCACGCCGGTTCTCCGCCAGCCGCTTCTGGGACGATATCCGTCAGCATAACTGCACCGCGTTCGGCTATGTCGGCGAGTTGTGTCGTTACCTGCACGAACAGCCGCGCAAAGCCGACGACAGCAACAACCGCGTGCATACCATTGTCGGCAACGGTCTGCGTCCGGGTATCTGGAAAGACTTCAAGGCACGTTTCGGTATCGAGCGCGTGGAGGAGTTCTACGCTTCCTCCGAGGGCAACGTGGCCTTCACCAACGTATTCAATTTCGACAACACCGTGGGCTTCTCCCCGGTCAGCTACGCCATCGTCAAGTACGACAAGGAAGCGGACCAGCCCATGCGCGACGCCAAGGGCTTCATGATCAAGGTGGGCAAGGGCGAATCCGGCCTGATGCTCGGCGAGATCACCGACAAGACCCCGTTCGACGGCTACACCGACAAGGAAAAAACCGAAAAGGCGATTTTCCGCGACGTGTTCAAGAAAGGCGACGCCTGGTTCAACACCGGCGATATGATGCGCGATATCGGCTTCCGACACGCCCAGTTCGTGGACCGCCTCGGCGACACCTTCCGCTGGAAAGGGGAAAACGTCTCCACCACTGAAGTGGAGCAGATACTGGACGGCTTTGAGTCCATCGTCGAGTCCGTGGTGTACGGCGTGGAAATCCCCGACACCAACGGCCGCGCCGGCATGGCCGAGCTGCGTCTGGACCGCCCCCATGATGACGTGGACTTCCAGGCTCTGTGCGACTACCTCAAACGCGAGCTGCCGCCCTACGCCATTCCGGTGTTTCTGCGCATCACCGATCACGAAGTAGAAACCACTGGCACCTTCAAACACCAGAAAAACAAGCTGAAGGACGAAAAGTACGATCTCGGCAAGCACAGCGATCCGGTCTACGTGCTGCTGCCCGGCGAGAGCTGCTACCAGCGCCTCAACGAAGACACGCAGAAAGGCATCGACGGCGGCGAATATCGTTTCTGAGTCTGTTTGTCGTTATTCTTTCACCCTCTCCCTAACCCCTCAAGGGAGAGGGTGAAAACAACCGCCGTCCCTACCCCACCTCATCCCGCAACTGTCGTTTCAGTATCTTGCCCACCGGATTGCGGGGGATCGCATCGACGATGCGCAACGCCTCCGGCAGCTTGTACAGGCTCATCCCGGACTCACGAAGGAAACCGCGGATGTCTTCCAGGGAGAGCGGCGACGCCGGCTCCCGCGGCACCACGCAGACACATACCCGTTCCCCCATCACTTCATCCGGTTGCGGAATCACCGCCGCGTCCAGTACCGCCGGGTGCGCCTGCACCGCGTTCTCCACTTCAGCGCTGGAAATATTGAAGCCGCCCCGAATCACCATGTCCTTCTTTCGATCATGGAAACCGACATGGGACCGATCCCGAATCATGAACAGATCACCGGTACGAAAGTAACCATCGTCGGTGAACGCTTTTTCGGTCAGATCCGGCCGCTTGAAATAACCGGCGAACAAACTGGGGGCCCGGTAACACAATTCACCGATCTCCCCCGGCCCGGTCACTTCCCGATCGTCGTCATCGAGCAGCTTGACGCTTACCCCATCCACGCCGGACGGCCAGTGGCAGCCGGCCCTGCCCCAGAACGGCAGGTGATCCACCCGCCGCTCCAATTCCGGTACATCCGCCGGTCCGGCAATCAGGCAGGTGCCTTCGTTCTGCCCCCAGATGTTGATGATCTCAATGCCCCAGCGGCGTTTGAACTCCCGCAGCGTCCACAGTGACGGCGGCGCCGAGCCGGTGGTGATGGCGCGCACCGAGGACAGATCAATCCGGTCCACGTCCGGCAGCTTGGCGATCATGTTCAATACCGCCGGCACCAGAATGGTGAAGTGAATGTCCTGCTCGGAGAGTTGCTCCAACAACACCGGCATGGTCAGAGGATGATGCAGCACCAAGGTACCGGCGGAGACCAACCAGGACACGTAATTGACACCGAGAGCGGTCATGTTGACCAGCGGCGCCACGCACAGTTGCCGGTCTCCTTCCCGCAGCCCGGAGGTCCGCATCAGCGGACCGATATGGGAGAACCAGCTGTTGTGGCTCATAGGACAGCCCTTGGGTCGCGACTCGGTCCCGGAGGTCCAGCACAGGGTGAAGATATCATTGGCGTCCACCGTCACCGGCGGCGGCGGCCCCACCGGCCCTTCGGCAATGGCGGTCAGCTCCGCCAGGGACAGACACTGCTCGAAGCCCAGCGTCCTGCCCATGGCGATGTAGTCAAAGCCCTTGGCGTGATCGGCGGCGATGTACAGGCGGGCTTCGGTAAGCTCCCGCACATAGCCCACATCGGTGGCTCGCCATTGCAACGGCAGTGCGGTGAGAACCCCACCGGCGCGGGCCACCGCCAGATAGAGCATGGCCAGTTCCCAGACATTGGGAAGCTGGGCCACCACGATATCGTCCTTTCCAAGTCCACGCCGGGCCAGTTCCGCGGCGGTGGCGTCCACCGCCCGGCCAAACGTCCGGTAGTTCAATGACCGGGCCGCCGTACCGACCAGATCCGGCCGGTCAGGTGGATCCACCACCGCCTCACGATCCGGGTTGGCCGCGCGGTTCTGGTCGAATTGCTCCAATAAGGTGCGTTGGCCCCAACGCCCCTCATCGAGGTAGTGATCGATCCACTGCCGGGAATGCAAAATCATGACTTGTCCTTGTTATTGCCCTGCCTGTCCCATTAAACCCCCTGGCCACGCCGTGACCATCGTCGGATCGAACGATGTCGGCGCGGATGTCACCAGAGCCGGATAATCGTCCATTCCGACGACGTTAATTGCCTCTCTCCACCGACAGGATGAAAGGCCCATCCCGGGTCATATAAGAAGGAGAACATTCCCATGTCGGTATTTCGTTCATGGGGCGCGACCTCCCGTCGCGGCCCCGCTTTCCCCACCCTGCTTGTCACGCTCGCCGCCCTGCTGTTGACTTCCGGCGCCAACGCGGAACAGCTGCGTTTCGCCACCGGATCAGCGCCCAACTCCATCGGCGGCCTGTCGGCGGAACATTTCGCCAAGTCCCTGAAGGAATACTCCGATGGCGATCTCACCGCCAAGGTTTATATGATGTCGCTGCTCAGCTTCGCGGAGATGTCCGGCGGAGTGGAAAAAGGCATGACCGACATCGGCTCGATGATCTACCCCTATTTCCCGTCCGAGTATCCGCGCACTAATCTGGTGGCCGAACTGACCATGCTCACCGATCTGATGGGCGCCCCGAAATCCCTGTCCAACCTGGCCTACGCTGGCGCGGTCAGCGAGTTCGTCTTCGAGCACTGCCCGGAATGCGTCGCGGAATGGGAAGCTCACGATCATGTGTTCAGCGGCGGCTCGGCGGCGTCTCCCTACTATTTTCTCTGCAACAAGCCCGTGGATACTCTCAAGGACCTCAGCGACAAGCGGGTCCGCGTGGGCGGCGCGCAGTGGGCCCGGGCGGCCGAAGCGCTGGGCGCCACGCCGGTGACCATGTCGGTGAACGAGATCTACGAGGGCCTGAGCCAGGGTGCAGTGGACTGCACCATGCAAGCGGCCGCGGAGCTGATCAGCTTCAACCTGATGGAGGTCACCACCGACATTACCCTGGGCGCGCCCCTTGGTATCTATGGCGGCCTGTCCCTGAGCACCAACCGGAAAGTCTGGCAGGGGCTCACCGAGACACAACGTAAAGCGCTGCTGCACGCCGCCGCCGACTCCAACGCACACACCACCTGGAACTACCGGGTGGATGACGAGCGCGCACTCAAACAGGCGAAAGAAAAAGGCATCGCCATGCACGAGGCCGACGATGCCCTGGTCAGCACCGCCGAACAGTTCATCGAAAAAGACATGGAAACCATCGCCACCAACTACCAGAAGAAATACGGCGTGGACGATGCCGCGGAGATGATCGCCACCTTCCGCCCTCTGCTGGAAAAATGGATGACATTGGTCAAGGACGTGGACAGCAGCGACGCATTGGCGGACCTGTACTGGGACGAGGTTTACTCAAAAGTGGATGTCAGCCAGTACGGCCAATAAACGCGTCGTTACTTCTCCCCCCGCACGGCTCGCTGAAAGCGGGCCGTGCTTTGCGGGTCCAAACGCAGGTCGGCGTCGGCGAAGGCCTCGTCTTCCGGCAACAGCAACGTCACTCCGGCTCCCTGGTCCACCGACACGGTCAGCGCCTCGCCTCGCAAATCCAGCAGATGACCGCCCCGGCGACGCGCCCGGTCAATGAAGTGGAAGTGATAGCCGGCACCGCTGACCGCCGCCAGGTAAGCCGGCAACCGGAATCCCACCAGCGTCCCCTCCACATCGGTAAGCTCATACAGATTCTGCCCGGCCACCACCTGATCGATGGGCCGATACGGCGGCTTTTGCCGGGGCACGCTGCGCAACCTCAGAGTCTCAAACCGCCCGTCCAGCCGCACCGCGTAAACGCCGTTGGCCGATGGCAGCCGGGCATCCAGAGCACGGGCCAGGTGCGCCATTCCCCGCACTTGCGACAAAGTGAAGCGCTGATCCCGGGTAAACCGCTTTACCGTCAGAAACGGGGTTTGCTCCTGATCCGACACGGCTCTGATACGGCCTTCCGGATCAGCCTGATACACCTCGCCGCCCAGCACGATGATCTCGCCTTCCACCGGGCTCAAAGCGCCCAGGCCAAAGTCCCCCAGTGCCAGCATGCGGCTGAAGCGGGTATTACCTTCAAGTAGACCGGCGCTCAACGCGGTGGTCGGCGCCAACTGATAGACCAGATCTTCCGGCGCCAATTCCGCCCGGGCGCCCGTTGCCAACCCTGTCGACAGTAGAAAAATACCCGCCGCTTTTCTCATCCGTTTCTCCTCCAGGTTCATGAGGTCCCAGACTAGGCGGCGGCGGAACCATGAAACAGCCCCAGTACCTCAAGGCATTCTTGCCGGAGGCTCATTAATCTTTTATCTCACAATCCGCCGGCACACCATTCGCTGCCAAGGCAGCTTCCCACAAAGGGAACTACGAAGCTGCTGTTGGAAGCTGCCTTGGCAGCGAATGCAGAACACACTCGTGCCTTCAGAACAGGCGGTCGTTGAACCTATCGCGACTCAGGGCGCCGGCTCGAAGCCCACTACCTTGCCGCGCAACGCCAGATCCCAGGACGGCGGCCCCGGCAAGGACTCCGCCAGAAAGTCCACCACCGCCCGCACTTTACGCGAGAGCTGCCGTGCCGACGGGTAAACCACATGCACCGCCGAGGGTTCGAATTCATACTCCGGCAGCACCCGCACCAGATCACCGGAAAGCAGCGCGTCGGCAATGGAGAACGTCACCCCCATGGCGATACCGAGCCCCGCCTTGGCGGCCTCGGTCAGCACCTCCCCGTTATTACAGACCACGGGGCCGGCGACCGGCACCGACACCACCCCTTCCAGCCCCGACAAACGCCATTGGCGGGGCCGCTCCAGCGCGGTGAAAATCAGGCAATGATGCTCGCTCAATTCGCTCGGTTCGCGGGGTGCGCCATGGCGGCGGATGTAGGCCGGGCTGGCCACCAGCAAACGCCGGTTAGAGCACAGCCGGCGCGCCACCAGACGGGAATCCTCCAACGCGCCAATGCGAATGGCGAGATCCACCCCCTCGTCGATGAGATCAATGAAGCGATCGCTCAACTCCAGCTCGATCGACAGCTCCGGATAGCGGTCACGCAACGGCTTCAGCAACGGCACGATATGCTGCCGCCCAAACACCACCGGTGCGTTGACGCGGATAACCCCCTTGGGATGCCGGCTGGCGGCGGTGGCCTCACTTTCCGCCTGTTGCAGCTCATGCAGAACACGCTGGCCGCGCCGGAACAAGGCGGCACCAGACTCGGTCAGGGACAACCGTCGTGTTGACCGCTGCAACAGACGCACCGCCAGCCGCTCCTCCAGACGGGACACCACACGGCTCACTCCGGATGGCGTCATGCCATGCTCCTCGGCGGCGCGGGCGAAACTGCCGAGCCTGACCACACTGACGAAGACACTGATTTCCGTGGTTTCCAGGGACATGAAGACCGCCTTGCCAAACACGCATTAATGACTCGGCGTCAAAAATACCATGCGAACGGACCGATTTATCCCCATTTTGCCAAGGGGCAAAGTGAGAACCCCATTGACCATCACGAAGGTATGAATCGATGACCCCGGATCGTCGCCGCTTTCTCAAGCTGGGTACCACCGGACTGGCCGCCCTCTCCGCCGGCTCCGCCCTGGCGGACTCCCCCCTGACACCGCCGCGCCAGCGAGGCCGTTTCAACGGCAAGGTCGTCGCCATCACCGGCGCCACCTCCGGCATCGGCGCCGCCGCCGCCCGCCTGTTCGCCGCCGAAGGCGCCCGGGTCACCTTCTGCGGCCGGCGCACCGCGCTGGGCGAACAAGTACAGCGACACATCACCCGACAGGGCGGCGAGGCGCTCTATATAGAAGCGGATGTCACCCGGCCGGAACAGGTCCGAGCCTTCATCGAGCAGACCCTGGATCACTACGGCCGTCTGGACGTGGGCTATAACAACGCCGGCGAGGTGCTGTTCAAACCCCTGCATCAATTGACGCTTGAGGACTGGGAGCGCATCCATGACACCAATCTGCGCGGCGTGTTCCTGGCGATGAAGTATCAGATCCCGCCACTGTTGGAGAGCGGCGCCGGGCGCATCATCATCACCTCTTCCCAACATGCCTATGCCACGCGCCCGGGTGGCGCCGCTTATGCCAGCAGCAAGGCCGCCCTGGAAGCGCTGGCGCAAAGCGCCACTCTGGACTACGCCGCCCAGGGCCTGCGCGCCTGCGTGGTGGCGCCGGGCATCACCGATACGCCCATGTTCCGGCGCGCCACCGGCAGCAACCCGGAAGCGGTGGCGCGGGCCAATCAGTTGGTTCGTGGTGTACGTCGCATTGCCTCGGCGGAGGAAGTGGCCAGGGTGGCGGTCTGGCTGGCCTCCGATGAGGCTTCCTACATCACCGGTACATCGTTCCTGGTGGACGGGGGATTACTCAGCGGCTTCGCTTGAGATTACCCACAGCTTCTGTGGATAATCCGGTGCATAACCGGTGCGCGAAGACTCACATGCCAGACAGTACGCCACTACTTGTTTATTGGTGTGATTTTGACCGTCCCGGCGGAGGAAAAATCAGAGAGTTGGAACGGCCATACTGGTTTTCCACAGATACTGTGGATAACCCTGTTGAGAAAGTGAGGAAAACACCCCATGACAGCTTAATAAGGGGAGGTTGCGCAATTTGACGTTTTTTTGACCAATTAAAGAAATTCTTTATTTTTCAATTAGTTATAAGGCCATCTTTAAGCACTTTAGACCTTCTGGGCGGCTTTGTTACCGCCTTTCTCATCCCACCACGAGCTGTGCACAGTTTCGGACCGATTTGCCGATGTCAATAGTGAACAGACGCCAAGGTCCCGATTTTTCGCCCCCGCCCTGTTCCAGGTCATCCCTGTGGCTGAAAAGCGTTATTTTTCATAACTCGCCGCGTCCTTGTGAAGCACACCGAACGCATCTGTGGATAACTATGTGAATAAGCTGGCGATAGACGGGGGAAAAGAGCCGTGCGGCTGTCCCCGGTTTGGAATGACCGGCTTACAGTCAATCCACTGGCCAATCCATTCGCTGGCGAGCCAGCTTCCCACAGCGGTTCCATAAGCCCTCTGGGAAGCTCGCCTGCCAGCGAATACGGCGCTAATTTGGGGGACTACGGCAATCCCGGGAACACGATTTATTCCGGGTCCCGGGGTTTGGATTCGGACTCTGGTTCCTCGTCATCCATCCGTTCCAGCGCATCTGTCAGCTCCTGGACCCGGCGTTGCAACGCCTCCACTTCCCGCTTGTTGGGAATGCCCAATCGCGACAGCGCCTTGCTCAGACGGTCATCAAAGGCTTTTTCCATGCGGTCCATGGTCTCACCGGTGTGATGACGAACCCGCTCCTTGATGTCTTCCACCCGCGGGGCTTTCTCACGGGTATGCTTTTCCACCTGACGACCGGCTTCCACCAACGCATCAAAAAAACCACTGCCTTCTTCCTCCGCACGGGCAAAGGCGCCAAGCCCGGCCAGCCAGATCTGATGGGTGTATTTACGCAGATCCCGGGAAGCACCGGACAGGCTGCGCAGAGGGCCGCGTTCGTCTTTTTTTTCCTGATTATTGTCCTTGGATTGATCGGACATGATGCTTCTCCCGAAAGCGCGCACCGCCCTGGTCTTCACCGGCACGCTGTGAAAAACGCCTTACAGTATAAGGGAAAGCACTTGGGAAGGCGGGGGGAATTGTCCTACAGAGGGCGTCTTCAGGCGTCCGGACCGGGATCGTCTTCGCGGGACCGACGCCCCACCACCAGACCGCCCACGCCCTTCGCCAGATCCTTGGCCAGGCCGCTGACACGGCGGCGCAGACGCTCTTCCAGCCGCTGCCCCGCCTGCTCCAGGCGCCGGTCGATATGACGTTCCAGTGCCGGCCAGAGACGGAACTTCACCGCCAGCCCCACCACGCTCAGCGTGATCAGGGAGGAGATCAGGGCACAGCCCACCAGCAGCATCGCCAGGGTCGCCGGAGTCAGGCTCAGGGAGGTCATGATCAGGCCACCCCGAACACGAAGATCAACTGCGCCAACCCGGCCATGGCGCCAAGGAACCCCCCCACCAGAATCAGGATCCACTCATCCTCCTGGAAGGCCGGGCGCAGCAGATCCTGGAATTCCTCGGAACTGAGCGCCTGCATCCGGTCACACATCAGGCGCTCGATGATGGAGCTGCGTTCGCGGTTGAAGTTGTCGTCCTCGAACGGCTCCACCGCCAGATCCACCGCCTTGTCTTCCACCGCGCGCTTGAGGTCGGCGTAGCCACCCGGCCCTACCGTCAGCTGCGCCGCGGTACGCACCACGCCGCCACTGAGCAGCGGCTTCAGATGACGCTTGATCAACGCCTTGGTGCGGTCACCACGTGGCCCATTGACCACCTGATACATAATATTGCGCAGCGTCACCAGTTCCTCGGTGGTGAGCCGGGCAAACGATTCCGCCACGTCCTTCTGGCGTTTCAGGAACAGCCCCTGGACCCGGAATGGCCCCACCCGAACCGGATTCAGCGGCCGGAAGATCACGTTCAGGGCCAACCAGTTGGTGGCGATACCGACGATAAAGCCGAACAACGGCAGCACCCAGTTGCCGGGCACGAAAATAAACACCGGCACCTGGATCAAACCGAACAGAAAACCGAAATAGAAGCCGGAGTTGGTGACGAAGCGGAACTCGGGCTCACCCACTTCCTTGAACATCTGCACCATCAGCGCCTTATCCTCGCGCATGCGGCTGACGATCATGTGCTTCATGTCCACCAGGCTTTCCAGGTTGCGGCTAATGTCCTCGACCACATTGTCCATCACCGCGGGAATGGCTCGCCGGGCACGACTGTAAACACGGCGGCGCACCACCAGGGGGAGGTTCTCCCAGAGCACGGAGTTGCGCTCGGTCATCACCTCGTCGACGTATTCCTCCATTCGCGCCTGGATGCTTTTGGTCAGGTGGGCGGCGATTTTCTCCGGCTCCATCTCGCGGAAGAACTCATCCAGACTGCCGAGCTTCTGCAGGGTTTTCTCCACCACGATGCCGGCCATCTTCTCCACCTTGGACGGAATGATGCCCTGCCAGCCGAAGATTGGACGGATACCGATGAACTCAAGGGGGTAGAACGTCATCTGCACGGCCGCCCAGTTGGTGATCCAACCGACCGCCCCGGCAATAAACGGAATACTGAATAACTTCCAGAAGTCCGGGTGGGAAAAGAAAGAATCCAACATCTGGGTAAAGACTCCCCTGGCATCGGT
Source organism: Alcanivorax xiamenensis (assembly GCF_009846745.1). Classification (NCBI taxonomy): domain Bacteria; kingdom Pseudomonadati; phylum Pseudomonadota; class Gammaproteobacteria; order Oceanospirillales; family Alcanivoracaceae; genus Alcanivorax; species Alcanivorax xiamenensis. The sequence goes on along the minus strand of NZ_AQPF01000017.1, from coordinate 3,428 downwards.
TACCAACGGCACGGCGGGCGCCAGTCTGGAGTACTCTAACGATCAAGCTTCCCGGCGAACAGTTCGTGTAACCGCCGTACCGAGTCAAAACAGCCAATGTGATGTCCGAAAAGCCTGTTTAAGGTCCCGGGAACAGGTCCTAGTATAGGCACGAGGGTCGTTCCGGACACCACTATCGCGTAATTTTTGGCAACTCCACCGCCGACAAGCCATACTGCATTGTCGGGGGTTCTCCCCAATACCATCAGGCACACGTTATAAGGACAGGCATGCCCGCTTCACCCACCACCGCCGGACTTTCCGGACTGCTGCTCTACGGCACCCTGGAAACCCTGCTCAATCAGGTGCTCACCGCCCACGGCCGCGGCCGTGATCAATTGGCGGCGCTGGACGGCACCGTGGTGCGTTTACGTGGCGATCAACCGCGCTGGGTGTTGTATGTGCTGATCTACGCCGACGGTATCGAACTGCTCACCGATTATGAAGGCCAGGTGGATGTGCGTATCCGCGCCCCTCTCGGCGCCCTGCTCCACTGGCTGCTGGCCCCCAACAGCAGCAGTGAGGAACTGCGCATCACCGGCCCCGAGGATCTGCTGCTGCGGCTCGAGCAAATGATCAGCGAATTCAGCCTGTGGCCGCTGGTCCGGAACTGGCTCGATGATCACGTGCGCCTGCACGATCTGCTCGCCTTGCTGCGCCGGGAAGACCCGGCCTGGCTGGAACGCCTGGCCACCCTTCCCACCCAGGTCGGCGAACTGGCCGCTCAGTTGGCGGATCAGCGGCTGCTGCAGGAAGACCTGCTGAATGAGTTGCGGCAAATGCGCCAGGAACTGCGCCGGTCACGCCGGCTGGACCTGGCTTTTCTGCTGATCGGCCTGGGCTTGATCAGCACCGCGTTCATACGCGTCCAGGGGGACTGGCACGGCCTCTGGCAAACCCTGTCCCACGACTACCTGTCCCTGACCCTGCTCAGCCTGGGGCTGGCCCTGCTGCTGGGCAGGCTGTGGGGAAACAGGAACAGTTGACAATTGATAGTGGACAGTTGACAGCGGAAAACAAAAACAGGTGGACTTTAGCCGCTGTGGGAAGCTTGCTTGCAAGCGAATGGGGTTCGTTCAAGCGCTTGGCGACATTCGCTTGCAAGCAAGCTTCCCACAGAAAAGGCATGAGTCGACTTTGTTGATACGCAAATGGTTTTTGCACTTCCGCATTTCTTTCCGTTGCCAACTGTCCACTATCAACTGTCAACTATCTTCACCGTTCCTTCTTCCCAAAGAACTTCCCCAATCGCTCGCCGACGATCTCGCTGCCGGAGCGGGCCAGGCTGCGGCTGGTTTCTTCCAGGATTTCACGGGTGGGCAGGTTGCGAAGGCCGTCGGCGAGGCCGCGTTTGACCGCCGCTTCCACGCTTTCGCCAATCACTTCGGCGGCCTGGCGGGCCTGTTTTTCCATATCCTTTTCCAGGGTCTGGCGCAGCTTCGGCTGAAAATAGAAATGCCCCCACAGCGACACCACGATCAGCGTCAGGGCGGAACTGGACAACGCAACGATCAGAACGGACAACATGGCAACCTCGCACCCCGGGTGAATAGCGCCATGATACTCCTGTGTTCCGCCGCCGGCATGGCTGCCGGGACGGCTCGGCCGAGAGCGGCGGTCAGGGGGCTCGCCGCGCGATCATCACTGCCCGGCGCGGTGCAGGCAGCCCCTCGCGGGTACGGGACGGGTCGTCCGGGTCGAGGAAATCCGGCAACGACTGAAAGCGCATCCACTCTGTGGCGCGCTGCTCGTCGGTGGTGGTGACGCACTCATCCACACAGCGCACCTGATCGAAGCCGGTGCGTCGCAGCCAGGTCGACAATTGAGCGGTGCTGGGAAGGAAAAACACATTGCGCATGGCGGCATAGCGACCTTCGGGGATCAGTACGGTACGCTCATCGCCTTCCACCACCAGGGTTTCCAGCACCAGTTCGCCACCGGGACGAAGGGCATCACGCAATTCCAGCAGGTGATCCAGCGGCGAACGGCGGTGATACAGCACCCCCATGGAGAACACCGTGTCGAAGGCTTGCAGAGACGCCGGTAATTCCTCCATCCGCAACGGCGCGAACGAGAACGGCGCCGCCGATGCGTAGCGGCGCACGGCCAGATACTGCACCAGAAACAGGATGGTGGGATCAATGCCGAGTACCCAGTCGGCGCCGGCGCCGATCATGCGCCAGCCGTGGTAGCCACTGCCGCAACCCACGTCCAGCACGCGCCGGCCGCGCAGGTCGCTGAGGTGCGGCGCCACTCGCTGCCATTTCCAGTCCGACCGCCATTCGGTGTCGATATGCTCGCCGAAGAAGCAAAAAGGGCCCTTGCGCCAGGGGATCAGACCGGTAAGTCCCTGGTGCAGGGCCTCGGTATCCCCGGCCGCGCCGGGTTCGCCGATGGTCACCGTATCCCGGGCAAAGTCACAGGGTGCCGGCCCCGGCGGCAGCCGCTCCAGCGCCGTCAGCCAGCGCGGCAGATCCCCGTGGGGGCGTTCGACCAGACGCTCCCGGCTGAGCGCCAACACCGACTCCGCCGCTTCACCGAGGTGTTGCTCCAGGGCCTCGCCCAACACGGTCAGATAAGTCCGCATCAACGTATCGCCACCAGGGACATGAAGTTGAAGCAGCGGAACCAGACCCGCACTTCATGGTAACCGGCCCGGCGCAGCCGTTCTTCATGGGCAGCCAGAGTTTCCGGCAACAATACGTCCTCGATGGCGCTGCGCTTCTGGCTGATTTCCAGATCCGAATAGCCATTGTTGCGCTTGAACGCATGATGCCACTCGCTTTGCAGGGCGTTCTCGGCGGCGTCCTCGAAGCGGATTTTCTCCGACAGCACCAGAATGCCGCCCTCGCGGGTGGCATCGGCGAGACGCTGAATCAGCCCATCGCGCTGCTCCAGGGGAATGAATTGCAGAGTGAAATTGAGCACCGCCACCGAGGTGGGCTCGAAGCTCATCCCCGCCACATCCGTCTGGCGCAACTGGACCCGGTCCCGCAAGCCCTGATCCCGCAACAGGTCCCGCGCCTTCTCGATCATCGCCGGGGAGTTGTCCACCGCCACCAGCGTGCCTTTATCCGGCGGCGTCAGAGCCGCCATGGCCAGGGTCGCGGCCCCCAGGGAACAGCCCAGATCATAGAGGCAGGTATCCGGCTGGGCGTACCGTGCCGCCAGCACCCCGATCATGTCGATGGTGGTGGCGTAACCGGGCACCGAGCGCTTGATCATGTCGGGGAAGACACGCACCACCCGCTCATCGAAGGAAAACCGTTCGATGCGTTCGCGCTGTTGGGCGTAGATGTCGTCTCGTTGCTCGGTCATGGGGCGCTCCCGGCCGTTCGGGGAGCGCATTATGACGGAAGCGCGGGAGGGTCGAAAGTCGGACGCCGGAC
>NZ_AQPF01000016.1:0-80528 GCF_009846745.1 Alcanivorax xiamenensis | reverse complement strand
GTGTTGCGTGTTGCGTGTTGCGTGTTAGCGACCCGCTCCACAACGGTGAGACAGCAATGGCTCCCGGCGATTTTTTGTGACCACCGTCCATGGCGGTCACCCTGTGGGCCGTCGCCAAGGCGACATCAAAAATCGCTCCCGGCGATTTTTTGCTCCAACCCGCCGACCGTGCGAGAATCGCCGCGCGATTCCCACCGCTTTCCTTTTATATGTTCCAAGGACCAAGAGAGACCCATGAGCGCGCAGATTCTGGACGGCAAGGCCCTGGCTCAACGCTTCGAGCAAGAGATGTCACAACGGGTGGAAGCCCTGAAAGCCGCTTCCGGCGGCCGCACGCCGATCCTTGCCACCATTCTGGTGGGCACCGATCCGGCCTCCGCCACCTATGTAAAGATGAAGGGCAATGCCTGCCGCCGCGTCGGCATGGATTCCCAGGCCATCGAGTTGCCCCAGGAGACCACCACCGAGCAACTGCTGCAGCGTATCGAGGAGCTCAATGCCAATCCGGACGTGCATGGCATTCTGCTGCAGCACCCGGTGCCGGAACAGATCGACGAGCGCTTGTGCTTTGACGCCATCGCCCTGGGCAAGGACGTGGACGGCGTTACCTGTCTCGGCTTTGGCCGCATGGCCATGGGCGAGCACGCTTATGGCTGCGCCACGCCCAAGGGCATCATGCGCTTGCTGGAGCACTACCAGGTGCCGCTGGAGGGCCAACACGCCGTGGTCGTGGGTCGCAGCGCCATTCTCGGCAAGCCGATGGCGATGATGCTGCTGGGGGCCAACGCCACCGTCACCATTTGCCACAGCCGGACCCGCAATCTGCCGGAGCTGGTGAAACAGGCCGACATCGTGGTGGGCGCGGTGGGCAAGCCGGAGTTCATCAAGGCCGACTGGATCAAGGACGGCGCCGTGGTGGTGGATGCCGGCTATCACCCGCAGAAGTGCGGTGACATCGAATTGGCACCGCTGGTGGAACGGGTCGCCGCCTACACGCCGGTACCCGGCGGCGTTGGCCCGATGACCATCAACACCCTGATCTTCCAGACCCTGGAAGCGGCGGAAAAAGCATTGAAGGGCTGACGCAACACGCAACACGCAACACGCAACACGCAACACGCAACACGCAACACGCGATCAATAGCGTTACCGGGCACGGCCATCCCGGCAACAGCCCCCCGATCAGGAATAAGCACGGCCAACCGGCCACTCCTGATTTTGCGTGCTGGCGTGTCGCGTGTCAGCGTGCCCGCGTCTTTTCCGGCAACACCTGCACGCTGGCGGTCATGCCGGCGCTAAGCAACAGCGTTTCCGGGATCTCATCGAACTCCACCCGCACCGGAATCCGCTGCGCCAGCCTTACCCACTCGAAGGTCGGCGCCACGGAAGGCAGTCCCTTGTCCGCCGTCACCGCGTTGCTGTTGGCGATACCGCGACCAATGCCGGTGACCTTGCCGGTCAGCGCTTTGCCGGCACCCAGCAGATGAATACGAGCCGCATCCCCTACCCTGATCTGATGCACCTGGGTTTCCTTAAGATAGGCCTCGACCCAGAACGACTGGTCATCCACCAGTGTCACCACCGGCTGCCCGGCCTGGGCGTAATCACCGGTATGCGCCAGCAAATGAGTGACGAAGCCGGCTACCGGAGCCTTCACTTCACTGCGAGCCAGATCCAGTTCCGCCCGTGCCAGGGCCGCTTCCGCCGCCTGCAGATCAGCCCGCGCCAAAGCCGCCTTGTTATCCGCTTCCTCCCGTTCCTCCTGGGAAATGGCTCGCCCGAGGCTGCGACGGCGGCTGGCTTCCCGGGACAGCAGATTCAGTTCCTGGCGCCGGTGCGCCACCTCGGCCCTGGCCTGATCCAGCGCCAGTTGATAACGGCGCGGGTCCACCAGCAGAAGGGTTTCGCCCTCCTCCACGTACTGATTATCCACCACCTTCAGGGATTGGATCGCTCCGGACACGTCCGGGGCCACGCTCACCACCACCGCGCGCACCCGGGCATCCCGGGTCCAGACATCCTCGAAATAGTGGCGCCACAGATACCACACCGCCACCGCCGCGGCCGCCACTAGCAGCGCGGTGAACAGATAAGCGCGCCAGCGGCCGCCTTCCTTATTATTAGCCATGCATACTCCCCAGCGACAGCCACGCCCCCATCACCAGGGCGAGCACGATCAAGAACACACAGAATCCGGCCAGGGCCGGATGCCACAGGTGCCGGTAGCCATCAGAACGACTGATCAGACCGTGCACCAGCAGAAACAACAGCAGGGCCAACAGCACCTGCGGCACCAAGGGCGGCAGCAACACGCCGCCCAGCTCAATCTCATACAGCATGTGCTATCTCCAGCCCCCGCCAGCGGCCGGCTCCGGATCCGGCCAGGAAGAAGCCGCCATAATTTCCGATCATATTGATCTGCATACGCAGACGCACCACCGCCCGCACCAGCCGGCGGCGCTCACCCTCGCCTTCCGCTTTGTTATAGGCTTGCTGACACTGCCGCAGTGCGCGCTCGGTGTCCGCCGACAATTGCCGCCAGCGGGCCTCGTCACCGTCTCTCAATACTCTCTGAGTGTCCCGGATAAGCCGCGTCAGGGTGAGCCGGATCGGATCAGGCACGCCACGCCGACACAAGGCGTCGAGAAACAACAGCCCCAGCCCCAGCGTCACCGCCGCCATGGCGCCGTGCAACAGTTCCCCGTCCTTTGCACTCTCCGGACTCAGTCGCGGCAAGGTTCGGGCAATGCGGTCATACAGCACGGTTTCCATTTCGTGACGGGGACGGCGGCGGGCCATGGGCCAGCGCCCGAGAGTGCGGCACAGATCCCGGCACAACCGGGTACGGGCGGTGGCGGCATCATCGCCGGGCCAGATCAGCAGAAAGGCCAGCACCGGCAACGACATGCCCAGCGCCAACCCAAGCACGTTGTTGAACAGAGGCAGAGCCGAGAAGTCCTGTTGCGGTCCGAGATCCAGCAGGATCGGGAAAAAGATCACGGTGGCGGTGCCCATGGCCATGCTCGGCAGCTGTGTCATGGCCAGACCGGCCAGCAGATACACCGGCGCCAGCAACAGCACCAGAGCGGCGAAACCTTCCGTGCCCGGCAGCAGAACCAGACGATAGAGCGTGGCCAATACCACCGCCAGGGAGGCGCCTTTGAGGAACCCGGACACCGCCTTGAGCGGATCGTCCCGGGTGGAGAACAACGCGCACACCACTCCGGTCTGGATCACCATCAAAGTACCTTGGTCCTGCGGCGCGGCGCTCCAGAACCAAAGGCTCAGAGCCGCGGCAATGGCAATCGCGGTACGCCCGGCGCTGCGCAACGCCTGCCCATGATCCAGGTGCAATCGTGACGTGCCGGACCGCCACGACTGTGTCAGGGCCTGGTCGCTCAGCATGGCGTAAAGAACCACGCTGGAGCGCAGGCGATCACACAGCTCGCCACAGTGTTCCAACGCCAGCTGAAGGGCATGAAAACGCTGTTCGTTGTCGCCCACCGCCTCCTTGCGCAGACCGCGGGCCAGGTCCCGGGCCTGATCATGGAGCTCCGACAAGCGAACCCGCAGGCTTTCCGGGTCCAGGTCTCCATCCAATTCCGCCATGCCACGCAGCAAATCGTCGAGGCGCTCCTGTTGATACACCGAGGCATAGCGGTTGACGTAGGCCCCCAACGGTCCCACCGAGGAAATCAACGCCAACATCTCATGTCCCAGACGACGGCACAGTCCAGCCCGACGCCGCAGTTGCTGGGAATCAAACAGGGCGTTTTCGCGCAGGGCTTCCAGCGCCATGCCACTGGCAATCAGTTCGCGTCGGCGCAACTGCAGGGTGCGATTGTCGGCGCGTCCGCCGGCGGTATCCGCCACCAGTGCGATCAAGTCCCGCAATTGCTGTCGACAACGGTGCAGATAAGCGGTGGCGGCGGAACGGGGCCAGATCAGCACGCTGGCGGCGGAAGCACAGAGGATGCCGAGGCTGATCTCGGTGACCCGGGCCACCGCCACGGTGAACATCTGATCCGGCTGCGACAGGGCCGGCAAGCCGATGATCAGCGCGGTGTAGCCGGAAAGCACGAAGGCGTAGGAGCGGAAATTGCGCAGCAGATTGGCCAGGTAGGTACACAGGGCCATCCAGGCCGCGATGGCGATAAAGAACAGCAGCGGTTGCTGCGCGAACCCGCCCACCAGCAACAACGCCATCACCGCGCCCAGCACCGTGCCCACCAGTCGCGACAGCCCCTTGGCGATCACCATGCCCCCCAGCGGTTGGGCGACGATGTACACCGTCATCAACGCCCACTGGGGTTGGTCCAGCCCCAGCAGCAGCGCCAGATACAGTGCCATCATGCCGGCAGCGAAGGTCCGCAGGGCGAATTGCCACTCCTTGCGCCCGGAGTCGCGTATGAACGCCGGCACCGCCAAGATCATCCACGCTTCCCCTTTCCCTGTGCTCGTCGCGGCAGTATACAACGAGGCGACGTCGACGCTCCTACGAAGCGAAACCAACGCTAAACACTTTTACAACCCTTGTCACATCACAATGGCACACTCTCTTATAGCCCCTGCTTCCGGGGGCGCGAACCAAGGAGAGACACCATGGCAGGAAAGTTTGAGCTGGATAAAGCGAGCAACGGGCAGTTTATCTTCCGACTGAAAGCCGCCAACGGTCAGGTTATTCTCGGCAGCGAGCAGTACACCACCAAGGAGGCCTGCAAGAACGGCATTGAGTCGGTACAGAACAATGCCGCCAAGGACGAGCGTTATCAACGCAAGGAAGCCAAGGACGGTCGTCATTATTTCAATCTGCTGGCCGGCAACCATCAGGTCATCGGTACCAGCCAGATGTACAAGGACACCGGCGGCATGGAAAACGGTATCGACTCGGTAAAGACCAACGCACCGGGCGCCGCCGTGGACGATCTCACCGACTGAAGTACAGGGGCGGCGGTCGCCGCCCCTTTATACACCCAACGCCGTGGCCCGATTCAGGCCTCGCGAGGCCAGGATTCGCGCAACCCCACAGTGCGATTGAAGATCAGGCCATTCTCGTCGCTGTCCGTGTCGACACAGAAGTACCCCTCCCGCTCGAACTGATAGCGGGTTTCCGGCAATACCCCTTTCAGGCCTGGCTCCACCACGCAGTGATCAAGCACCTGCAGGGACGCTTCGTTGATGTGATCCAGGAAATCCTCGCCCTCGCCCACGCGGGTCGGCATCGGCACCTTGAACAGACGGTCGTACAAACGCACCTGGCATGGCAGCCCCAGAGGGGCGCTGACCCAGTGGATAACCCCGCGCAGTTTACCCTGCCCTTCATCATTCTCCGGGTTCTTGCCGAGCGTGTCCGGATCATAGCTGCAGTGGACCTCGACAATCTCCCCGGCAGCGTCACGCACCACCTCCTCGGCACGCACCACATAGCCGTAGCGCAACCGCACCCGATCCCCGAGCACCAACCGCTTGTACTTCTTGTTGGCTTCCTCGCGAAAGTCCTCACGGTCGATATAAACCTGGCGGGTCAGCGGCATTTGCCGGGTGCCCATGGTTTCGTTCTGCGGGTGCACCGGCGCCTGCAGCCATTCGGTCTTGTCCTCAGGCCAGTTGCGGATCACCAGCTTGAGCGGGTTAAGCACACAGAAGGCCCGGGGCGCATGCTGATTGAGGTCGTCGCGCACCGAGTCTTCCAGAATCGACATGTCGATCACCGAGTCCGCGCGGCTGACTCCCAGATTCTCGCAGAACCCGCGAATCGATGCCGGCGTGAAACCACGGCGGCGCAGACCGCTGAGCGTGGGCATGCGCGGATCATCCCACCCGGCCACATGGCCTTCGTCCACCAGCTGTTTGAGGCGGCGCTTGCTGGTCACCGTATAGTTGAGGTTGAGCCGGGCGAATTCGTACTGACGCGGCTGCGCCGGCACCTCCACGTGCTCCACCAGCCAGTCGTACAGAGGACGATGATCCTCGAACTCCAGGGTGCAGAGACTGTGGGTGATGCCCTCGATGGCGTCCGACAGCGGATGGGTAAAGTCGTACATCGGGTAGATGACCCACTTGTCACCGGTCTGGTGATGCGTTTTTTTGCGCACCCGGTACAGGATGGGGTCACGCAGATTGATGTTGGCGCTGGCCATGTCGATCCTGGCCCGCAACACCGCCTCGCCTTCCTCGAAACCGCCGTCCCGCATGCGCTCGAACAGCGTCCGGTTCTCTTCCACGGACTGTTCCCGGTGCGGGCTGTTCTGGCCCGGCCGATTGTAGTTACCGCGCATTTCCGCGATTTGCTCCGGGCTCTGGGTGTCCACATAGGCCAGGCCCTTGTCGATCAACTGCAGCGCGTATTGATACAGCTGGTCAAAATAGCCGCTGGCGAAACGCACCGGTCCGGTCCACTGGAACCCGAGCCATTCCACGTCCCGCTGGATGGAGACGATGTACTCCTCCTCCTCCTTCTCCGGATTGGTGTCGTCGAAGCGCAGATGGCAGGCGCCACCATAGCTTTCGGCAATACCGAAATTCAGGCAGATGGACTTGGCATGGCCAATATGCAGGTAGCCATTCGGCTCCGGTGGGAACCGGGTCACCACCCGGCCGTCGTTTTTACCTTCGGCGAGGTCACGATCGATGATCTGTCTGATAAAATTACTGGGCGCTTTCACGTCACTCATTAAGCCGCCTGCGGCTGAAATACGGGGGGCATTAGTGTACAGTGCGCCCCTTTACAGTCAAAGACTCAGGAGCCGGTCGAAACGCCCCCAGACGCGCCAGACCTTCCGGCTCCCACCAAGGAGAACTCCATGAAAGTGGTGCTGACGACCACCTACGGCAAGATCACTCTGCAACTGGATAGCGAACGTGCGCCGAAAACCACGGAAAACTTCCTCTCATATGTCCGGGAAGGGTTCTATGACGGCACCATTTTTCACCGCGTCATCGGCAACTTCATGATCCAGGGCGGCGGTTTCACCACGCAAATGGAACAAAAGCCGACCCAGGCGGCGATCGAGAACGAAGCCGCCAACGGCCTTTCCAACGAAATCGGCACCATCGCCATGGCGCGCACCTCCGATCCGCATTCCGCCACCGCTCAGTTTTTCATCAATGTGGCGGACAACCACTTTCTGGACCAGGCCCGCTCCCCGGACGGCTGGGGCTACGCGGTGTTCGGTAAGGTCGTGGAAGGCATGGAAACGGTGGAAAAGATCAAGGAAGTGCCCACCGGCCGCAGTGGTTTCCACCAGGATGTGCCGCAGGATCCGGTGCTGATCGAATCCGCTCAGATCATCGAGGACTGATCCATGCGTCTGCTGATCGCTCTGTCCGTCCTGCTGATAAGCTCCCTGACCTGGGCCGCCAACCCTCAGGTACGCCTGCAGACGTCCATGGGTAACATCACCATCGAGCTGTTCCCGGAACAGGCGCCCGAAACGGTGGAGAACATTCTGCGCTACGTGGACGAAGGCTTCTACGACGGCACCGTGTTTCACCGCGTGGTACCGGGATTCGTGATCCAGGGCGGCGGTTTTGACCGCGATCTGCAGCAGAAGAAAACCCACGCTCCGATCAAGAATGAGGCCGACAACGGTCTGAATAATGAGCGCGGCACCCTGTCCATGGCCCGCACGTCCAACCCTGATTCCGGCACGTCCCAGTTCTTCGTCAACCTGAAGGACAACGCCATGCTCGACCACACCGCTCCGACCCCGCGTGGCTGGGGTTACGCGGTGTTCGGCAAGGTGGTGGACGGCATGGACACGGTGGACCGGATCGCCAAGGTGCGCACCGGCGTCGGCCGCCTCAACGGCGCCCACAGCGTCCGCGACGTGCCCAGCACCCCGGTGATCATCGAGCGGGCGGTACGCCTGGATGAAGACAGCCAGGCCGACTGAGCATCATGAGCTATACGCTGTTTATCTCCGATCTGCATCTGGACCCGGCGCGACCGGAACATCTGGCCGCCCTGGAACAGTTACTGGAAGAACACGCCGGCAAGACCGATGCTCTGTATGTGCTCGGCGATCTGTTCGAGGCCTGGATCGGCGACGATGACGATGCCCCCTTCAACCGCCGGGCCATCGACGCCTTCCGTCGCTTCAGTGATACCGGCAGCGCCCTCTATTTCATGCACGGTAATCGCGATTTCCTGCTGGGCGAACAATTCGCCGCCCAGTGTGGTGGCCAGTTGCTGGATGAAGGCACCGTGGTGGAGCTGTACGGTACCCGCGCCCTGCTCATGCACGGCGACAGCCTGTGCACCCTGGATACCGCCTATCAGCAGTTCCGGGCGCTGGCCCGCAATCCGCAGTGGCAGCAGGCCATGCTGGCCAAGCCCCTGGAAGAACGACGTGCCATCGCCCAGGGCATGCGCATGCAAAGCCAGGGCAACAACGCCAACAAGGCCGAAAACATCATGGACGTGACCCCGGAGGAAGTGGTCCGGGTGATGGAGGAAGCCGGCGTCCAAAACCTGATCCACGGCCACACCCACCGCCCCGCGGTCCATGAGGTTCCCCTCCCCAACGGCACCGGCACCCGCTGGGTACTCGGCGACTGGGGCGATCTGGGCTGGTGGATCATTGCCGATGAGACGGGCCTGCGGCTGGAAAGTTGGGAAATCAGTAGAGACAGTTGACAGTTGATAGTGGACAGCTGACAGCGAGAAAAACAAAAAAGCCCGATCCTTAGCCGCTGTGGGAAGCTTGCTTGCAAGCGAATGGGCTTCACTTCAGCGGCTGGTAATATTCGCTTGCAAGCAAGCTTCCCACAGCGGCTCAGTCCAGCTTTGGTCCTGGAACGCCGGAATGAAAGCGGAAGGCCTCATCCGGCTCCTCGATCAGTTCCTCTTCCTTCTCCTTAAAGAACGCCACCCGGTCCTCGATGTCCGTGTCGCTGTAGCGGCGGGCGAGGTCAAGGTAATCCTCGAAATGGCGGGATTCGCTTTTCAGCAGGTAGCGGTAGTAACGGCCCAGCTCCTCGTCCACATGGGGAGCCAGCGCGGCGAACCGTTCGCAGGAACGGGCTTCGATCAGGGCACCGATGATCAGCGTATCCACCAGCCGGCCCGGCTCGCTGGTGCGCACATGACAGCGTAGCCCCTGGGCATAGCGTGACGGTGACAGGTGGTCGTACCGCACGCCGCGCTCGCGCATCAGTTTCACCACCTGTTCAAAATGCAGCAATTCTTCCCTGGCCAACTGGCTCAAAGTATCCAGCAGTTCCGGCCGGTCCACGTAGCGGAACATCAGATTGAGGGCCGTTGAGGCAGCCTTCTTCTCACAATGGGCATGGTCGATCAGCAGCAGATCGGGGTTTTCCAGCGCCCAGTCGATCCAGGCCCGGGGCGTGGCACACGGCAAAAAGGCTTGCAGGGCGGATATGTCGGTCATGGCTTCCTCGTTTGGTCCGGCGGCGATTATAGCGGCCCGCCGGCGGGCAAGCACGCCGGACGCCGATAATGAAAAGCCCGACCCTTCGCCCTGGCAAGCCTTGAAAACGCTTATTTATGTCCGCAATGCTCCAAGATGCGATGTTCTAAAGTGTCTGGCATCTGGCGTCCAGCGTCCGGCGCTTCCTTTCCCCTCTGGCGTCCCGCGCCCAGCGCCGTATACTTGCCTGCCATGGGACGTCGAACCAATCCACGCATACAAAAACTGAAAGGGAATCTGGTGGTGGCCGGATTGCGCCTGCTCGGCCTGTTGCCTTTCGGGCTGAACCGGGCTCTCGCCACCGCCGTGGGCCGCCTGCTCGCGGCCCTGCCCACCGAGGCCCGGCGCGTCACCCGGATCAATTTATCGTTGTGCCTGCCGAATCAGCCGGACCCGGATCAACTGGTCAGGGATTCCCTGGTGGAAACGGTGAAAAACACCTTCGAAATCGCCCTGTTCTGGCGCCGCCCGGAGGAAGGCCTGGAGCGGGTGGTGTCCGTGGATGGCGATGGCCCGCTGCGCGAAGCAGTGGACGCTGGTCAGCCGGTGCTGATCCTGGCACCGCATATCGGCTGCTGGGAAGTGCTGAATTTCTGGCTGGCACGGGACTTTCCGCTGCATGTGATGTTCGCCCCTTCCGGCATGGCCGAGGTGGATGATCTGATCAAAAAAGGCCGCGAGCACTTCGGCTCCACCATGTACCCGGCCAGCGCCCGCGGCGTCGCCGGTCTGGTGCGAGCCATGCGCAAGGGGGCGATGACCGCGATTCTGCCGGATCAGGTGGCGGATCGCCGCAGTGGCCGGTTCGCTCCGTTTTTTGGCCAACCCGCCTACACCGGCACCCTCAGTTGCAAACTGGTGCAACAAACCGGCGCCCGGGTGTTCATGGCCTGGGCCTGCCGTCTGCCCGGCACCGGCGGTTTCGAAATCCGCGTGCGCCCGGCCCACCAGGACATCCACGACAGCGACCTGGATCACGCGCTGAAGGCCATGAACCAGTCCATCGAAGCGCTGATTCTGGAGGAACCATCCCAGTATCTATGGAGCTACAAGCGCTTTCGCCGCCAACCTCCTGGCGGTACGCTGCCGTACTAGGGAACCTCTGAAAATGTCATGCCGGACTCGATCCGGCATCTCCCTCTACCACGCCATACGCCCTGCGCAGGGAGTTCCCGGGTCAAGCCCGGGATGACGGGGTGTTTTGCAGAGGCACCCTAGTTTTTCGCCCCCACCTCCAGCGCCGCTTGCGACGCCGCCCGTCGCAACCCGCGAGCCAGATCGGCATCGTCAGTAGCGCGCGACAGCACCAGCGCCCCCACCAACGTGGACAGTACCGCCATCGCCTGCTGTTGGCGCTGCTCTTCGCAATCGCCAGCGCATAATCCGGCCACGAAATCCAGGAAGGTCCGCAAATTATCGGTAAACGCTGCTTTCAGTGCCTCCGGCTGGCGGGCCGTGTCCACCGCCAGCGCCGCCAGTGCGCAGCCGTCTTCCGGGTGTTGCTGGTGATAGCGCGACAGATAACCACCGACAAGATTTCGCAAAGCCTCTTGCCGAGGCTGCTCCGCCAACGGACGCCAGCGTTCCAGATTGTACCGCTGAGCCCGGTTCAAGGCCTGCACGGCCAGATCCAGCTTTGACTCGAACTGCCCGTAGAATCCGCCCCGGGTCAGCCCCGCCGCCTGCATCAGGTCGTTCAGGCCAACACCGTCAAACCCTTTCTCGCGGAACAATTGTCCCGCCGTTTCGATGACCCGCTCACGGTTCTCTTCGGCCTGAGCCCGGGTGACCCTCATGATCCATCCTCCTTGCCACGGAACGGAAATCGCCCCGGCATCAGTCTGAAAGTGCTTGACGTATTTTAAATGATGAGTGACATTTATTCAAACATGTTGATCATCATTTAACCGGCTCGCCACGCCGAGCCCTCTTCGAGGAGGTCCCATGCCCACTCCACAACAGCCAAAGTCCATACCACCGGCCCTCATCAGCGCATTCGCGGTGCCGGAGCGTCCGCCCTTGATGCCCCAGGAACAGGAACGGCTCGACGGCGGCGAAAAAAAAGTTCACTCCACCGCCATGGGCACCCTGGTGAGCTGGACCTTCGGCGCCGGCCCCCGGATCGTTCTGGTCCACGGCTGGAGCAGCCGCGCCGCGCACATGCTCGGCTTCGTCGATCCGCTGCTCGCCGCCGGATACAGTGTCTCGCTGTTCGACGGGCCGGCCCATGGCGACGCCAGTGGTGACCGGGCCAGCGTGGTGCACATGGGAGAAGCGCTGCTGGCACTGACCCGGGAATGGGCACCCGTGCATGGTGTACTCGCCCATTCAGTAGGCTCCGCCGCCGCCCTGTGGGCGTTTCATCGTGGATTGAACGTTCACGCCAGTGTCCACCTGGGCGGCCCTGTCTCGTTGTCGGCCATGGTGCGGCGACTGGCCACCGGCTTGGGGCTGGATCAGGCGAGTACCGCCGCTTTCGAGAAATGGGTGGAGGACTTCATCGGTCACCCGTTGACGGCGTTGGATCTTGAGGCCTTGAAGGATGGCCTGCGTCACCCCGGATTGATCGTGCATGATCCGGAAGATGACACGGTGCCGTTCAGCGCCGCCGACACCCTGCATCGAAACTGGCCGCAATCCGAACTGATCCGCGCCGACCGGCAGGGGCACCGGCGTCTGCTGCGGGATCCGGCGATGATTAGGCTTTGCAGCGACTTCATCGCCACCGCCGGCTTCCGGGAAATGGCGCGGGTGAACACGGGAGCTGAAGCGTGACCGGCCCGATATCCGAGGATGGAAACCCTCTCGCCCCTGCTCTGGAAGCTACTCGAGAATTCAATGGTAACTTATTGATATTACTTGCTGGCCTTGCGGCCATCGGCACTCTTTCCACCAATATTATTCTGCCTTCCTTTACCTCCATGGCCACCGACATCGGCGTGCCGGCTCGGGATCTGGGGCTGCTGTTGTCGAGTTTTTTTGCCGCTTTCGCCGTCGGCCAGCTATTGGTCGGCCCGTTATCTGATCGATACGGCCGCCGCCCTCTGGTGGTATTGGGGTTGGCGATATTCATCGCAGGCAGCCTCTGGTGCAGCCGGGCTGATAATATGAACGGATTGATCGTGGGCCGGGTGATTCAGGCCCTCGGAGTATGCGCGGCCTCGGTTCTGTCCCGCGCCATCGCCCGAGATTTGTTTGACGGTGAAGTTCTGACCCGCGCCCTGGCGTTAACCATGGTGGCGATGGCCGCGGCCCCCGGCTTCTCGCCGTTGCTGGGCGGCGCTCTGGAGCAGGCTCTGGGCTGGCGTGCCAACTTCCTGATGGTGGCCGTGCTTGGCGCCGTCCTGATCCCTCTTTATTTGTCAGGCGCCGGTGAAACCCTGCCACCGTCTCACCGCAACCGCAAAGCGCTGACCGCCGCCGCGCCGGGTTACCTGCGCCTGCTGTTCGATCCGCGGTTTCTGCTGCCCGCCCTCGCGGTGAGCCTGGTGATCGGAGGCCTGTACGGTTTCTTCGCCGCGGCCCCCGCGATTCTGATGGGGCACCTCGGGCTCAGTGCCTTGCAATTGGGGTGGTTCTTCGCCGCCACCGTGTTCGTGGTGTTTGCCGCGGGTTTCCTGGCCCCTCGTTTCGCCCGGCGATTCGGCACCGTTCCGGTGGGGCTGGCGGGCATTCTCATCGCCCTGATCGGCGGTCTCGCTCTGCTGCCCAACCTTGCCGGGGGTCTAGTTCCGTTCTCCCTGGCAATCGCCGTCTTTCTGTTCGGCATGGGGTTGATCAATCCACTCGGCACCGCCCTTACCCTGCATCCCTTCCCCGACCGGGCCGGACTGGCTTCGGCGTTACTCGGCTGTCTGCAAATGAGTTGCGCGGCGGCGATAACAGCACTCACCTCGGCACTGCCGTTGCCGCCGGTAACGGCTCTGGGGACGATTCTGGCCTCTGTCTCGGCGCTGGCTCTGGCGGCGTTTCTACTGTACCGGAATCGAGTGACAGCCAGTTAATTCAGGACACGATGCGCCTGCATGCCGATTCGCTGCCAAGGCAGCTTCCCACAGGGGGCCACGGAGCCGCTGTGGGAAGCTGCCTTGGCAGTGAATGGGTTTTTGACTTTGATCCGGCCTCCGAGCCGCGCTTCCAGTGATTACGAACATTCATACCATGAATGGCCACAGGCCCCGTTTGGCTTAACAGATGATGGGGTTTCCGCTATACTCCGCCCGCAATTCCGACCCCCAGAGACACCCTAACCAGCTGATTTTCAAAAGAAATTGGCCAAGACGAAACGAGGGATACGCTGTGCTAGACGCCTATCGCAAACATGTCGAAGAGCGCGCCGCCGAAGGTGTGCCGCCCAAGCCGCTGAACGAGCAGCAAGTTGCCGAACTGGTTGAACTGCTGAAAACCCCGCCGGCCGGCGAAGAGGAGTTCATTCAGGATCTGTTCGTCAACCGCGTCCCGCCGGGCGTGGACCAGGCCGCATACGTCAAGGCCGCGTTCCTGACCGCGATCATCAAAGGCGAAGCCAGTTCCCCCCTGATCGACCGCAAGCGCGCCGTTCAACTGCTGGGTACCATGCAGGGCGGTTACAACGTCGCCACCCTGGTGGAAGCGCTGGACGACGCCGAACTGGCGGAAATCGCCGCCAACGAACTCAAGCACACCCTGCTGGTGTTCGATGCCTTCCACGACGTGGAAGACAAAATGAAAGCCGGCAACGCCAAAGCCAAGGAAGTGATCGAGTCCTGGGCCGAAGGCGAATGGTTCACCAAGCGCCCGGACCTGGCGGAGAAAATGTCTCTGACCGTCTTCAAGGTCACCGGTGAAACCAACACCGACGACCTGTCCCCGGCCCAGGACGCCTGGAGCCGCCCGGACATCCCGCTGCACGGCAACGCCATGCTGAAGAATGCCCGTGAAGGCATCTTCCCGGAAAAAGACGGCGAAATCGGTCCGCTCAAGCAAATGGAAGAACTGAAGGCCAAAGGCCTGCCGGTTGCTTACGTGGGCGATGTGGTCGGTACCGGTTCCTCCCGTAAGTCCGCCACCAACTCCGTGCTGTGGCACTTCGGTGAAGACATCCCGTATGTGCCCAACAAGCGCGCTGGCGGCGTTTGCATCGGCGGCAAGATCGCTCCGATCTTCTTCAACACCATGGAAGATTCCGGTGCCCTGCCGTTTGAATGCGATGTTTCCAAAATGGAAACCGGCGACCAGATCGACGTCTACCCGTTCGAGGGCAAGGTCGAGAAAAACGGCGAAGAGATCGCCGAGTTCGAACTGCGCTCCCAAGTGCTGCTGGACGAAGTACGCGCCGGTGGCCGTATCAACCTGATCATCGGTCGTGGCCTGACCACCAAGGCTCGCGAAGCGCTCGGTCTGGCACCGTCCGAACTGTTCCGTAAACCGGAGCAACCCGGTGATTCCGACAAGGGTTACACCCTGGCCCAGAAGATGGTCGGCAAGGCCTGTGGCATGGAAGGCGTGCGCGCCGGCATGTACTGCGAGCCGAAGATGACCACCGTGGGCTCCCAGGACACCACCGGTCCGATGACCCGTGACGAACTGAAAGACCTGGCCTGTCTGGGCTTCCAGGCGGACCTGGTGATGCAGTCCTTCTGTCATACCGCCGCTTACCCGAAACCGGTGGACGTGGAAACCCAGCACACCCTGCCCGACTTCATCATGAACCGTGGCGGTGTGTCTCTGCGTCCGGGCGACGGCATCATCCACTCCTGGCTGAACCGCATGCTGCTGCCCGACACCGTGGGCACCGGCGGTGACTCCCACACCCGTTTCCCGATGGGCATTTCTTTCCCGGCCGGTTCCGGTCTGGTGGCGTTCGCCGCCGCCACCGGGGTTATGCCGCTGGACATGCCGGAATCGGTGCTGGTTCGCTTCAAGGGCAAGCGCCAGCCGGGCATCACCCTGCGTGACCTGGTCCACGCGATTCCGCTCCAGGCCATCAAGGAAGGTCACCTGACCGTTGCCAAAGCCGGCAAGGTCAACGTGTTCTCCGGCCGCATCCTGGAAATCGAAGGTCTGGAAGATCTCACCGTGGAACAGGCGTTCGAACTGTCCGACGCTTCCGCCGAGCGCTCCGCCGCGGGCTGTACCATCACCCTGTCCGAAGACAGCGTGACCGAGTACCTGAAGTCCAACATCACCATGCTCAAGTGGATGATCGCCAACGGTTACGGCGACGCCCGTACCATCGAGCGCCGTATCCAGGGCATGGAAGAGTGGTTGGCCAACCCGAGCCTGATGCGTGCCGACGCCGATGCTGAGTACCACACCGTCATCGAGATCGACATGGACCAGATCAAGGAGCCGGTACTGTGCTGCCCGAACGATCCGGACGACGCCAAGACCCTGTCCGACGTGGCCGGCGCCAAGATCGACGAAGTGTTCATCGGTTCCTGCATGACCAACATCGGTCACTTCCGCGCCGCCGGCAAGCTGCTGCAAAAAGTGGAAAGCGGCACCATGCCGACCCGTCTGTGGATCGCGCCGCCGACCAAGATGGATCAGCGCCAGCTCACCGAAGAGGGTTACTACAACATCTTCGGCAGCGCCGGTGCCCGCACCGAGATGCCGGGTTGCTCCCTGTGCATGGGGAACCAGGCCCGGATCGCGCCGAAGTCCACCGCGGTGTCCACCTCCACCCGGAACTTCCCCAACCGTCTGGGCCAAGGCGCCGATGTTTATCTGGCGTCCGCGGAACTGGCGGCGGTGGCTTCCATTCTGGGCAAGCTGCCGACCGTGGAGGAGTACATGGAATATGCGGATACCATCGATTCCATGTCCGATGAGATCTACCGCTACCTGAACTTCGACCAGATGGACGAGTATCAGGAAGTGGCGGATACCGTGAAGATCCCGGTGGCGCAAGCCAGCTAAAGGGAACCTTCCCGTTGTAAAAAAGCCCGGCCTTCGCGCCGGGCTTTTTTTGTCCGCTCATAAAGTGTCCGCGGAAATTTACCTTGAAAACGGATTATTGCTCCCAGTGGCATCCCACCTTCAACGGAGTATGATGATTTTTTTGATCTTTTGAACGCTTGCGCCAGGAGCTTTTTTCTTGCCTGACAGTACATCGGGCCAACGCCGCCCGGACCAGGACGGCCTGCCCACCGAGCAACGGCGCTGGGCCATGTTCGCCATCGTGGTCAGCGTCGGTCTGGCGGTGCTGGACAGCAACATCGTCAACGTGGCTCTGCCTTCCATTGCCCGGGATCTGGAGATCAGTCCGTCGCAATCGGTGTGGATCGTCAATGCCTATCTGCTCGCCGTCGCCACCACGCTGCTGCCGCTGTCCTCGCTCGGCGACATCGTGGGTTACCGCCGGGTCTACCAGACCGGGCTGGCGGTGTTCACCATCGCTTCCCTGGTGTGCACGCTGGCGGATTCCCTGGTGACACTCACCGCCGCCCGCTTTTTTCAGGGGTTGGGAGCGGCCGGCGTCATGAGCGTCAACGCGGCTCTGGTCCGCTTTATCTATCCGTCACGTTTATTGGGCCGGGGCATCGGCCTGATCGCCATGGTGGTGGCGTTATCCTCGGCGGTCGGCCCCACGGTGGCCTCCGGCATTCTGTCGATGGGGTCCTGGTCCTGGCTGTTCGCGGTGAACATCCCACTGGGCTGTCTGGCCTTCGTGCTGGCCCGCCACAATCTTCCCGAAACCGGACAGGCCCCACGCCGCTTCGACTGGGGCAGCGCGCTCCTCAATGCGCTGGGCATTGGCTTGCTGGTCATGGCGGTGGACAGCCTTGCCCACGGCATGGGCGGCACCCTGGCGGCCCTGGCGCTGGCCGCCTCGTTGGTGGTGATCGCCCTGCTGGTCCGCCGGCAGTTGTCCCAATCCTCACCGCTGTTGCCGGTGGATCTGCTACGTATTCCGCCGTTTGCCCTGGCCATTGGTACCTCGTTTTGCGCCTTCACCAGTCAGATGGCGGCGTTCATCGCCCTGCCCTTTTATCTTCATGACATACTCGGTTACAGCGCGGTGGAAACCGGGCTACTGATGACCCCGTGGCCCGCGGCCGTGGCGGTCACCGCCCCCATCGCCGGACGGTTGGCGGATCGCTATCCGATTGGCGTGCTGTGTTCGATGGGGTTGCTGCTGAAAGTGGTGGGACTGGTGTTGCTGGCCTTACTGCCGGAGCAACCGCCGTTGCCGGCGCTGCTCGGCGCCATGGCGTTGTGCGGCATTGGTTTTGGACTGTTTCAGGCGCCCAACAACCGCGCCATGATCGGCTCCGCGCCGCGGGAGCGCAGCGGCGGCGCCGGTGGCATGCAGGGCACCACCCGTCTGATCGGGCAGACTCTGGGCGCGGCGCTCACGGCTTTGGTGTTCGGGCAATTGGCGCACGGCATTACCCCGGCATTGTTCATGGCCGCCACGTTCTCCGGTGTCGCCGCGATCATTAGTCTGTTTCGGATCCGCTACACGCCCAGGCCGTAATCACGAGCCACTCAGGCCGACAGCGCGCGCCAGGTCACGGCCACCAGTTCATCCAGGTGCGAGGTTGGGGCGGCAGCGCTGTCCGACGCCAACCAGGCCCGACACAACAACTGGGCCGGTCCCAGCAAGGTGGCCACCACCACCTCCGGTGACACCGGTTTGAGAGTGCCTTCCGCAACGTGCCGCCGTACCCAGGCGGACACCGTCGACATCAGCGCGGTATTGGCCTGATCCACCTGACGGGCCAGATCTCCGCCCCATCCGGTATAGCCACGTTCGGACAGGAACCGGGCCCGATCCCGGTTTCGTTCGGTCCATTCCAGGTGGTAACGCAGTACCGCCGCCACGCTCTCTCGAGCTCCGCCACTTTGCTTCAGTTGTTCCGCCAAGCCGTTCTGATAGTCCTGGATCCCCTCCAGGTAGACCGCCTCGCACAGGCTCTGTTTGTTGGCGAAGAAGTGAAACAGGCTGCCATTACTCACTTCCGCGCGCTCACGAATCGCCTGCAAGGTGGCACTGGCCACGCCTTTTTCCACGAAAGTGGCCAGCGCGGCGGCAACGATCTTGTCACGTGTGTCCGAACTCGGCATTCCCAACCCTCGGCAGTGGGAAATGGAAGTAGAAGGTGCAGAGAGGCAAGCACCCTAATGCGATTCACGATAACGCACAACCTGAGTGGATTGACGCCATTAGAGTATAACTCTAGAGTAATACTCTGTTTCTGGTGCCGCTATTCCGGCGGTACCCCAAACCAGGGAGTTTCTCTCCATGCACGCGTCTTTGCAGCAAGCCCGGCAGGTCCTGGCCGAGCAAGCCTTCAGCACCCTGTTGGGAACGGAGTTACTGGAATACCAGCGCGAGAAAGCGGTTCTGCGCCTGCGGGTCAAGGACGATCTGCGTCAACAATATGGCTTCGTCCACGGCGGCGTCCTGAGCTATCTGGCCGATAACGCGCTGGCATTCGCCGGCGGCACGGTCCTGGAACCCTTGGTGTTTTCCTCGGAATTCAAGATCAACTACCTGCGCCCCGCCGGCGGCGACACCCTGCTGGCGGAGGCCTCGGTGATTCACGCCGGCCGTAATCAGGCCGTGGTCCGTTGCGACATCTACGATTGCCGCGGGGAGCAGCGCAAGCTGTGCGTGGCAGCCCAGGGCACCATCGTGCGCAGTCCACCGCCCGCCGGTTGAGGCCGGAGTCGAGCTCTGGGCAGACAGCTAACGCCAGGGAGAATCGCCGCTTTTGACCAACAGTTGCCAGACCCGCGCCGCCGCGTCGGACAATGGATGTGAGCGCAGCCGGCAGGCACTGACATCCACCCGTACACCGGTGTCCAGAGGCAGGGTCACCAGATGCCCCGAGGCGATATCCGCCTCGATCAGCAAATCCGGCGCCACCGTCACCGCCTGGCCGGCCCGGCACAATGCCAGACAGGAACTGATCGCCGCCATCTGATATTCAGCGCCCTTACGTTGTTCCAACAAGGTCTGGAACCAGGGCGCCAACCGCTGACGATAGTCAACCGGCACCCTGGGCAATGCCCAGGGCATGCGGGCCATGAACGCCTGTGCCGCGACCGGATCCTCGGTGACCGGCGCTTTCTGCTCGCGAACCCAGGCCGCCGGCGCCACCGCCCTCAACGGCAAATGACGTAACGGCTGAACCACGGTGTCGGCCTGATCCGCCAGGGTCTCCAGTTGCGGGCGATCATAGACCAGGAAGTCGTACCGGTAGGCATAAAGGCCTTCCTGCAAGGCATCAAACTGATCCGCATGCAGGTCCAGCCGGATACTACTGCCCTCACGACGTAACGGTCCCGCCAGACTCTGCCCCAGAATGTCCGGCGCGAAGGGCCCGCAACCGATCCGCACCACGCCACTGCGTCCTTCGTGGAAACGGGTCACCAGCAGATCCAGGCCGGCCACTTCGTCGAGCACCCTGCCCGCCTGCTTGTACAACGCCCGGGCCAGGTCGGTGGGGCGCAGGGAGCGCGTGTGTCGTTGGAACAGAGCACCGCCGAGACGCGCTTCCAGCTTACCGAGACTGTGGCTCAGGGCCGGTTGTGACATCCCCAGGGCACGCGCCGCCGCCGACAGGCTGTCGTGCTCGTACACCGCCCGGAATTGAACCAGCTGTTGCAGGGGCCACATCGTCGTTCTCCTTATTGTTATCCGGCCATCTTGGAAGATTCATAAATAACAAGAATGGATTTATTCACCCTGTTTATCAATGATCCCGGCATACTCCGGTCATCCAATAACCAATAACAGGGCACATCATGACCGGACCGGATCGGCGCACCGTTCTCAAACACCTGGCCTTGGGGGCCGCCGCGCTGGGAGTCAGCCGCCCCGCCGGCGCCCGCGCTCCCTCGCCGACCGGCGGTGACCGGCCGCTTAATGTACTGCTGCTGGTATCGGACCAGGAACGCTCCTGGATGGATCTGCCGGCGGAGCTGGATCTGCCGGCGCATCGGACCCTGCTCGCCGAGGGCGTGGGCTTCAACCAATATCATGTGAACACCTCGCCGTGTTCTCCGTCACGTTCGGTGATGTACACCGGGCAGCACACCATGCGCACCGGCATGACCGCCAACCTGCATGCGCCGCCGTTCCCCACGCTGAATCCGGACCTGCCCACGGTTGGCCACTTCTTTCAGGAAATGGGCTATCACACCGCCTACAAGGGCAAGTGGCATTTATCCGACATCGAGGACGGCCCGGGTTTGCTCTATGGCAGCTACCCCAGCCGCGACAAGGCCCTGGAGGAACATGGCTTTCATGACTACAACCTAACCGGCGATGTGCACGGCTCGGTATGGCAGGGTTATCTGGCCAGCCACTGGCTGGCCCGGCGCAGCCACCAGTTGGACAAGCCATGGATGCTGGCGGTGAACTTCGTCAATCCCCACGACATCATGTTCTTCTCCAGCGGCGCGCGACAGGAACAATCACGAGTCAATCCGGACTTCATGGCACCGCTGCGGCCGCCGCCCAACGACCCTGTATACGAGGCGGACTGGCGCCATATTCCGCTGCCGCGTTCCTTCCATCACGCCAACCTGATGGACAAGCCCTGGTGCCACCGCTCCTACGCCCAGGTCCTCGACGCCATTTATGGCCGCATCGATAAACAGGACGAGGCCGCCTGGCGCGCCAACCAAAGCTACTACTTCAACTGCATCCGTGATGTGTCCCGCCAGGTGGAACACGTACTGCGGGCCCTTAAGGTCAGTGGCCAATGGGACAACACCATCATCGTCTATACCGCTGACCACGGCGAAATGGCCGGCGCCCAGGGACTGCGCCAAAAGGGCCCGTTGATCTACAAGGAGAACAGCCGCGTTCCCCTGATCATCCGTCATCCGGATGTGCGGGGCGGACGCCGGGTGGACAATCTCGGCAGCACCGTGGATCTGCTGCCCACCCTGGTGGGGCTCGCCAGCGCGGGCAAACACAAGAGCGATACGCCGGGAGTGGACCTGAGCCCGGCGCTCAACGGCAAAACCACCGAACGAGACGATCGGGGCGTGCTGTTCGCCTATGGCGTGCTGCTTTATACCGATCCGGAAGCCACCCGGCGGCTGGCCAAAGAAGGGGATGAGATCACCCCCATGGCCATGCTCGCCGACTTTTTCAAGCAACTGCGCCTGGGCCCCGAATTGGGTAATCGGGGCCTTCATAGGGGGGTGCACGACGGCCGCTATAAGTTCGCGCGCTATTTCAGTCCCGACAGCCATCACACGCCGACGGACTGGGAAACGCTGCGAGCGCATAACGATCTGGAGTTGTATGACACTCATACCGATCCGGATGAGCTCAACAATCTCGCGGCCGACCCGGAGAAGGTAAAGCCTCTGCTGATGGCCATGAACGAAAAAACCAACCAATTGGTGGCCGCCGAAATTGGCAAGGACGAAGGCCAGGAATTCCCCGGCCCGACCTTTCTTTACCGACTTTGACGGAGAACAACACCGCGGCTCCCCCGCGGTGCTTTTTATGGCGGTCCCATGTGAAACGGCATGGGACCGTTTTTTTTATTCGCCGTGATATCAGAGCAAAATGGGATTGCCCTCCATCAGAGACGCGGATCTGTACGGGGGGCTTCCGGGAACGCCGTGAATACATCCTTGTAGGCTCCCGGTTTGACGTCCCTGTCAAACAGGGTCCCGGAAGCCCCCCGTACAGATCCGCTTCGAGTGAATCCCAACATCTGGGGTCCCAAGCACGACGAACCTTGCGGAATGAGGAGATCGCTCCATCTCTTCCATCGTCGCCGCTGAGAGGCTTGTTAAGAACACCAATGCTTGCCCGTCACCTCGAAGCTGGGCTGCGTTATACCTTTGCGGGACCCTGCTTCACGACGTTCCCGCAAAGGTATAACGCAGCCCAGCGTCCCTGATGGAGGGAAGTTTTCGCGCCGCGACCATCACCTTTAAAATCGCTCCCGGCTTTTAACCGGCTCGTTCCTGCTCCCGTCCCCAATAGAAGTCCTCCCGCCAATAACGGAACTTGCCGAAATCGCCGTGATTCCGCGGCACGCTGTCGTCGTTGGCGGGAAACACTTTCAGGTAGGCGTTGCCGGCATCACGGTAGAACGGCAGCAGATGACGGGCGTTGGTCCAGCGGCCGGAGCGGCGATCCAGCATGTGATCCGGTTGCGTCAGCATATCATCCAGCCACACCAGCAAACTGCCGTTGGGAATCAGGAAATAGCCGCGCACTTCCCGTTCTTCACTGGTGGGATGCAGAACCAGATTATAGAACGCCACCTTCGGATCGTCCGCGTGGGCTTTCAGCCAGGGATAGGTTTTGTCGATCCAGTTGCGGCTGCTGTCGGCGGCGCCCATGTGGATGATGGTTTTATACGGCAGTTGCGGGTACAGGGACACCAACTCGTTGGCGACGATGGCGCCCATGCTGTGCCCCACCAATGTGATTTCCATGGTCATACCCGCCGGTAACCGCCGGTTCAGCTCATCAAGACGCCGTGCCAGCACCGCCACCACGCCATTGCCTTCCACCGCGCAATCGTCACCACAATAGTCCTCGTTGTAGCCAAGCACGTCCGCTTCCATGGTGGTCAGATGCTTGGTGCGCCGCAGCATCATGCTCCAGGCCGGTGTCCCCAGGCCCTGCACCGCCGGCGTGGTCACCAGACGGACCACGCCCGGCACCACCTGCCCGGTGCGATACAGCGTCTGGTCCAGGAAGGAATAGGGCTCGCTCTCCGGCCAGTACAGGGCCTCATCGTCCTGGTAGTCGGGCCGGTCCCGATCCATGCCGCGCTGTCTCGCGTCAGCGGCGGCGATGCTGTTGGCGGTCACGTCCCAACCGGTTTCCGGAAATTTCACCAGACCGCTCAAGGTGTCGCTCAGGGTATAAACCGTGCCTCGCACCGGGGCCATCGGACCACGGGCAACGCCACCGTTACGCACCGAGGTGAAGCGGTCCCAGAACGAGACAAAGGCACCGGAGCGCCAACTGACATAGAGTGGATAGAAACCGTCACACTCCATCTCCGCCAGATAACGGTCCAGGCGTTCGTCGTTATAACTGGGGTGATTAAGGCCGCCATGGAAGAACAACAACACCTTTAGAGTGTCACCGCCCCGCCCTTTTTCCTGCCGGGCTCGCTCCAGCATTTTTGCTTCAATGTCATCAAGCAGTGCTTGATAGCGGGCGTACAGATTACGGTTCCCCGCCCCGGCCACGACAGCGCCGCGACGCTCGGCCTGGAACCGGTCCATGGATTTGAAGTTGGCCTGCTGATGTGAATACGGATCATAGGCTCCGTTGAGGTCGCTGCCGATATGGTGCAACCGTTTGGGGTCGTTCTGATCATATTGGGGTTTGGGAAAAAGCCGGGCACAGCCGGACACCATCATCAGGCTGGCGGCAAGCAGCAACACACCTGACAAACGGGCCCGGCCCGTCACACTGGGGGTGGCTGGCATACTGAAATCCTTATTGTGTTGTTATTTGGTTTTGGTCATTCCCGCCCTGAATAGAGCACGGATTAAAATGTGACGTCAATCACATAAATCAGCGCTCCCCGTGGCCAAGCATCGCCGTGGCTTCGCGGCCAGCCAGTGCCAGAAGACAGCCGCCACCGACCAGTAGATACAGATAAAAGGTCATGAACCGCCACACCAGCAACACCGTGGCGGTGGTCATGGTTCCCAGCCAGGGGGCCAGCAAAGCGGCACCGGCCACCTCCGCTCCGCCGGCGCCACCGGGTAGCAGAGTCAGGTAACCCGCCCCCATCGCCATCATCTGCACAAAAAAACCGTATACCCAATCCACATGCTTACCCAATGCCAGCACAGTGAGATAGATCACCGAATACCGCAGCAGCCAGTGCGTCAGGCACAGGCCGAACAGCGCCATCAAACGGCGGCGCGGCACTCGCAGGGTTTCCGCCATGCTCTGGCGAAAGCGCAGCAACGCGCGGGCCAGGGCACGCCGCCGCCGCAACGGCACCTGCCAGCGTTCCAGCCAGGGGTCGGTGAAGCGCAGGATATCACTGAACCGGTTCGCCACCGCCCAACACAGCAGCAGTGCCAGACCCAGCAATACCATCGGCAATGCCAGTTGCCACCAGCCCTCAAGATCCAGATAACGGCTCAGCCCGTACAGAGCCACCGTCGGCAGCAGTACCAGAAACACCACCAGGTCAGTGATCTGATCCACCGCGAACACCGCCGTGGCGGTGGCCGGTGTCACCTGATAACGACGCAATAGCGCCACCAGCGTAAAGGGCGCGCCACTGCCGCCGGGGGTGGCATTGAGCGCGCATTCAGTGGCCATCACCGTGGCGAGAGCACCGCCGTGGCCCAGGCCCTCGGCGCGATCCGCCAGCATAATGCGCAATCGCCAGGCATTGAGGTTCCAGCACAGGAAGATCATCGCCACCATCAGCAGCAACCAGGCCGCCGGAATATGCGTCAACCCATGAAAGGCACCCGCGCCCCCCAGCACCAGCGGCACCAGCGCCCCCAATCCCAGGGCCAGGAGCAACAGCCACCAGCGGCGCCTCACGGGGCCTCCCCGGTCAGTTCGTCAATCCATTGGGATTTGGTCAACGCCCGGCGACATCCGGCCAGCCGCTCAATGGCGGCGATCCAGGCGCGCCGTGAACGTGAATGGCGCATGTCCACTGGGTGCACCGCCAAGCGCAATACCGGTGAAGCATGATGCATCCACTCGCGCATCCGATTGACGCCCTGGAACAGCCCGCGCCGCCATGGTGATCGGGCTGACCACACCAGCGTTGGCGTCGGCAGAAACAGGTCGCTGGCGGGATAATGGAAACCGTCCCGATCCGTCCAATAAGCGAACCCGGCTTCGGCGATGGCGGCGCGTGAACCAGCGCTGGTCATCCAACCCGGAGGCACGAAGCCACGGGACCACCAACCGAGCTGATGAAACATCGCCAACCCCCGCTGTATTCGCACCGCCGCCGCTCGCCGGTCCAGGGCCGCGAACTCACCTTCATGCGTCAACAAACGCCGGCGCACCCAGTCCCCCGGCGTCGCCGGAGGGGGACTGTCGTCATGGTGGTAGTAGCCATGCAGTACCAGTTCGTCACCACGCCGGCGGCGCTGTTCCAGTGCCTGACAAAACCGCTTGTCCTCGATAAAGCCCCCGCCGCCATGGAAGTCCGGCACCACCAGCAAAGTCAGCGGAATCCGCGGGTGGCGCTCAAGGGCGCGCAGCAACGGCTGATAATCCGGCCAGGTGGCCGGACACACATCGTGCAGCGATAGCAGAAAGGCGCTGTCCGGCTGGTGGTCAGGTTTGTGGGCCATGGTGCTCCGATATCCGTGTTTCAGGACGGGCGCCAACCAGTCGCTGGTAATGGCGCACCAGACTGTCCACCACCTTGTCCCAACCGTGCTCCACCTCCACGTGGCGTCGCGCTCGCTCACCCATGGCTACCGGGTCAAGTTCCCCGAACAGGGCCCGCACCGCCGCCGCCATGGCCTCCCCGTCATGGGGCGGCACTCTTATTCCACACTCCTCCGGCACCACTTCCGGCAAGGCACCGCCATCGGCACAGATCACCGGGATTCCGGAGGCCATGGCCTCGAGCGCGACCAGCCCGAAGGTTTCCTGATCCCCGGCGTGCAGCAGCACATCCGACGACGCCAGCCAGGCCGCCACTTCCGTCGCCGGCAGAAACCCCTCGAATACCGTGGTGTTACCCGGTGCCTCCGGCTGCGCTCCGGTACCGATCAGCAACAGGTGATAACCGGAGCCCAGCTTCCGCATGGCATCGAACAACACTGGCAGATGCTTCTCCTGGGAGCCGCGACCGGCGAACACCAATAAACGCTCGTGTTCGCCGAGCCCCAGACGCGCCCGAGCCAACGGGTCGGCCCGGTTGGGATGAAAAACGTGAGCGTCCACGCCCAACGGCTGGATTTCCACATTGTGCAGACCACAGTCCCACAGCCGTTCGGCCATCACCCGGGACGGGCTGAGCACCAGATCGAAGCCGTCGTAAAGCTTTCTGACGTAGGCACGGGAGGCCCCGTCCAGTATCGGACTGATGCGGTTGTGCAGAAGCGTGATCAAATCGGAGTGGTAAAAGGCCACCGCCGGCACGTCCAGCAAGCGCGCTGCCTGGCGGGCCGACCAGGCCGGTGTGTAGGGGTCGCCGGCCTCTATCAGGTCCGGTTGCAGGCCGGCGATAATATGACTCCACAGCCCGACCCGGGTGGGAAAGCGGAAACCCGGCGCCATTGGCAGGTTGAGCGCCGGCAGTTGAATCAAATCACCCTGCAGCACTGTCTCCGCCCCCGGGTACACCACCTTGTGTTCGATGTCCCTGGCCAACAGTCCCTTGCGCTTGCTGTCCACATAGGTGTGTACCCCGCCGCTGGACTGCGCGTAAAACAACGTGGTATCGACGACTCTCAAGCGTGACTCCTTTCTCTCGCCTGTAATGAGCGCCCCGGGACCGGACCGGTTTGTGACCCGGTAATGACCCGGGGGTTTCAATATTGTGATAGGGCTAACGGCGCGGCCGTTCAATAGAAAAGGAGGAAAAATTTCACAGGCCCGCGAATTCCCTGGGGTCGCGGTGGTAAAGGGTTGTAAAACGGGGTCAGCGGCCGCGCAGCGGGTCCTGCCGGTAGAACAGAGTCAACTGGCCATAGACCTCCGGCAGGATCTGTTCGAGGGGCTCCGGCGTTTCGAAAAAACTTTCCGTGATGACCGCGAAAAACTCTCCCGGATCCTGCAGGGCGTAGGGATCGAGAAAGGGCTCCCCCTCCCGCTCGGCGTTTTCCAGCGCGCTCCAGGCGCGAGTGAAGGTGTCGTGCCAGACCCGGGCGTCCATGCCGTGATGCAGTGGCGGCGCGCCGTTGGCCGCGCCATTGCGCATATCCAGTTTGTGCGCCATCTCGTGCAGCACCACATTGAAGCCCGGCTCCGACGCCGCCGCCTGCACATCCTGCCAGGACAGCAGCACCGGTCCCCGGTCCCAGGCTTCCCCGGCCAGCACCCTCCCCTCACTGTGAACGATGCCGAACTCGTCCATCTCGTCGCCGGGCGTGACAAAGGCGTCCTCGTAGACAATCACCGTGTACCAGCCGTCGTACCAGTCCAGGTCCAGCCCCATGATCATCACCACCGCCATGGTGGCGATCTTCAGTTGCATGGCCGGCGTCACCTGGAAATCACCGCCGCCCCGAAACTCCTTGCGCAGCAGGAAGCGCAGCGTCTGTTGGAACAATCGCTCGCGCCGCTCCCCCTGGTAACGTCGCGCTGGTGCCCAATCAGCAATGGCGTGCTCCCATTGTTCCCGGGTCACCGGCAAACGGGCCAAACGTCGGTTTTCCAACCACAGACGGGTACGGTCGAACATGCGAGGTCCAGCAGGCAGAACAGGATCGCGCGGCAGCGCTCAGGCAGCTTGCCCCGTTCCCACGACACGTACAAGCATGGAACGATTGCAGGCTGTTTCAGAGCGCCGGCACGCCGATTCGCTGGCAAGCCGGCTTCCCACAGCGGCTTCGTGGATTGTTCCGTGGGAGGCCGGCTTGCCAGCGAATCGGTCTGGCCTGTTGCAAGGCAGCGGTTCATGAGCAGCGATTGTGGTGCTGCCCTCTCCGCCTCCTGCTACACTTCGTTCCTGCGTCCATACTGACGATTGTTCCGCTTTTATCCCTGGGAGAGAAAACGATGGTGTTGTCCATGGCCGTGCCTTTAGTGCTGCATATACTGGCGGCGGTGATTTGGGTCGGCGGCATGTTTTTCGCCTACATGGCTTTGCGCCCCGCCATGGGTGCCACTCTGGATCCGGAGTCCCGGCCACGCTTGTGGCTGCACACACTGGACCGTTTTTTCCACTGGGTATGGGGTTGCGTGGCGGTGTTGTTGATCACTGGCCTGTGGATGGTGTTCGGTGTCTATGGAGGTATGGGTTCCACTGGCGCCTATGTGCATACCATGCTGGCGCTGGGCCTGGTAATGATGGCGCTGTTCGCCCACGTTTACTTTGCTCCGTTCCGCCGTCTGCGCCAGGCGGTGACAGTGCGTCACAACGCAGACGCCGCCTTTCAGATAGGACAGATCCGGCGCATTGTCGGCATCAACCTGCTGCTGGGGCTGCTGGTGATCAGCATCGCCGCCGCCGGCCCCTATTTCTAAGAGCCTGTTCACGATCTTTACGCCACCGCGTTGCTGCTGGAAAACTCCCGGAGGGCCGGGCCCCACTTACTTTAGGTGGAGAGTCCACCAGGAGAGAAGGGAACTCCGGCGCGGCGGCGTAAAGATCGTCAACAGGCTCTAAGTATCCAGCGATCCCACGGCCCGGCCCGTGGCCGGTGAAGCCGCCATGCCGCCGTGCTAGAATCCGCATCGCCGTGCAAGGCGGCCCCACACTTGTAGCGGAGTTATGGTCCTTCCCAGTTCGACCAAATCGGATCTTCTGCTGGTCTGCGTGACCTTGTTGGCGGCAGTCAGTTGGATGTTCTCCAAGGAGGCGGTGTTGCTGATGCCGCCTCTTCTGTTCATGTGCCTGCGTTTTCTGCTGGCCGGCCTGATTCTGGCTTTGGTGGGACAGCGGCAATTGCGCCGCATGAATCGGGATCAGTACTGGCGCAGCGTCCAGGTAGGCATGGTGTTCGGCACCGCCATGAGTTTCTGGATCATGGGACTGCACTACGGCAACCATGTCGGTGAAGGCGCTTTCATCACCAGTCTTGGTGTAGTGCTGGTCCCGGTAATGGCGCGCCTGGTGTTCAAGGAGCAGCCACCGCTGAGTACCTGGCTGGCGCTGCCGGTGGCGGTGTGCGGGCTGGCGCTGCTATCTCTGGACGGTGGCTTCCAGGCCGAGTTGGGGCAGCTGTTCTTTCTCGCCTCGGCGACGATTTTCGCGTTGTTTTTCACCCTCAACACCCGCGCCGCCAATAACGCCACCATCACCGGCGCCGGTGGCCGGATCACCACCCGCGAACGGGTACCGGCACTGGCGCTGACCTCCGTGGTGTTGGGCACGGTGGGGCTGGTCACCGGCACCGCCTCCCTGCTGCTGGAGCCCTGGAGTCCCACTTTCCATTCCGGCGAACTGGGCCTGGTGATCGCGGCCTGGGTGGTTGCCAGTGCCACCCTGGGCACCGCCGCGCGGTTCTTTCTGCAGACCTACGCACAGAGCCTGTCCATGCACAGCCATGGTGTGGTGATCATGATCCTGGAACCAATGTGGACCGCGCTGCTGGCGGCATTCTGGTTCGGCGAAACCATGAACGCCACCCAACTGAGCGGCTGCGCGATGATCTTTCTGGCGCTGCTGGTCAACCGCTGGGGCGCGATACGGCGGGTGCTCAAACGCTGGATCGATCAACGCCGGGCGGCACGCGCGTGATCCCGGATCGCGGCGGTCCACTGCTGCTCCTGGCGGTGATCAGCCTGCTGCTGTTCGCACCGTTGGGGCCGGTGGTCTGGTGGTGGGCGCGGAAGGACTTGGATGCCATGGCGGCCGGCCGCGTGGACCCAGTGGGGCGCCCCTTCACATTGTGGGCCCGTGGGGTGTCGATGGCCGCCACCCTGCTGTTGGCGATGATGTTGATCGGGATATTGACTGCTTTATTTTCAATGAGATAGCATCTTTTTTTAATCTCAAATCAAGATCAAGAAGGTCCATTTTTCAACGCCTCCGTTGAAGCCGCTACCCGCCGCCCCCATCTGCTGGCGCTACTGTTTTTAATTAAGCCGGTTTGACCGTCAATCCACCATCGCCGGAAACCTCACTTGGTCGCTCTGTCGTCACGCAGCCTTCGCTCCCACCGTCGGGCACCGACAGGGAGTCTGCTCGCCCATCTGCTATGGGTGCTGATGCTGCTTGCCGCACCGCATTCCGGTCAGGCGTCTGGTACCGCCAAAGTCGGACCGCACACCCGGCCCCTCGACGGTGCCGCTCAACTGGCTCTGCCCTCCGGCTACCAGGTCCGTGGCGATACTTTCGCCGCTGATCACCACGACAACGGCGGTAACGCAGCGCTACTACCGTGGCTGCCGTCGGTGCCGCCGGCATCGTCCCGCCCTGGCCCGCTTCCTCCGCACCACCCCCTGGCGGTGGCTGTCGAGCACCACCGACCACAGGCTCCCCGCGCCCCACCCGCGTTCTCCATGCTCTGACGCCAAGAACACCGCCACAAGGTGGCGCCTTCGGGCGCGCGCCCGGCGGAGAGTGGTTTTAATGGAGAACGAACTTGAACCGATTTCGCTTACGGGCGACGGCCTATGCCCTCGTCATTCTGCTTGGTGTGCTCGCCGCACTGCCGAGTATCCTGCCACCGACGTCGTTGCAATGGGCGCCGGACTGGTATCGTCAACACCACCTGTCCCTGGGGTTGGACCTCCAGGGCGGCTCCCATGTGCTGCTGAAAGTCGAACAGGGACCACTGCTGGCCGAGAAAACCCGCAAGATCGCTCAGGAGCTGAGCCAGCGCCTGGACCGCAACGGTATTCAACATGGCCGCCCGGTCGTCGACGCTGATCATGTACGCCTGGCCATTCGCCCGGCTGCCGCCATGGAAGCCGCCGAGCGGCTGGCCGCGGACATCCGGGACAATCAGGGCCGCCGCCAACTCGCCGTGACTCACGATGGTCTGTTTCTGCTGTTACGGCCTTCTTCCAGTCTGTCGCAACAGGTGGTCAGCGATGCGGTGGAACGCAGCCTGGATGTAGTGCGCCGCCGCATTGATGAAACCGGCGTGGTGGAACCCCGGGTCACCCGCCAGGGCGACGATGCCATTCTGGTGCAACTGCCCGGCGTTACCGATCCGGAACGCATCACCGCCCTGCTCGGCCGCACCGCGCGCCTGACCTTCCACCTGGTCGCCGATGGCAGCGGCCCGGATCGTACCCTGGCGCTACCGGGAGCGGAGGACGGCCGGCGCTACCAGGTCGAGGCCACGCCTTTACTGGACGGCGGACAGCTGGCCGACGCCCGCCTGGGCTTCGACAGCCGTACTCATCAGCCGGTGGTGAATTTCACTCTGGACAGCGACGGTGGCCGCCTGTTCGGCGACATTACCACCCACAACGTGGGCCGGCCCTTCGCGGTGGTGCTGGACGGCGAGGTCATCACCGCGCCGGTGATCCGGACTCCGATCACCGCCGGTCGCGGTGAAATCAGCGGCAACTTCACCCCACAGCAGGCCGGTGACCTGGCCATGTTACTACGCGCCGGCTCCCTGCCCGCCCCGTTGCAAGTGGTGGAGCAACGCACGGTGGGCGCGGAACTCGGCGGCGACACCATCCGCATGGGCGTGATCAGCGGCGCCCTCGGCGCGGCCCTGGTGCTGGTGTTCATGATCTCGATCTATCGCCGCTGGGGCGTGATCGCCAACACCGCCCTGGCCATCAACGTGCTGCTGGTACTGGGCTTGCTGGCCAGTTTTGGCGCCACCCTGACGCTGCCGGGCATCGCCGGTCTGATCCTTGGCATCGGCATGGCGGTGGACGCCAATATCCTGATCAATGAACGCATCCGCGAGGAAACCGAGAAAGGCAAGAACGCCATGGCGGCCCTGCGCGCCGGCTTCCAGCGTGCCTTCGCCACCATCGTCGACGCCAATATCACCACGCTGATCGCCGTCGGGCTGCTGTTCGGTTTCGGCAGCGGTCCGGTGCGCGGCTTCGCCGTGACCATGGCGGTGGGTCTGCTGGTGTCGATGTTCACTTCGGTGTCGGTGACCCGGCTGCTGATGGAGTGGCGGCTGCGACGGCGGCAGCGGCAACCGCTGGCGCTGCCGGAGATCCCCGGGTTTCAGCGCCTGCGGCAACGCCA
This sequence comes from Alcanivorax xiamenensis, assembly GCF_009846745.1. Taxonomy (NCBI): domain Bacteria; kingdom Pseudomonadati; phylum Pseudomonadota; class Gammaproteobacteria; order Oceanospirillales; family Alcanivoracaceae; genus Alcanivorax; species Alcanivorax xiamenensis. The sequence goes on along the minus strand of NZ_AQPF01000016.1, from coordinate 48,334 downwards.
GCGGCCGATCCAGTTCATGCGCGTGAAGGCGTTGGGCATCGTGCTGTCGGTGCTGCTCTCGGCACTGTCCCTTGGCGCTCTGGTCTGGCCGGGACTGAACCAGGGCATCGATTTCCTCGGCGGCACCGCCATGGAAGTTCAGGTGCCGGCGTCACTGCCGGAGAATACTCTGCGTCAGGCATTGCGGGACGCCGGCCTCACCGACGCGGCGTTGCAGCCGTTCGCCAATGACGGCCATTTCCTGGTGCGGATGCCCGCCAGCGACGAGGGTAACGCCAGGGTGGAAACGGCGAAGACGGCGATCACCCGATTGGACGCCGGCAGCCGTTTTCCACGGGTGGATATGGTCGGCCCGGCGGTCAGCGGTGGCTTCATTGAAGCCAGCATCCTGGCGGTGCTACTGGCCGGGGCGGGCATGTTCGCCTACCTGCGGCTGCGCTTCGAACGGCATTTCGCCTGGGCGGCACTGATCACTCTGCTGCTGGACGTGAGCAAGACACTGGGGTTCTTTGTGCTGACCGGGGTGGAATTCAACCTCACCGCCATCGCCGCCCTGCTGACGCTGATCGGTTACTCGGTGAACGACAAAGTGGTGGTGTTCGATCGCATCCGTGAAAACCAGAAGCTCAATCCGGATCAGCCGTTGGAGACGCTCATCAACGTCAGTCTGACCCAGGTGCTGACCCGCACTTTGTTCACCTCCGCCACCACCTTCCTGGCCCTGCTGCCGATGGGGTTGCTGGGTGGCGGCGCGGTGGCCAGCTTCGCCCTGCCGGTGCTGTTCGGCATTGTTGTCGGCACCACCTCTTCCATGTACATCGCCGCGCCCATGGCGATGTTCCTGGAGCGCTGGCGGCCGACGCAACGGGCAGACACGGAGGCGCTGGCGGAACGACCCTGAGCCCCTCGCGGTTCGTGGATCAGTGGTGTCCCGGAATTCACAGGCACGCTCCATTCGCGGCCAAGGCCGCTTCCCACGGAAGGCACTACCAAGCCGCTGTGGGAAGCTGCTTTAGCAGCGAAGGCGGCGGTGGGCTTACCCACCGACCGCCACGTTGGCGTCCGGCTCTCAACCGTGACTCTTCAGCAACGCTTCCACCTTACTGATGTAGTTTTGCCGCGCGCTGTCCTGGTCCATGCCCTTGAGCCTGGCCCAAGCGTCGTACTTGGCGCGCCCCACCATATCCAGCATGCCCGGCCGCTTGCCGGTCACGTCACCGACACTGCCCTGCTTGAAATGGGCGTACAGATACAACAGGTCATCGTTGCCCGGCTTGCGTGACAGGGTCTGTACGTCCTTGCGGGCCTGTTCAAATTGCTCTTCATACGCCATTATTCGTACCTTCAGGTTGTGTTACCCATTTATCATTAGTCCGTTGCCCGGCGCGCTATCATGCCCCGGTTCGGCAAATAGTGTCCGCACCCACCAACGGAAGCAACCGGGCAAGCGACCACATAATAAGCAGCAACGTCAAAGAACGGGGGACTCCATGGCCACTGACAGCACTCAGACGCGATCTCTGGAAGCGGAACAGGAACGCGCCCTGAAACGCGCGCTGGGCACTCTCTGGGTACGGTTTCCCGGATCCCTGGAAGACGATTACATCGTCTACGCGGAACGCCGCGCCACCCAGTTGATCCGGCGATCGGTGTACATCCTGCTGGCGATTTTCCTGATCGTGGTGGTGCCGGTCTCGTTGCTGGTGAAGGACCCTTCGCTGAGCCGTTGGCAGGCCCTCGGCGTTTATCCCATTGCCTGTTCCCTGGTGTTGCTGCTGGCGGCGATCCATATCCGAGCGGTACAACGCCTGGTGGCCACATTGATCGGACTGGCGCTGATGATCTCACTGTCCGGCACCCTGATCGGCGCGATCCATCTGCAGGACCACTTCCTCGGCCAGGTGGCGGCGTTTGAAACCGTTTATGTGCTGATCATTGGTTTCTCGATCCTGCGGTTGCCGCCCACCCGCACCCTGTTCTGGTCCCTCGGTGCCCTGATCATCGCCCTGGCCGTGGCCCTTTATCAGGATTGGCGCATTACACCAATCTCACTGCTGCTGTACTACGGTTTCCCGCTTCTGGTATGCGCCTTGAACGGCTACATGCTCGACGCCAGTGCCCGCGGCAACTTCGCCAACATGTTGCTGCGCAACGCCGAGTCACAACGGCTGCGACGCTGGCGCGACAATGCCGACCGGGAAGCGCGGCGGCAGCGTCTGCTGAATGAATTCACCGCCCATATCGCCGGCAATCCGCGGGTCACCGAGCTGCTCGACAAGACCTTGGCGTTTCTGATCGAAAACACTCCGGCGGTGGCCGGCGCCGGCTACCGATTGGAGGACGACGGCCTGCACCTGGAAGCGGCGCGTGGGCTCGGCCAGACGGCGCGGGAGCAGTCCCACATCAAAAGCGACGGTTTCCTCGCCTCGGCCCTGGAGATTCAGGGCGCCTCGGTGCGCCACGAAGTACCCGGTGGCTACATGGATCTGGAAACCGGCCACAGCCAGATCCGCCCCGGCGAGGTACTGTTCCTGCCGATCCGGCAGGGCGAACACACCCTTGGCATCCTGGAACTGGCTTCCCTGGAGCCGTTCGACGAACACGTGCGTTCCGCCTGTGACGCCATCGCCACGCCACTGGGTTACGCCATGATCGCGGCCCTCGGCCGGGAGTCCTTCATCCGCCGCGCCAGAGAGAAACAGGGAGGGTACGAGAGCTTTGTAGGCTAGCGAATACTGTGCTCTGTTTCTTTCACTTTGGTGATCCTTCCCCCTATGAAAATGACATTGAATCTTATTTACAAATAAGCAAAAATGGAAATCGCAATGAAATACATTTCACTGCAAGGAAACATGAGCCAAACAAGGAGTAAAAATGGAATTTAGTAAAGGAATATCCTCATTCATGTTAGCCGGTTCTCTTCTTCTTTCTTCGGGGAACGCCATTTCAGACAATTACGCTGAACATAATACTGAAAGATCGTCGTGGTTTTACTCTCAAGCAAAGAAGGTGGAGAAGAAATTTAAGGATTGGGTAGAGGATTCTATCAACGAAGCGTTTGAAAAAGGGGCCTTAACCCTATTAGGGGAATCATTGGCCAACACTTTTGGTAAAAAGATTCTATCAAGTCTTTCAGGGCTAATATCTGTCGGCCCTTTCATCTCGTTCGATGGGATGATCAGTTTAACTGGAAGTTCAGGCGAAGCTCGCCTTGCCAGAAAAATTGAGATAATGACAAGGCTTATCCTTGATGCCATTGACGCATCAAAAGAAGAAATCATTAATTCAGTTGAGCAGCAATTTCAAGATGAAACCATGGCCCGCCTGAACACCATAATTCGAGATTATGGAATATACAACTCACGATCTGAAGAAGGCAGAAAAAGCGACTACCGGTTACTTCAAAACCTTATAAGTGACGCCAATTACGTATTAGAGAGGATGGAAATAAAGACTGACAAGTCTTTAGAAAACCTCCACAGCTATATGAATATAGCCAGCATACAAATGCTCATGCAGAGGGAATACACCCACTGGCTATACGTTAATGAAATTAATCCCAACGCGACGGAAGAAGAGATACAAGAAGAGACACAAAAGGTACTCAAAACCCAACTTGACTATGTAGTCACATATATCACAGAAAGCGCGGTTGGCGATATCGAATACTGGCGAAATGACTTTAGATCTCAATTCCCAACCTACGATACGGTAACGGGCTATGCGGATTCCCGAGAATATGATGCCCCAATGGACGAGCCGAGCTGGAGATTCTTTATATCCAGAGACAGTTTATACAACACCGGCTGGCAGGGTTATGCTCACTATTATTCTTACCCTATGGGGGATGGTCGCATACGAATCGGCACCATCCTGCACTCCATTTTCGAGGGGGACATACAGCTACCTAACCATCCTGACTCGTATGCCTGCAACTATTATGATGCAGCCGGAAAACTTATTGCGACTGAGAACAAAAGCGTTACTTGGATAGCGACTAAAGACCCCAAGACTTTATGCATCCCTAGAGCAGAGGACATAAAAACAGCCATTGATCGACATAGGGAAGACGAGGACTCTTTTGAACATTACATAATCGACGGATATCTGCCGGTACAGCAGATGATTGACACATGGTGGGACATGACGGGGAACCAACGGTCAAGACGGCTTTCTTCTGTAGATAACTACGTTTATTCTGCAGCGCAGAAATACTCCGATCTGTCGGTCAACATCCAAGATGTCGAAAATGGTAAAGGCAAGATCAGAATTAACAACTTCGGGCAAGCAGATACAGGGCGTGTAATTTTGAGATTTTCGGCGAATGGTAAATTTTTCATCACGGGATTAGAGCTTGATGATGGAACTCTCATTCAATTGCCCTATACCTGCACATCACAATCGCAATGCATACTCCCCATACTTAACGCTGAAAGCCAATTTCATGTACTTTTCAGTTACGGTAGCAGCACGACTACGTTTAACGCATCGGTGAAGTCATCCACAAAGGAATTGGGAATGGAGAACAACTACGCATCCGAAGAAATCTAGGTGCTTTGTTATGGCGCCGCGAAAGCGGCGCCATTCAGCTTTGATGTTAAACTAACGCAAAATGAATCAGGGATGATCTCATACGTCGCTCCTTAATCTTATAGCGGTCGTTCTCTTGTCGTAGGCTTTTTCGGGCTCACGCTGTACGGTATTTCCCACCCACTGTCGCTGCACATCTCCTACTTCGACGCCCGCGACCAGGCAGCGGCCAAGGGCAATGGACTGGCTTGGAGGTTTACATCACCATTGGGACTGGACCGACGGGTGCATCGCCGTCACCAATGAGGAAATCAGGGAGGTCTTGCCAGGAGTCCCCGACGGCACGCCGATCACGATTCATTGGTAAGGAGATCCGCCTCCTGCCCGCCACTGCCGGCGGCGCTTGAGCGGCGCCGACAGCCTTTCCGGATGGCGCGGCTCGACGTCGTCCAGCAAGGCGTAGATCGCTTCCAGATCCTTCTCCACATCGCCGGTGGGCCAGAACGCGTCCAGAATCCGCGCTTCCTTGCGCCGATAGCAGAACGTCACCACGATGATCGGCAATTCCAGCCCCAGGGCGATTCGATAGAAGCCGGTCTTCCATTCCCGCGCCCCGGTGCGAGTGCCTTCCGGCGTGATGCCGAGCCAGAATGGGTCGCCAGCGGCCAATAATCTCTGCGTTTCTTCCACCAACCCGCCAGCGCGGCCCCGGTGCACCGGAATGCCCCCCAGCGCCTTGAGCAATACGCCGGTGGGGCCCCGGAACAAGGTGTGCTTGGCCATGAAACGGATGTCCAGGCGCAGGCTCTGGATCGCGCTGATGCCCACCAGTCCATCGTAATTGGAAGTGTGCGGAGCGGCGATCATCACCGCCCGGGATATGTCCGGCAAACGCCCAACCACTTTCCAACCGATGGCACGGAGAACCCAGCGGCCCAGCAGCGCCATCATGGCGCTGCCGCGACGTGGCACCCGAGCGCCCAGATCCGCCGGATGTAGAGGAGGCAATTCAAGCCCGCTCATGGAATCAGCCAAACACCACGATGGTCTGGCGGCTGAACGCCACCGGACGGCCTTCGCCATCCCAGATCACCGAGCGATTCTGACCGTAGCCATCGGCGAAGCTATCGGTGTGCACGGTGTACAACCAATGATCGGTCCAGGGCAGCTCGGCCGGATCCTCCAGGAACTCCATGATCCAGGTCATGGAGCTGGACGGCACGCGCTTGGTCAGCATCGGAATCACCGACGGCGGCCAGACGTCCACCAGGCAGGCCAGGCTGGCGGCATCCTGGCGCTCCGGGCGTTCACGGAAGCTCATGTAGCCTTCGAAGTCCGGCTTATCGCTACCGGAATAAGGAAACTGACCGGCCACCGGGCGCATTTCGAACTCGCGCAGAAAGTCCGGCGAGACACCTTCCATGAACGGAATGGCGTGATACTTTTCCGCGGGGTTCCAGTCCGGCGCCGCCGGCCCCTGAACCCGGATGGAAGAGTCGCGGGCGTGCCCCAGGCTGGCCAGCATGGTGCTCACCACCTGCCCTTCCTGACGGGCGGTAACCTGCATCTGGGTCACGGATTTACCACTGCGCAGGATTTCCGCGTTCAACGCCAGCGGCCCCGGAACAGCGGGACCGACAAAAGTCAGAGCGAAAGAACGCAAAGGCGGAGGCTCCGGCAGTTCCCGCGCCAGATACGCCTGCATATGACGGATCAGGATGGCCCCCATCAAGCCACCAAAGGTGGCACGGCCCTGCCCCCAACCCTCGGGCAGAATCATTTCATTGGCTTCAGCCGCAACCATAATGGAATCAAATTTCATATTTCGCTCCCTCCGAGAGCGGCTATTGATAGCAGAGGGCGTGTTCCAGGGAAAGGGCCGAAACGATCACACTGCGGGATGCGTGGTCAATCAGGCTAATAGCGACACGGAAGGGACACCGGCGGCACCTCTAATAAGCTGTTCGCTGCCCAGGCAGCTTCCCACAGAGAGCACTACGGAGCCGCTGAGGGAAGCTGCCTGGGCAGCGAATCGGCGCTGTCGGCGGCATGTTACCCGCAAACGTGTTACCCCCGCCCCATGCCTTTCTTGGTCCGCGCCGTCGCCTCCGCGTGCAGCGGGTCCTCCGGCCAAGGGTGTTTGGGATAACGGCCGCGCAATTCCTTGCGGACCTCAGCGTACCCCTCCCGCCAGAAACGGTGGAGATCCCCGGTGATGGCCGCCGGGCGTCCGGCCGGGGTCAACAGCGAAGCGGTCAGCGGCAGTTGCCCATCGGCCAGGGACGGCAGCGCTTCCATACCGAAGCATTCCTGCAGTTTCACTTCCAGGCGCGGGCCGCCCTCGGGGAGATAATCGATCATCACGTCACGCCCCGACGCCACCGTGCAGCGTTCCGGCAACCACTGATCCAACCGCGCCTGCCGTTCGTGACCAAGCCACAGTGATAAGGCTTGCCCTAACAGCAGGTCACGCAGATCCCGCAAACTTCGGCGGCCAGCGAGAAACGGCAGCAACCAGTCCTCCAGCGTATCCAGCAGCGCCCCATCGTCCGCCGCCGGCCACTCTTGCGGGCGTAGCCGATGCATCCAGTTCACCCGTGCTTGCCACTGGCGCCAGCGGGGTTCCCATGGCAGCACCGACAGCCCCCGCTGACGGATACCGGCCAGCAAACCCTGCTCGATCAGCGCCGGCGATGGCGAGGGCAGCGGCCGCTGCTCAATCACCAACTGACCCAGGGCGCGTATCCGCTCGGCCACGACCCGCCCGCGCTGCTCGTCCCATCCCACCCGTTCGCTCCATGGAGCCTGCTCCAAGACCCTGACCAGCGCGTCCCCGTCCAATCCCCAAGCCAGCCGGATACGGCCCTCCTTGGGATCGCCGTCGGTGTCCAGCACCACCAGCCATTCATGTGCCGCCAGCGCCGAGCCCGGTGGCAGACGGGCGCCAGAGCCGTCAGCGAGAAGGTAACGAGAGCCGTCAGCCAGGGCACGACGGGCGCCATCAGCGACGGCATTACGACCCGTGCCTTGCTCTCGCCGGCGGGCCAGGCCGTCCGGAAAGGCCTCCGCCAGCACCCGCCCCAGCAGAAGGGCATCGGCTTCCTCCCGATCCGCCCGCACTCCGCGCAAACGCCGCAATGCTTTACGCAGTAACGGCCAATCCCCTGGGCGGGCTCGATAACGTTGCCAGCGCCGTTGCAAATCCACTTCCCGGTCCAGCCCGGCCGGCGCGTCCTGAATCAGCAACGCCAGTACCGCCGCGCTTTCCGAGCAGCCGTATTGATCACCCCGCGCCACCAGAGCCCCCTGCTCCGGGTCCATTGGCAGTTCCGCCAGCGCCCGCCCCAGTTCGCTGAGCGCGCCCTTCTCATCGAGCGCGCCCAACCGTTTCAGCCGCGCCCTCGCCGCCCGCCAGGGCCCCGCCGGCGGCGGCGTCAGCCAGAACAATTCACCGGGGTCGCGGCACCCCCAACGGGCCAGATCCAGCACCAGACCGTCCAGCGCCACCTGGCTGGTCTCCGCCTCAATATGCCGGGCCAGTACTTCCTCCCGGGACCACAACCGCAGGCACTGGCCCGGCCCAAGCCGCCCGGCGCGCCCGGCACGCTGGTCAGCGTTAGCCAGGCTGATACGGCGGGTGGTCAGGCGGCTGCGATGACGCCGTGGATCGTATTGCGGGCTGCGCTGCAAACCGCTGTCCACCACCGTGGTGACACCGTCCAGCGTGACACTGGTCTCCGCCACATTGGTGGCGAGCACCACTCTCGGGCTCTGACTGGCGCGCAATACCCGCTGCTGCTCATCGCCATCGAGGCGCCCATGCAAAATCTCCACCGCACAGCCCAGGCCAACCAGCGCCTCGCTCAGACGCCGGATTTCCCCGACGCCGGGCAAGAACACCAGTACCGTGCCCTGGCCCGCCATCTCACGCACGCAATCGGCACAATGATCCAGCCAGTGACGATCCCGCGTCGGCGCCCGATAGTGCACCGTCACCGGGTACTGCCGCCCCTCACTGCGCACCACCGGCAGTGCCAGCCCCTGGCCCAGCGGTTCCGCATCCAGGGTCGCCGACATCACCAGCAAACGCAGGTCCTCACGCAATGCCTGACGCACTTCCTGCACCAGGGCCAGCCCCAGATCCGCCTGTAGGGAACGCTCGTGGAATTCGTCGAACAGCACCGCCGCGTAATGCTCCAGCACCGGATCCTCATGCAGCATACGGGTGAGCACACCTTCGGTGACCACTTCAATCACCGTGTCCTTGCCCACGCGGCTGTCCAGCCGGGTGCGATAGCCCACCCGCTGGCCCACCGGCTGATCCAGCCGCGATGCCATGTAGGCCGCCACCGAGCGTGCCGCCACCCGCCGCGGCTCCAGCATCAGAATACGGCGCCCCTGACGCCAGCCGGCGTCCAGCAGAGCCAGCGGCACGCGGGTGGATTTACCGGCTCCCGGCGGCGCTTCCAGCACGGCGCCGCCATGCTGTTTCAGGGCATCGAGCAGGTCCGGCAGAACCTCGTCCACCGGCAGGGAATCGCAGGGGATAAAAGCATTCGTGGTCATGGCGCGTCATGATACAGACGCACCCGTCCGGCGGGCAGCCCTGTCAATGCACGGGCGCGCCGTCCACCAGAGCGCTGACCACATTCAGCAAGGGGTCGTCCGCCCGATCCGCGCGATGGGCGAATACCAGGCGCACTGGGGGGCCCGCTTCACAGAGCACGGTCACTCCGTCCTGCCGCCGTGCCTCATCGGTGCCGCCTTCATGCACCAGGCCCAACCCGGCACCGGCGGCGACCAGGCCCCGGGTCATGCTTTCCTTGTCGACCCGGATGATGCGCGGCGGTCGGATGCCGTGCCGCCGGAACAGCGCTTCCGCCGCCCGGCCGCAGCCGCTATCGGTGCCGGGACAAATCCACGGTAACGTCTCCAGACGCCGCCAGTCGAGCGGCCCCGGTGTCACCCAATCCGACGGCGCCACCAACTGAATGCTGAAGCGGGCCAGTTCCCAGGCGATCAGGCCTTCCTCCGCCGGCCCGGCGCGGTGATAAAAAGCCGCGTCCAGGGCTCCTCGCTGCAGCGCTTCGGCGAGGTCCCGGGAAGCACCGTATTCCAGCGCCACGTCCACATCGGGATGATGGCGCGCCAATTCGGTCAGCAAACGCCGTAACGGTGCCGGCTGAATATTATGGCCAGCACCCAGCCGCAACCGGCCCGCCGGCCCGCCGCGCAGGCGGGCGGCTTGTCGCAACAGGTCCTGGCGGGCCGCCAGCACCACTTCCGCCCTGGTCAGCAGGATTTCACCGTCGGCGGTGAGGTTCATGCCCCGGGGGGTACGTTGGAACAGGGTCAGTGACAGGGATTGTTCCAGGGCCTGAACGCGGGCGCTGATCGCCGGCTGGCTCAGGCACAGACGGCGGGAGGCGCGGGTGATGGAGCCTTCCCGGGCCACCGTCACGAATACGGTCAGTTGCTGCAGATCCATTCGCTCTTTATCCGGTCGCTCTTTATCCGACCGATTGGGCTTTCGGCCAGTTCCGCATCATGGCCCGAATCGGATAGCGTTGAGAAGCCCGCCGGGCCTTCAGCGCCGTCCGCTGACCAGGTGGACCCGCGCGCCCATCCATACTTCGCCGTTGCTCACATGGGCGCGGAACCGCTCCGTCAGCCGTTCCCGGGCGGTCTGGCGCTGGGCCTCATCCGCCTCCGCCAGCCGCTCCGAGATGGCGAAACTGGACAAGGCGAAATCCGCCGCCGGTTCCGGCGCCAGTCCGCCCCCTACCGGCAACCGCCCGCGCCATTCCTCCACGTGCAGGCCACTGAAACCGGCGGCCGCCAGCAACGCCAGCAACGGATCGGGATCGCCGTACCGAAACGGTCCCGGCGCTCGCCAGTCCGGCTCCGGCAGATTCATCACCGCGGCCACCTCACGGCGCGCTCCGTCCATCCACAGATTGTCATCCGCCGGTCCCCAGACCGCGAAAGTGAAACCGCCGCCGGGTGTCAGCCAGTCCGCCAATCGCGCGAACGCCGCCGCCGGCTCAGCGAAGAACATAATGCCAAAGCGGGACACCAGTTGATCAAACCGGGGGAAGGGAAGATCGACAACGGTGACATCGGACTGCTCGAAGAGCACCGGAGCGGCCGCGGCGGCCGCACGCTCACGGGCACTGGCCACCAGTTCCGGGGCGATATCGAAACCATAAACCTGGCTGCCGGCGGCCGCCCGTGCCGCGATGGCCAGGCTGGTGCCACCTCCTCCGGAACCGATATCGGCGATACGGCCGGGCCGGCTCAGATCCATGGCGTCCAGCAAGGGTCTGTCCACCGGTTTGAGCATGGCTTCGATGGCCCCCAACTGAGCCTGCCATTTACCGCCTCGCCCATTGGCCCAATCCCGGGATTGCAATGCATCGCTCATTCACTTCCCCTGCTTTTTCTGCCCGAAACCCGGGAGTGTGCCGACGCCGACCCACGCCATCCAATCGTTTTTACCGAGGGCCACCCCCGGCAAAACGAATACCCCCTTGTCCCGAGCCCGGCGGCGTTGGCTACGAAGCGGCTTCCCCCGCGGTGCCGCCCGCACCGCCGGAGTCGGCTGCGGATAATCCGGACGCCGGTGCGGCCGCTCGGCGAGATACCCTCCCGCGGTCTCCGCTAATGCCCTGTTGAATAACGGTGCCAGGCCGGCATGGAATTCACAGGTGACAAATTTGAACCGTTCCCGCAATCGCACCCGCTCCCAGGTAGCGGCCGGCGATGCCAGCCCCTGCTCTGGTCGCGGATCCGCCAGGTACCGGACTATCAGTGCGCCTTCGGTCAGCACCCGCCCATCGTCCAGTTCCAGGGCGGCAACATAGCCCTTCGGATTGATGGTGAGAAAGTCGCGGCCGTCGGCGGTTTTCTTGGTGCGGATATCCACCAGAATCCGTTCACTCGTGCAATACGATATGCGGCGACAAGGAGCAGGTACGCGGGGCGTCATACAGCTTCGTCGGGATCTCCATCTACAGGGCGCATGGCTTCGTAGAGGGGAATACTGGAGCATGCCCGCGCCATGCGGGCCCATCCGGACACGATCCGTGCACTGGTCGATGACAGCCACGGCCTGCGCTGTGGACGTCTCCGCCTGGGCCGCTTTCCTTCGGTCATCTCGACGCTATCGAGGTGGTTTCCCAGGAAGGCACTGATGAACTCGCCCGCCGCGCCACCGCGCCGGGCATCACGCTGGCGACGCAGCCGTTCATTCTCGCCACGGGCGGCTGCAAGGTGAACAGGCACAGCCTGTCTGCTCGGCACGGGGAGAAACGTTGCCGGCGGCACAGGCACTCCGGGAGCATCTGGCCGCCGCGATCCGAGCCGCGCCCCCGTCATCAGTAACGGCGCGGTGAAGAATTACCCTGGCATGCGCGTGGCGGCGTACTCGGCCAGGGCGGCGATGGTCTTGGACGGGTTCAATCCCAGCGCGCGGGGCACCATGGCGCCGTCCACCACATACAGGCCGGGATAGTGGAATACCGCGCCGGTGTGGTCCACCACCCCCTGCTTGGGGTCGTCGGCCATGCCGCAGCCTCCCAGTGGATGGGGGGTCACCAGATTCTTGAACCACTTCCAGGTGGCCGGCGTCATGCCCCGGCCGCCGGTGGCTTCAGTCAACGCCAGGTGGCGGTCGGCCAGCGCCTGCACCGCTTTTTGCGCCTTGCGGTAATCCCATTTCAGCCGCAGCCGGTCCTTTTTCCAGGGCGCGTACCAGCGCCGTCCCAGACGGAAGCGGCCGCCGGGATCGTCCACCGCCTGGCCGAACCACGGCATCATACGCAGAAACGGGTTACTGTCCTCGCCATATTCAAGCATGGCCGTGGCCAGGCGGGTGCGTGCCAGACGCGGGTGCCGGGCGGTGTGTTCCAGCAGATTACCCAGCAAGTCCGGCAGGCCGCCGTCCTCCACCAGGTAGCGAGCGCCGTTGTCGCTGCCATCCAGGTAATCGATGGCGCTGGTGATGGTGGGGCCGCGAGTCGGCGCGATCTCGCGATCGGCATAGAGCGCCGGCGTGAAGAAGTCGCCGTTACAACTCCAGTTGCGTCCCAGTACCCGGCTCAACTTCGGCAAGGTGCGGTACTGATCACGGCAACGCAACAGCAACTCGGTGGAACCGACACTGCCAGCGGCGACGATCACCCGGCCGGCGCGATAGCGGCGCCAGGCACCGGCCAGCAGATCACGCACGCCCACCTCGTAGCGGCCGTCTTCCAGCGGCCGTATCCAGCGCACGTGGTGCAACGGGCGAATATCGGCACCGTGCTGCTCCGCCCGTGCCAGATAGTTCAGGTCCAGAGTGTTCTTGGCGTTCACCGGACACCCCAGATCACAGTTGCCGCAATGCACGCAGGTGCCTTGCTCGCGGCCGTGGGCATTGGTCCAGGTTTTGCTGTGGCGATAGTCGTAAGCGTCATCGAGGCCGGCATGCCAGTCCGGATCGAACTGGATCGCCTGCGGCACCACTTTGAAGCGGCCACCGTGACCGAGCTTCTCCGCCGCCTCGTGCATCAGGCGGGTGCGCGGCGTCCACTGATTGTCCGGCAGCGACTGCACCCCCATCATTTGGCCGACGGTGTGGTAATGGCGGCTCAATTGCGGGAAACGAATGGCTTCCGGCCAGCCCTGTTCGAACATCTCCGGGCGAGCATCCAGGCTGACGTTGGCATAGATCAGCGAGCCGCCGCCCACGCCCGCGCCCATGGCGATGCTCATGTCACCGAAGTAGCGGAAGTCGAGCCAACCGTTCTGATGTTCGGGTTCGTCCTCATCCCATAGCCAGTTGTCCTGGCTGACACTGGGGTAGTCCCGTGACTGCCAGCGGCGCCCCCGCTCCAGCACCACTACCCGTTCCCCTCGTTCCGCCAGCCGGCAGGCCATCACCGACCCACCGAACCCACTGCCGATAATCAGTGTCGCCACTGTTTCCATGGCGCTTCCCCCCTGCTCCGTTCCCAACCCGGACCGCCGCAAAAGCCGCGCGACCGTGTCGCGCCCCCAGGCAATGACAAAGAGTCCGTTTTATTCCCTATGCTTTTCAAACACTTGCATGATGGATTGAAAGTAAATTCCTGTCCATCCGCGGTGCTATGTATTATCCTTCGCGCATCTCAGCCCCGCCAGCTTTTCATCATGGAACAGATCGATTTCGTCGACCAGCAGCAGAACCTCCCGACCACTCCGAAACGGGCACCGCGCATGCGCCGTACCGGTTCAGTGCGGGCCGGACACCGACGCCTCACCGCCGACATTCCCGCGGATCTGCACAAGCGCCTGAAGATGCAGGCCCTGCGCGAGGATCGTTCGGTTACCGATCTGATCGTTCACGCGGCGGAATATTATTTGCGGAAGGTCTAAACAGGGTCGCGTCCCATGGCACATGGGCCCCTGTAATTCGCTGGCACGCTTACACGCAAGCACGCTTGCACGCTAAATCCAAAACCCAGTAGCCAGTCCTGAAAACATGCTGGCCCACCCTTCACTTGTTAAGCAATCAGCCCTTTCCGCATGGCTACTGGGCTGGCAAGCATGGCGTGCTTGCGTGCTTGCGTGTCCTATGCCAGCGCCTTATCCCCGCCTTCACCAAACCGTCAACAATCCGTCACCGATCCGTCCTTGCTCATTCCTTAGCCTGCCGTGGAATCGGACAAGCGGAGGGACAATCATGGACGCGGATCTCTTTGTACTCGCCCTGGCGGTGCTGTTCGCCTTGAGCTACCGGCTACTGTTCCGTGCTCTGCCCCGGGAGCGCTGGCAATTCGTTGCCTGCCTGCCGTTGGCGAAAAACCGGGACGGCACCTGGCGCACGCTGAATCTCACCTATTATGGACTGTTCACCGGTCTGGCCGGCGGCTTTGGCGTCGCCGCGTTCGTGTTGCTCACCGCCGCTTCCGGCGTCCCGCTGGGCATTTCACTGGGACTGACCGCCGGAATCCTGGCAATCTGTCTGCCGGCGGCCAAGCTGATCGCCACGGTGGTGGAAAAGAATCGCCACGGCTTTACCGTGGGGGGCGCCAGTTTCGTCGGTATCCTGCTGGCGCCGCTGCTGCTCTGGGGTGCCGATGAAGTGTCCCGGCAATGGTGGCAAGAGCCGTTGCCGGTGATGCCACTGCTGGCCGCCATGACCATCGCCTATGTGCTTGGCGAAGGTATCGGCCGGCTCGCCTGTATCAGCTTCGGCTGCTGTTACGGGAAATCCCTGGAGCACGCGCCGGCCTGGGCCCGGCGTTGTTTCGCCGGCTTGCACCATGTCTTTCACGGCTTCACCAAGAAGATCGCCTTCGCCGGGAACATGGAAGCGGTGCGGGTCATTCCGATCCAGGCCCTCACCTGCGTGTTCCACACCCTGCTGGCCTTAGCGGGCATGGCCTTGTACTTCCACGGACTCTATGCCATCGCCTTCGCTCTGACACTGACCGGCGGACAATCGTGGCGGGTGTACTCGGAGTTTTTACGGGCGGATTTCCGTGGCGGCAAGCGCTTTACGGTTTACCAGACCATGGCCAGCCTGGCGGCGCTCTACGGCCTGCTGATCAGCGCGCTGCTACCGGGCGGCGACACTGTTGTGCCGGTATTGAGCGCCGGTCTGACCACCCTGTGGCAGCCGGGTATGATTCTCTGCCTGCAGTTAGTGACGGTGGGCATGTTCCTGTTTTCCGGCACCAGCACCATCACCACCGGGGAGCTGCGCTTCGGGCTGGCGCCGGACTGGCGCGGACAGGCCGGTTGCGATAGCGAGGCCGAGCCGCCCCTGGCTACACCAGCGCGGCGGCCTTGATCTGGGCATGGACCCGGCTCCCCGGAGCCAGTCGCAGCCGGTCCCGGGAATAGCTGGACAGACGCGCCAGCAACCACTGCTGTTCACATCGCAGCCGCACCAGACACTGCCCCTCGGGCAGTGTCCGTACATCGTCGACAATGGCCGGCAGGATATTCAGCACGCTGGAATCGCTGGCCGGCGACAACGTCAAACTCACGTCCCGCGCCGCCACCCGCAGACGCGGTGTGTCACCGCCGGGCCCGGAGGCCGGCACTCTCATCTCGCTGGCACCCAGCGCCAATACCAACAGATGATGCTCCGGTTCATAACGCAGATGCCGGGTGCGCAGCACCACCGCCGCGTCCCGGTGCTCCGCCAGCGGTGAGCCGGGGCCAGCCAGCACATCGTTGACCTCGCCCTGCGCCGCCAGGGCACCGTCGCGCAACCACCAGAGGTGCTCCCCCAATGTCAGAACCTCGTCCAAATGGTGGCTGACATACAGAACCGGAATGGTCTTCGCTACTTGGCCAATCACCGCCATCAGCGTCTGACGCCGGGCCTGATCCAGGGCCGCCAGAGGCTCATCCAGCAGCAGCAACCGTGGCGCGCTCAACAGCGCCCGTCCCAACGCCACACGGCTGGCCTCGCCACCGGAAAGCCCCTGTACCCGGCGCGACAGCAACGGCGCCAAGGACAGCAGTTCCAGGACTTCTTCCCAACGCTCAGCCGACACCGGTGCCCGCCGCGCGGCGTAGCGGAGATTGCCGATGACGTCCAGGTGTGGAAACAGCGCGGGTTTTTGCAACATCAGGCCCACCGGCCGGCGATGGGCCAGCAGCGTTCCGGCACGACCCTGCCAACGTTCACCGTCGAATTCAATCCGTCCCTGGCAAGGCTCAAGACCCGCCACCGCCCGCAACAGGCTGCTTTTGCCGGCCCCGGACTCTCCGAACAGGATGGTCACGCCACGCTCCGGCAACGTCCCCTGCACGGAAAGCTCAAAAGCGCCGCGACGAAGGGCGATATCCAGGCACAGACTCATAGCGGCCCCCGCGCCTTCTTCTGCCAGCGGAACACCGCCCACAGCAGCGCCAGCGACATCACCACCAGCATCAGCGCCAAACGCTGGGCACTGGCGTAATCCCCGGCCTCCACATGCTCATACAGCGCCACCGAGGCGACCCGGGTCTCGCCGGCAATGCTGCCGCCGATCATCAGCACCACCCCGAACTCTCCCAGGGTATGGGCGAAGCCGAGCACCGCGGCGGACAGGTAACCCGGGCGCGCCAATGGCAGCACCACGGAGAAGAAGCGGTCGAGAGGACTGGCGCCGGCGGCGGCGGCCATGTCCAGAACGTCGTTATCGATGGCGGCGAACGCGTTCTTTAACGGCTGCAGCACGAACGGCAGTGAATAGACCACGGAACCGATCACCAGACCGGCGAAGGAGAACGCCAATCCCGGCTGATTCAGCAAGGGACCAAGCCAGCCGCCGGGACCATCCGGACCAAGAAACAGCAGCAGATAAAAGCCCAGCACCGTGGGTGGCAGCACCAGCGGCAACGCCAGCAGCGATTCCAGCAGGGCCTGACCGGGACGGAAACGCCGGGCCAGCCACCAGGCCAGCGGTGTGCACAGCAGCAACAGGATAACGGTGGTGATCAGAGCCAGTTTGACACTCACCCATAATGCCAGAGCGTCACCGGCCGCCAGCATCAAGGCGTCTCCAAGCGATACCCGGCCGCGTCGATCCGTTGCCGGGCGGCGTCACTGAACAGGAAATCATAGAAAGCGCGGGCCGCGGGCCGGTCATCCAGCAGCACCGCCTGTTGGCGAATAGCCGGATAGGACTCCATCGGCGGCAACCAGAGACTGCCGCCGGCGTCCTTTACCTGGGACAGGGCCACGAATCCGGCCCGGGCGGCGCCGCTTTGGATGAACTGAAAGGTCTGCCCCACGTTCTCGCCACGCACCAGAGTGACGAACTCCGGCAACGCCATGGTGGCCAGCACCGCCTCGGCGGCAGCCCCGTAAGGCGCGGTACGGGCGTTGGCCAGCGCCAGCGGCGTCAGTTCGCCGCCCCGCAGTGCTTCCGGTCCCAGAGTCAGCCCCGGCTCCCGGCTCCACAGTGCCAGCACGCCCAGCGCATAGGTACGGCGGCTGCCGGCGACAATGCCCTGCTGCTGCTCCAATTGACGCGGGCGGGCCTCATCGGCGGCGAGGAACAAGTCCAGCGGCGCGCCCTGCCGTATCTGTGCATAAAGCTTGCCGGTGGAGCCCACGCTGACGGCCACCTCGGCCCCGGTGTGCCGGGATTGGTAATCCGCCACCAGCTGCCGCATGGGACCGGCGAAATTGGCGGCCACCGCCACCCGCACCGGCGCTTCCGGCCACGCCAGTAGCGGAAGCACCATCAGCAAAGCACAGCAGGCGAAGCGGACCATGCCGGTCTCCGTTAATGTGATCCGGACTCCCGGGGATTTTGTCCAAGATGGGCTTCGCCACGTTGGCGGGACAGTTCGATCTGACGCTGCCGCTCGGCGAAGCGGGCTTTCTGATCCGCCGTGGATTCGTGATAGCAACGCGGGCAAGACACCCCCGGCTCGTACATCGGGGACAGTTTGTCCTGATCCGAGATCGGCCGGCGGCAGGCATGGCACTGTTGATACTGGCCAGGCTTCAGGTCGTGATCGACGGTGACCCGCTCATCGAACACGAAGCATTCGCCCTGCCACAATGACTCGTCCCTGGGCACGTCTTCCAGGTACTTGAGGATACCGCCCTTGAGGTGATAGACCTCCTCGAAGCCTTGCTGGCGCAGATAGGCGGTGGACTTTTCACAGCGGATGCCGCCAGTACAGAACATCGCCACCCGCTTGTGGCGGGCCGGGTCCAGATTTTCACGCACATAATCCGGAAACTCACGGAACGCCCTGGTGTGAGGATTGATCGCGCCGGCGAAGGTGCCTACTTCGAACTCGTAGTCGTTGCGGGTATCGATCACCAGGGTTTCAGGATCGGCGATCACCCGGTTCCAGTCCTCCGCCTCCAGATAGGTGCCACGTTCGGCATCCGGATCCAGGTCCTCCACGCCCATGGTGACGATCTCTTTCTTGAGCTTCACCTTGGTGCGCAGGAACGGCGGCTCGTGGGTATAGGATTCCTTGTACTCCAACCCCTGAAAACGGCCGTCCGCCGCCAACCAGGCCAGCACCGCGTCAATGCCCTCACGGCTGCCGGCGATGGTGCCGTTAATGCCTTCCCGGGCCAACAGCAAGGTGCCGCGCACGCCGGCTTCGGTCATGCACGCCAGCAGCGGCTCACGCAGGTTCTGATAATCGTCGAGACGGGTAAAGCGGTACAACGCCGCCACCACGATGACATCGTTCATCGACTGAACTCCGGATCATGTTTGCTGCCGCCACGGCAATCCGGCGAGGCCGTCACCTCGCCGCCGCGGGCGTCCCATTCCTCGGGCGTGAACAAATGCAGGGCCAGTGCATGCACCGGACCAGCCAATTCCTCGGACAGTATCGCGTAGATCGCCTGATGACGGCGCACCGGCATCTTGCCGGCGAACGACTCGGACACCACCGTCAGTTTGAAGTGGGTTTCCGAGTCGGGCGGCACGTTGTGACGGTGGCTTTCGTTCTCCACCATGACATGGACCACCGGCATGGCGTCGCGGATTTTGCGCTCAATGGCTTGAGCCACGCTCATACTGCTCTCCGTGGAATCGGGTTTGGGGACGCTATTCTACGGTTTTGCTGGTCATTTTGCAGTCTTTGCCGATAATCCGCTTGCGCGCTTGCACGCAACACGCTGGCACGCTTACACGCAAAATCAAAGGAGCGCCCGGGCAAGCCCGGGGTAACAATGTGTTTTCCAAGCGTGCCAGCGTGTTGCGTGCAAGCGTGCCAGCGGGTTTGCTACGGCCGTGGAATCACCGACTCCCACAGCGCCTCGCCCTGTTCGTCCAGCAACGCCGCTTCACTGTCACCGGGCCCGAACTGGTGCACCCGGCGGCTTTCGCCCCAGGCGGGCCAGTCCGCGCCACGACCGTGGGCAAAGTCGCTCCACACCTGTTGTACCCGGCGGGCAAGCTGTTTCGGCTCCTCGCCACCACCGGTGAAATACTGCCCCACCGGCGTATCGGTAATGCCGAACACGAACGGCACATCGATCACATGGCAGGCGCCCATGGGAATACCGAACTGGGTGCTTGGCCAGGTGAACTGGAACCCCCAGGTGCGCGGCTGCCGGGAAGCCTGAGCGTCCAGCAAACGCAAAGTCGGCACCCGGAAAAGACGGTCGCTCTCCATGGCGGAGAACCAGTCCATGTTGCTGCGTTGCGGGTGCGGGGTGATGTGAGCGCGATAATAGTCGAACAGGCGCTGGCCGTTGCCCGGCGCGGCACGTTCAAAGCGACGCAGAATCTCGGCATCGTCCATGGCGCGCATCTGCTCCACCGTGGGGAAGCCGGCCAACGGCCCGGAATATTGAAAGAAGTTCCATTCGTCCCGGCACACTCCGGCGAGCAGCTCAATATCCGCGCAGGCCCCCTCGGCCATGGCCTGGACCGGGACCCGTGGCAGCAGGTCGCCGTCCACCATTGGCAAAAAATTCATCCCGAACTGAGGGGTGGAATCCCGCAATCCCCGCGCCACCGAAGTACGCAGGGCCTCCCCCTGGGCCGCCAGCCAGGCTTCACCGTCGGCCTGCCGTAAACGGTCGGCGACATCACCCTCGCCGGGCAGCGCCGCCAGAAACGCCTCGGTGACGCGCCGGGACTCCTCCGGCGACAGCACGAAATCGGCGCCGCCGGACTGGATGATGGCGCGCTGGAACAGTGGCCGCGCCCGTGGCGCCGCCATCAGCGAGGCGACACTGAAACCACCGGCGGATTCGCCGAAAAGGGTTACCTGGTCCGCCCGGCCGCCAAAGGCCTCGATGTGGCGATTCACCCATTCCAGGGCGGCGATCTGATCACGCAACCCCAGGTTGCTGTCCGCTCCCGGCAGTACCGAAGCAAAATCGGCGAAGCCATGAGCGCCCAGCCGGTAGGCGGCGTTGACCACCACCACCTTGCCATGACGAGCCAGCTCGGCGCCGTTATACAGCATCTGCGAAACCGATCCGGCGGTGTAGCCGCCGCCGTGATACCACAACATCACCGGAAAGAGGCCCTCGCCTTCGGGAACCCAGATATTCAGATACAGGCAATCCTCGCCGGATTCCTCCACGCCCATCAGCGGGTTACGGCGCTGCAAGGAGGGCAGCGGATAACGGTCAGCCCGTTGCATCTGATCACTGTCGGGCAGCGGCTGGGGCGCCTTGAAACGGCGCTCGCCCAACGGTGGCAAGGCATAAGGCACGCCCCGGAATTCGTGGACACCCTCCCCCGGTACGCCCTGATAGCGACCCTGCGACAGGGTCACGGTCTGTTCATTCGCCACCTTGTTCTCCTTAGAGCCTGTTCACGATCTCTACGCCACCGCGCCGGAGCTCATTTTGCCGTCAGAGCGTGATTTCGATTGTGCGGTCTAGTCATTCTACATAAACAAGCGTAATCACGCTCTGGCGGCAAAAGGGGCCCGGCCCTTCGGGTTGCGCTGGAGTAGAGATCGTGAACAGGCTCTTAGCATTGGCTGGTTGTCGAATTGTTCGACAGAAAAAAAGAGCCCCGCATGCACTCAACGTACACTTGTAGCCGTTACTACAACGCTTACGACTTGGCACAGGAGCCATTCAATGAGTGAACATGACGTAGCAGAAGCCCAGACCGAAGTCACCGAAACCGCAGGCCTGCGCGCGCGCCTGTCCGCCACCACGGACAAGCTTAACAAAGCCGCCCGGGGAATCGTGAATCAGATTACCGGGAATGGTGAGCGCCTGTTGAACGGGCTGGTGGAGACCGGTGAAGCGCTGCGCGGCAAGGCCGGTGACAAAGCCAAGGCCGTGGTCCCTCAGGACTGGCGTGCCAATCTGGCCCATGTGCTTGGCCTGCCCACCCGCGACGAAATGGACGCGCTGGGCAAGAAGCTGGACCGCATCAGCCGCAAGGTCAACAAAATGGCCCGCGAGCAGAAAGCCGCCGGCTAAGCGCCCGGACGCGCTTACACGCAACACGCTTGCACGCTATACCCAAAGCCTGATCGCCGGCAGCAACTAGGTGCCGGCGTGTTTGCGTGTTGCGTGTAAGCGTGCTAGCGACTCCTTCCCCCGTGCGCTTGGCGGCGCGGTCCTCTATAATGCGCGCCGACTTCATCTCCCCACGATCTAGGAGACCTTCATGAAAGCACCTGTACGCGTGGCGGTGACTGGCGCCGCTGGTCAAATCAGCTACTCCCTGCTGTTCCGCATCGCTTCCGGCGACATGCTTGGCAAGGATCAGCCGGTGATCCTGCAACTGCTGGAAATCACCCCCGCTCTGGAAGCCCTGAAAGGGGTGGTGATGGAACTGGAAGACTGCGCCTTCCCGCTGGTGGCCGGTATCGTGCAAACCGACGACGCCAATGTGGCCTTCAAGGACGCCGACTACGCCCTGCTGGTAGGTGCCCGTCCCCGTGGCCCGGGCATGGAGCGCAAGGACCTGCTGGAAGCCAACGCGGCGATCTTCTCCGCCCAGGGTAAAGCCATCAACGACAACGCCAGCAAAGGCATCAAAGTGCTGGTGGTGGGCAACCCGGCCAATACCAACGCTCTGATCGCCCAGCGCAACGCGCCGGACATCGACCCGCGTCAGTTCACCGCCATGACCCGTCTGGACCACAACCGCGCCATGGCGCAACTGGCCAACAAACTGGGCAAGACCGTCAACGATGTGAAGAAGATGACCATCTGGGGCAACCACTCCTCCACTCAGTACCCGGATCTGCACCACTGTGAAGTGGACGGCAAAGTGGCCGTCGATCAGATCGAGCAGGACTGGTACGAAGCGGACTACATCCCCACCGTGCAGCAACGTGGCGCCGCCATCATCAAGGCCCGTGGCGCGTCCTCCGCCGCTTCCGCCGCCAACGCCGCCATCGACCACATGCGCTCCTGGGCGCTGGGCACCGATGAAGGTGACTGGGTTTCCATGGGGATCTACAGCGACGGTTCCTACGGTATCCAGGAAGGCCTGATCTACTCTTTCCCCTGCACCTGCAAGGATGGCGACTGGAGCATCGTTCAGGGCCTGGAAAACAACGAGTTCTCCAAAGCCAAGATGCAAGCCACCGAGCAAGAACTGGCCGAAGAGCGCGACGCGGTAAGCCACCTGCTGCCGTAATCGCCTTCCGTATTCACCGGGGACCCGCACTCGCGGGCCCGGTGAAGCGGCGATCAGGCTTCCGAAACAATACCGTCCTCGGCGGCCATCTCCAGCATCGCGCGCAGAATATCGTGCCGGCTGATCTGCCCCACCAGTTTTCCGTTCTCCACCACTGGAAGGCGGCGGCGGTGGTGGCGCAGAAAAACCTCCATCGCTTCCAATACCGTGGCACGGGCCGGCAGCACCTGTGGTTCACGGCTCATATAATCCGCCACCACACCGATCTCGATACCGTGGTACCGGGCTTCCAGCATGCCGCGCAGGCTGTCTGACTCCGAGAACATCCCCACCAAAACACCCCGCTCCACCACTGGTGCTCCGGAAATACGATTTTCCAGCAACAGCTCCATGGCACGGAACAGGGAGACACCCGGATCAAGCGTAAGCGGACCACGCTTCATGTAGTCCGTTACTTTCATTGTTTTCCACATGATTTCATTCCCTTGATCCAGACGTATCCAACAAACCGCGCCCCCGGCGGTCTGGGCTCATAGCAGAGCTTCGGTGGAAGTGATCACGCCATTGGCATCGGCGTAGACGAAATCACCGGGGCGGAACGTGACACCACCAAAGGTGATGTCGATGTTCAGTTGGCCTTCACCGCGACGGACCGATTTGATCGGCACACAGCCCAGAGTGACCACGCCAAGGTCCAGTTTCGCTAATTCCAGCACGTCACGGCAGGCGCCATGAATAATCACCCCTTCCCAACCGTTGCTCACCGCGTTTTCAGCGATCATGTCACCGATCAGGGCATTGCGCAGGCTGCCGCCACCGTCCACCACCAGCACCCTGCCTTTGCCGTCAGTGGCCAGATGCTCCTTCACACGGGAGTTATCCTCAAAACACTTTACCGTTACGATCTCGCCGCCAAACGCCTGACGGCCACCATAGCTGAACCAATTAAGGCCGGTAACCACGGACACTTTATCGGCATGCTCATCACACAGATCGCAGGTTACGAACGTCATATTCACTCCTTGGCAGGCCCGCCGCGGCGTGGCCGTCGGCCGGGCGAATCAACATTAATGGGGGAAATCAGGCCAGAGCCGGGAACTGACTCTGGAATTTGCCGGCGAACACCTGAAAGTCCCGATACCGTACCCGGTGGACACCGGTGTCCGGCCCCATCAGGGCCATGCCCACCATGGCCTGCGCCACCCGTTCCGCCGGCACCGGCAACCAGTGCGCGTCAGTCCAGCGGGTCACCGGTTCCAGCAACCGGGAGATCAGATTGCCCACGCCTTCCGCCAACCGCTTCTCTCGCCGGTCGCCGCGCAGCAAGGACGGCTGGATCAAGGCCAGCAGCGGCAGACCGAGCGCCTCCAGATCCTGTTCCATGCGCCCTTTCACCCTCGCATAGAAAAAGGAAGAACGGGCATTGGCATTGACCGCGGACACCACCATGAAACGCTGTACACCGGCCTGCCTGGCCATGTGTCCACAGCGCACCACCAACTCGTGGTCCACATGTTCAAAGGCTTCCCGTGAGCCGGCTTTTTTCATGGTCGTACCCAAACAGCAGAACACATCGTCCACTTTGAAGAAGTCGCCTTCCTGTTCCAACTGCTCCGGATCAATCACTTTCTCCCGCAGGCGGGGGTGCTCCACCTCCACCTCACGCCGGGTCAGCACCCGCACTTCATCGTAGGCCTTGCAGCCCAGCAGCAGTCTCAGACAGTGCCGGCCAACCAGCCCGGTGGCGCCCAACACCAGAGCACGTCGGGTCATTATTATTCTCCTTCGCTTCCGTCGTTATCGTCGCTCACCGATCCCAGCGGCAGCCAGCGGCGCAGTACCGTTTCCATCTCCTCAAGATGCACCGGCTTGGCCAGGAAGTCATCCATTCCGGCGGCAAGACAGCGGGCCTGAACGCCCTCGGCGGTATTGGCGGTAATGGCGATGATCGGCGTGCGTGGCCGGCCTTCCTGACGCTCGCTTTCGCGCATTACTCTGGTCGCCTCGAACCCGTCCATGCCTGGCAACATGCAATCCATCAGCACCAGATCGTAGGTCTCGCGCTGCAACAGTGACAACGCCGCCGGTGCATTGCTGAAGGTCGTGACCTGATAACCCAGCTTCGCCAGCATGCCTTTGGTGACCAGCTGATTGACCTCGTTGTCTTCCACCAGCAGCAATCGATAATGTTTGCGGCGCTCCATCGCCTCGGCGTTTTCCAGGGGCAAATCCCGTACCGGCGCGGTCCTCGGCACGCCGAGCAGGCGTTCCAGAGCCCCCCGCAGGACGCTGCGGTGCACCGGCTTCACCAACACCACCAGGCCATGTCGTTCCACCAGACGCTGAATCGCCGGCTGGGCCCGCTCCTCGATAGTGCACATCAGAATCAGTTTGACCGGCCGCAGCGCCGGGTCCACCAGCACGTTGTGGCACAGATTCAGGGCCAGTTCCTGTCGTTCCCGGGTGTCCACCAGCAACAAATGAAACTCGGATTGTTCGCGCTGTCCGGCCCGCAGCGCCTGCAGCGCGTGGTCGTAATCACGGGCACCCTGGCACTGGCAG
The DNA here is from genome assembly GCF_009846745.1 of Alcanivorax xiamenensis. Classification (NCBI taxonomy): domain Bacteria; kingdom Pseudomonadati; phylum Pseudomonadota; class Gammaproteobacteria; order Oceanospirillales; family Alcanivoracaceae; genus Alcanivorax; species Alcanivorax xiamenensis. The sequence goes on along the minus strand of NZ_AQPF01000016.1, from coordinate 23,171 downwards.
CCGAGCGCCTCGAGTTCTTCCTGCAAGCCGGCCAGGGCACCGCCCGCGCTGCCCACCACCAGCGCTTGCAAACCGTCCATGGCGCTCAGCAGTTTCTGCGGTTCATTCATGTCGGCTTGCATGCCCAGGCGGACCGTGAACCAGAAGGTGGCGCCCTCGCCTTCCACGCTTTCCGCGCCAATGGAACCGCCCATGGCCTCGGTCAGCCCCTTGCACACCAGCAAGCCAAAGCCGATGTGCTTGGCGGCGAAAGCATCCTGGGCGCCGTCCAGAAAATGGTCCTGGAACAGGGTACGCAGGGTATCGGTATCCATGCCCCTGCCCTGGTCACTGACCCTGACACGCAGCACGCCTTCGTTGTCGCTTTCTTCGGTGAAATCCACGTCCAGGCGGATCTCGCCCTTGTCACTGAATTTGACCGCGTTGCTGAGCAGATTGGTCAGCACTTGCATGAAGCGATCGCGATCGCCACGTACCCGCCGGGGCAGCATGCGATCAACCACCGCGGACAGCTCCAGCCCCTTGCTCTGGGCCATCGGACCAAACGCCTCCAGGGCCTGCTCAAGGGTACCGCGCAGATCGAAATAGTCGGGGCTCAGCACGATGCGGCCAGTGAGGATGCGGGAGTAGTCCAGCACATCGTCGATCAGCGCCAGCATCAGCTTTCCGCTCTGCCCCGCCGCTTGCAGGTATTCACGCTGCTCATCGGAAAGCTTGGTTTCCTCCAGCAGCGACATCATGCCCATCACTGAATTCATCGGTGTGCGCAGCTCATGGGCCAGCCGGTAGACCAGGCTGAGCTGGATGTCGGTACCGGCATGATGATCCCGCCGCCGGTCATGCTGTTCGCCACGCCGTTCACGGGTTACCGCGTGCCAGAACAACTCATACTGTCCCCGGTAAAGGCGGAACAAGTAGAAGGTGTAGGCACCGACCAGAACCACCAGCAGCCACTCTTTCACGCCACCATAGAAAAACAGCCCGAGCAGGACCGGCACGAACATCAATACGATGTAGAGCTGGCGCACGCGCAATCCGGCCATCCAGGAACTGCCCAAAGCGGTGGTGACACCAACGTTGTAGAGAATAACCACGAAGAAGTTGAAGCCGGCGCCGGTGCGCCACAACAGCCACACCGGCATCACGCCCCAGACCAGTGCGTGCAGGATCAGTCCGGCGCCGAACAGCTTGCGCCAGCGCGCGGGACCGGCGCCGTACAGGGCGTCGAACCGGGCGATTAGCCACAACCGGAAGGCCGTGACCAACACCACCGCGGCGCCAACCATCAATGTTTCCAGTTCGTAGGCCCGGTATACCCCGCCCCAGGCCGTCACCAGGGCATAAACCAGAAGGGCCGCCAACACCCCCATCAGGGAGTTCTTGGCGGCCCCGTAATCCACTCGCTTGAGGACCTTGCGATCTTTTCTGTATATCACCGTCATTCTGCCGACATACGGATCAGCCGTAAGTTAGGCCTTGCCGCCATTAAATTCAACCGTAAAGTCACTGTGGGAGCGTGCTTGCAAGCGAATTCTTGACGAACGGGGCGATTCGTTTGCAGCGGCCCGCCGCCCGGAAAAAGCTCCCACGACGGCGCGGTAGCGAATATGGTGGCAAGCAGCACTCCACGAACCGCGATAAGCGGTTGGCATGCCGGCAACATCTTTACGTTTACGTAAACTTCCCCTATGCTGCCACCATGACAACACAAAAGACCTACAGCATCGGCGAGTTGGCCCGCGAATTCCAGATCACCACGCGTACCATCCGCTTTTATGAGGATCAGGGGCTGCTGCACCCGCAACGGCGTGGCCAGACCCGGATTTATCTACCTTCCGACCGCGTCGCACTCAAGCTGATTCTGCGTGGGAAGCGCCTTGGATTATCCCTGGCCGAATCCCGTGAACTGATCCAGCTCTACATCCCCACCGGGGATAACCGCCATCAATTACAAGCCCTGCTCGACAAAATCGCTGAAAAGCGAGCCATGCTCGCGCAGCAACTCAAAGACATCCAGGCCATGCAGCAAGAAATGGATGAGGCTGAACAACGGGCCCGCGAGGCCATGATGCAATTGGAGAACAATAATGTTTGACGGTGGATTGGACTTTCACTTCGACGAAACCCTGAATGCCCTGCGCGACAGCGTGCGCGCCTTTGCCCGGCGTGAAATCGCGCCTATCGCCGCCCGGGTGGACAGCGACAACCTGTTTCCCAATGAGCTGTGGAAGAAGCTCGGTGATCTCGGTGTGCTTGGCATCACCGTTTCCGAAGAGTACGGCGGCGCCGGCCTGGGCTACCTGGCCCACACCCTGGTGATGGAGGAAATCTCCCGTGCTTCCGCTTCCATCGGTCTGTCCTATGGCGCTCACTCCAATCTCTGCGTGAACCAGATTTTCCTCAATGGCAACGAAGCGCAAAAAGCCCGCTATCTGCCCAAGTTGGTCAGCGGTGAACATATCGGCGCGCTTGCCATGAGCGAGCCCGGTGCCGGCTCCGACGTGGTGAGCATGAGCCTGCGCGCGGAGAAGAAAGGCGACCGTTACGTACTCAACGGCAACAAGATGTGGATTACCAACGGGCCGGACGCCAACACCTATGTGATCTACGCCAAAACCGATATCAATGCCGGACCGCGCGGCATCACCGCCTTCCTGGTGGAACGGGATTTCCCCGGTTTCTCGCGGGCGCAGAAGCTCGACAAGCTGGGCATGCGCGGCTCCAATACCTGCGAACTGGTGTTCGAGGACTGTGAAGTGCCGGAGGAAAACATTCTCGGCAAACTGAACGAAGGCGTTCGCGTTCTGATGAGCGGCCTGGATTATGAGCGCACCGTGCTCTCCGGCGGCTCCACCGGCATCATGCAGGCGTGCCTGGATGTAGTCGTGCCCTACGTGCACGAACGCAAGCAGTTCGGTAAGGCCATCGGCGAATTCCAGTTGATGCAGGGCAAGCTCGCCGACATGTACGTGACTCTCAACGCCAGCCGCGCCTATTTGTATCAGGTCGCCCGCTGCTGCGACGCCGGCCAGACCACCCGCAAGGACGCCGCCGGCGTCATCCTGTATTGCGCGGAAAATGCCACCAAGATGGCTCTCGACGCCATTCAGTGTCTCGGTGGCAACGGCTATATCAATGAATACCCCACCGGCCGCCTGTTACGCGATGCCAAGCTCTATGAAATCGGCGCCGGCACCAGTGAAATCCGCCGCATGTTGATCGGTAGAGAGCTGTTCAACGAAAGCCGCTAACACGCATCACGCAACACGCTGGCACGCCGCCTATAGCGTAGTGCCAGCCTGTTGCGTGTGAGCGAGGAATGTCCATGCCTAAAATCATCAGTCATCTTAATAAAAGTGCACCGGAATTCGATCAATACCGCGAGCACAATCTGACGCTGCGCGGGGAACTGCGGGAGAAACTCGCGCGTATCGCCCACGGCGGTGGCGAAGCGGCGGAGACACGATTGCGGGAAAGAGGCAAGTTGCCGGTGCGGGAACGCATCCAGTACCTGCTGGACCCCGGCTCCCCCTTCCTGGAACTGTCGGCGCTGGCCGCCGATGGGGTTTACCCCGGCGAAGACGTCCCCGCCGCCGGCTGTGTCGGCGGCATCGGCCGTATCAGCGGCGTGGAATGCATGATCGTCGCCAACGACCCCACCGTGAAAGGCGGCAGCTATTACCCGCTGACGGTGAAAAAGCACTTGCGCTGTCAGGCCATTGCCGCGGAAAACCGCTTGCCCTGCGTCTATCTGGTGGATTCCGGCGGCGCCAATCTGCCGCGCCAGGATGAGGTGTTCCCGGACCGGGATCACTTCGGACGCATCTTCTTCAACATGGCCAATATGTCCGCCAACGGCATCCCGCAAATCAGTGTGGTGTTGGGCTCCTGTACCGCCGGCGGCGCTTATGTACCGGCCATGGCCGACGAAGTGATCATGGTGCGCAATCATTCCACCGTGTTCCTTGCCGGCCCGCCTCTGGTCAAAGCCGCCACCGGCGAGGTGGTGAGCGCCGAGGAACTGGGCGGTGCCGCGCTCCACGCCGAACAATCCGGCGTCGCCGACCACCTGGCCGAGGACGAACCCCACGCCTTGGATCTGGCGCGGCGCTGTATTGCCCGGCTCAACTGGCGTAAGCCGGAGCAACTCGATCTCCGCGAGAGCCGCGCGCCGGCCTATGATCCTCAGGAACTGTACGGGCTGATCCCGCCCACCACCCGTTCGCCGATGCCGGCCCGGGAATTGATCGCGCGCATCGTCGACGCCTCCGAGCTGGATGAGTTCAAGGCCAGCTACGGCACCACCCTGGTCACTGGCTTCGCCCGCATTCATGGCATACCGGTGGGCATTCTCGCCAACGATGGCGTGCTCTATTCCGAATCGGCGCTGAAGGGCGCGCACTTCGTCGAGCTGTGCAACCAACGCAAGATTCCGCTGCTGTTCCTGCAGAACATCACCGGTTTCATGGTCGGCAAGAAATACGAAGCGGAAGGGATCGCCAAACACGGCGCCAAGATGGTCAACGCGGTAGCCTGCGCCCGGGTACCGAAATTCACCGTGATCACCGGCGGCAGTTTCGGCGCCGGGAACTATGGCATGTGTGGCCGCGCCTACGACCCGCGTTTCATGTTCATGTGGCCCAATGCCCGCATTTCGGTGATGGGCGGCGAACAGGCCGCCAGTGTGCTCACCCAGGTCAAGGTGGCGTCACTGAAGAAGAAGGGCGAGAGCTGGAGCGAGGACCAGGCGCAAGCCTTCCAGGAAGAGATGACCGCCCAATATGAGTCCATGGCCACGCCCTGGTATGCCAGCGCCCGGCTCTGGGACGACGGCGTCATCGACCCGGTGGACACCCGCGATGTGCTGGGGCTGGCGTTGTCCGCCAGCCTCAATGCACCGATCGAGGAAACCCGCTATGGCGTGTTCAGGATGTGAACAAGACGCTGACACGCAACACGCCAGCATGCGGACATGCTGCACGCTTACACACGGAGTACGTTTGTCTTTTGCGTGCAAGCGTGTTGCGTGCAAGCGCCATAAAACTTTGGAGCCTTCCATGAGCGTTCAACTCAACATCAACGGCCCGGTCGCCCGCATCACCCTGAACCGGCCGGAAAAAAGCAACGCTTTCGACAATACCGTCATCGAGGCCTTAATCGACGCTTTCGCCCAGGCTTCCGCCGATGATCAGACCCGTGTCATCGTACTCGATGCCGCTGGCAAACATTTCTCCGCCGGCGCCGATCTCAATTGGATGCGGGCCATGGGCCAACTGGACCATGAAGAAAATCAGCGCGATGCGCTGAGGCTGGCGGCGCTGATGGCATGCATCGATCAGGCCGGCAAGCCGGTCATCGCCCGGGTCCAGGGCGCGGCCTTCGGGGGTGCACTGGGATTGATTTGCGCCGCCGACATGGCGGTGGCGGCGGACAACGCCCGCTTCTGCCTGAGCGAGGTCAAGCTCGGTATTCTGCCCGCGGTGATCGCTCCCTACGTGGTTCGTGCGCTGGGCCCCCGCCAGGCACGCCGCTATTTCATGACCGCCGAAGTGATCGCCGCGCCACGCGCCGGGGAACTGGGCATCGTTCATGAAGTGGTGGCCGAGGATCAATTGGACGCCACCGTGGCAGGCCTGGTTGACGCCTTGTTGAAAGGCGCCCCGGAAGCCCAGTTGGAAGCCCGCGATCTGGTACGGCGCAGTGACGAGCAGCCGCTGGACCAGAACCTGATCGGCTACACCGCCGAATTGATCGCCCGGTTGCGCACCGGTGACGAAGGCCAGGAAGGGCTCGCCGCCTTCCTGGAAAAACGGGCGCCCTCCTGGAGCGCCTCCTGATTCGTTGGTGACCACGCAATCCCGAGAGTCATCGAACCCCGGGAGTGTCATACAGAGATCGATAAAAGGGCTGATATAAGAATGACCAACATCACCACACTGCTGATCGCCAACCGCGGAGAGATCGCCCGTCGCATCATCCGCACCTGCCGCGAACAAGGTATTCGTACCGTGGCGGTTTACTCCGAGGCCGACGCCGGTCTGCCCCATGTCCGCGAAGCGGATCAGTCCGTTTGTCTCGGGCCGGCGCCGGCCCGGGACAGTTATCTGGATGTCGGCAAGGTGATCGACGCCGCCCGCGCCACCGGCGCCCAGGCGGTGCACCCCGGTTATGGCTTCTTGTCGGAGAACACCGCGTTCGCCGCCGCCTGCGACGAGGCCGGCCTGATCTTCATCGGCCCCGGCGCCAACGCCATCCGGGTAATGGGCGACAAGGCCGCAGCCCGACAGTTAATGAGCGAAAACAAGGTGCCGGTGCTGCCCGGATTCGATCAGGAAGGCGCCGACGATGCCACCCTGGCGAGCGAAGCGGAACAGGTTGGTTTTCCATTGCTGATCAAGGCGGTGGCCGGCGGCGGCGGCAAAGGCATGCGCGTGGTGGAAAGCGCGGACCGCTTCGATGAGGCGCTGGCCTCCGCTCGCCGCGAGGCTCAGGGGGCGTTTGGTGACGACCGGGTGCTGTTGGAACGGTACCTGCCCACCGCCCGCCATGTGGAAGTGCAGGTGTTCGCCGACCAACACGGCAACGCCGTCCATTTGTTCGAGCGGGACTGTTCGGTGCAGCGCCGCCACCAGAAAATCATCGAGGAAGCCCCCGCCCCGGGGCTGGACGAAGCACTGCGCGAACGGCTCGGCGAAGCGGCGGTGCAGGCCGCTCGCGCCATCGACTATGTCGGCGCCGGCACCGTGGAATTCCTGCTGGCGCCCAACGGCGAATTCTTCTTCATGGAGATGAACACCCGCCTGCAGGTGGAGCACCCGGTCACCGAGATGATCACCGGCGAGGACCTGGTGGCCTGGCAGATCACCGTGGCCGAGGGACGCGCGCTGCCAAAACGCCAGGAACAGATCCAGCGGCACGGCGCCGCCATGGAAGTGCGCCTCTACGCGGAAAACCCTTATCAGCATTTTCTGCCGTCTTCCGGCACGCTGCAACCGCTGGTGTGGCCGGAAGGCGTGCGGGTGGACGCCGGCTTCGAGGCCGGGGATACCGTCAGCGATCACTACGATCCGATGATCGCCAAGCTGATCTGCCATGGCACCGACCGCGAACAGGCCCGCCGCCGGCTGGTGCTCGGCCTGGAAAATCTCATGCTCGGCGGCATTCACCACAACAGCGCCTTTCTGCACCGGGTACTGAGCAGCGAACCGTTCAGCCAGGCCGAGCTGGACACCCGCTTGCTGGAGAAACATCCGCATCTGCTGGAACCGGTAAGCATACCGGCACAGGCTCTGGCGGTGGCCGCCGCGGCGCTGGTGGTGCAACGGCCGGCGGCCGGCGGCGATCCCTGGCGGACCCTGAACGGCTGGCGGCCATTGAGCCAGCGCCAGACCCTGGTGCCGCTCAAAGTGCGGGACGAGCACCTGATCGTGATCCTGGAGGACGGCGAGGCCAGAGTGAATGGCGCCCCCCTGTCCTTCCGGTTTCACAGTGATGGCGGACGCTTCCATCTTGGTATTGATGGCGGCACACTCGACGATGCGATGACCGGCGGCAACATAACCCTCTCCGGCCGTTTCGTCGACGAGGCGCAACGGTTGTGGCTGTTCATAGCCGGTCAGGATTACGCCATTGACCTGCACCCGGCGCGCGAGAGCGAGCATGATACCGGACACGGCGATTTCACCGCGCCCATGAGCGGCACCATCGTTGCCCTGCATGTCAACCCTGGTGATCGCGTAGACGCTGGCGACGCCGTGATTACATTGGAAGCAATGAAGATGGAACACACCCTGCGCGCCGGTGAAGCGGGCGTGGTTCAGGCCTTCACCGTGAGCGCCGGAGACAGCGTTGGCGAAGGCACGCTGCTGGTGGAGTTTGAAGTGGAGCAACAATGACGACCCTCGATCAACAACCGCTTTGGCAACCGGATCAGCAACGCCTGCAACACAGTGCGCTGAACCACTTCTGGCAACAGGCCCGTGCCCTGTCCGGCCAGTCCTTGCCGGACTATCGGGCCCTGCACCAATGGTCGGTAAACGAACCGGAAGCGTTCTGGAATCTGGTTTGGGACTTCTCCGCGCTGCAGGGCGAGAAAGGCAGCGAGGTGCTGGAACGGGCCGAACGCTTCCGCGACCACCGCTGGTTTCCCCAGGCCCGCCTGAATGTGGCGGAGAACCTGCTACCCCGTCATGACGATCACACCGCTCTGATCAGCGTGGACGAAGCCGGCCAACGGCACCGGATCAGCTACAGCGAACTGCGCGTGGCCGCCGGCCAGGTGGCGGCGCAGTTGCACGACGCCGGCGTGCGCCCCGGCGACCGGGTGGCCGGCTATATGCCCAATCGCATCGAGACCGTCATCGCCGCGCTCGGTGCCGCCTGGATCGGCGCGATCTGGTCATCCTGTTCCCCGGATTTTGGTGTCCAGGGCGTGCTCGATCGTTTCGGCCAGATCGAACCGAAGGTACTGTTCGCCTGCGACGGCTATCAGTACAACGGCAAGTGGATCGATCTGGGCGAGCGCCTGCGGACCTTGCGCGAACAGCTCAAACCGGAACTGCTGGTGGTGGTTCCCGGCCGCGGCAAGGCCACCACCGTGCATGCCGCCCTGCCCTGGCGCGAGTGGCTGGCCGCCGCCGGGCCAGCGCCGGAATTCGCCGCCCTGCCCTTTAACCATCCGCTGTACATTCTCTATTCCTCCGGCACCACCGGCGCTCCCAAGTGCATCGTTCATGGCGCCGGCGGCACGCTGATCCAGCACGCCAAGGAACACCGGTTGCACGGCGACCTGGGCGCCGATGATGTGCTGTTCTACTTCACCACCTGCGGCTGGATGATGTGGAACTGGCTGGTGGGGGGGCTGCAGACCGGCGCCACCCTGGTGCTGTACGATGGCAACCCGGCCTACCCGGACGCCTCCCGGCTGTTCGATCTGATCGACGCCGAGGGCGTGACCCATTTCGGCACCAGTGCCAAGTTCGTTCAGGCGGTGGAAAAGGCCGGCGTGGTGCCGCGCCAGAGCCATGACCTGAGCACGCTGCGCAGCCTGTTTTCCACCGGCTCGCCATTGCTGCACGAAAGCTATGATTTCCTTTATCAGAAGGTGAAACCGGATCTGCTGGTGAGCTCCATTTCCGGCGGCACCGACATTATTTCCTGCTTCGCTCTGGGCAATCCGATGCTGCCGGTGTATCGCGGCGAGTTGCAATGCGCCGGTCTCGGCATGGACGTGGCGGTATTTGATGACCATGGTCAGACCATAACCGGCGAGAAAGGCGAGTTGGTCTGCCGCACGCCGTTTCCATGCTGCCCGGTATCGTTCTGGAACGACCCGGACGGCAGGCGCTTCCAGGAGGCTTACTTCGAGCGTTTCGCCCCCCTTGGCATGGACATCTGGGCCCATGGTGACTATGCCGAAACCGTCGCCCACGAAGGTCACGACGGCCTGATCATCCATGGCCGCTCCGACGCCGTGCTCAACCCTGGCGGCGTGCGCATTGGCACCGCCGAAATCTATCGGCAGGTGGAAACCCTGCCGCAGATTCGCGAGGCGGTGGTGATCGGCCAGCAGTGGCAGGGTGACGTGCGCGTGGTGCTGTTCGTGGTGATGGCCGGGGACGCGACCCTGGATGACGATCTCAAACAAACCCTTCGCCAGACCATCCGCGACGGCGCCAGTCCGCGCCACGTGCCGGCGGTAATCCTGGAAGTGCCGGAAATCCCCCGCACGGTCAGTGGCAAGATCGTGGAACTGGCGGTGCGTGACATCGTCCATGGACGCGAAGTCCGTAACCGCAACGCTCTGGCCAACCCGGATGCACTGGCGCATTTCGCTGACCGGCCGGAACTGGCGGAATAAACCGCCGCCAGCCTCCACACCGTCCGTGTGCTTGTTTCCATATGGGACATGCGGACGGCGGGGGCTGGTCTGTCTGTTGTTATTCCTTCTCTCCCTTCCCGCCCACGCGGCTCTGATCACTCTGACCATCGAAGAACACAGCCCGCTGGTTGGAGCGGACCGGAAGGACTTGATGTTGGTCCACTACCGGGGTGGCGCGTTTCATGAAGTGCGGCATCAGTGGCTACCCTGGACCCTGGGCCATCAGCCCTATTTCCAGGAAGATGTCGACGCCCGCCGGGATGCTCCGGTAGACCGGGTCGCCGCTGGAGACCGCTTGCTGCTGCGCTCCGAGGACGCCGGGGAGACACATCCCATGCCCTTGCCGGCGGAGGTGCTTGCCACGCTGCCCGTTCCCGACGGCGTTTTCTATGTTCCGCAAGCCCGGTCCCGCGCCACTTTCGCCCCGGCGGCCACGCTCGAACGCACGCCCCTGGCAATCAGCGGTGATCGCTTCCGGCTCGCCTTTATTGACGACAATCTGTTCCGTTGGGGTGATTTCACTTATCGGGGCTGGGACGGCGAAGGCACTTTGCTGGATGGCCTGAAGCTGAGACTCAGCGCCGGCCTGTTGTTACGTAACGCGCGGGTCACTCTGGACAACGATAATCTGGACCCGGTGATCCGGCAGGTCATCACCGGTCCGCTGGCGACACTGGTGTACGCCACCACCCGGGTACGGGTGGCCGGATTACGCGTGCTCACCGTGCATAATTATTTCATCGTTGGCGCCGACAGCGTGATGGTGCACAGCCGCTTTACCCTGCCGGCAATGGCCGCCGCCGTGTTGCGCGAACCCAGCGCCCGCATCACCGTGGACGGCTATCGGTTGCAAGGGGCGCGCCTGCGTACCAGTTGGACCGGCGCGCGGGAAGCGGTGGTGGACGGCAAGCTCAGTGACACGGAGCAGATCATGCGTGGCAGCATAGTGCCACGGGACAACACGCTCAGGTTCGATACCGGCAAAGGGTTCGCGCTACGTGCCCGCCTGCGTTTCATGGAAGGTTTCGACACACCGGTGCGTTTTATTTACCAGGATGACCCGCAACGGCCCGATCCGCCGGAACGGTTTCCCGGTCAGGAGCCGGAAGTGGGCTTTTTACTGCAGGATCTGCCCTTCGGGCAGGAATATTACGTCATCGCTGAACTGTGGTTCTCTTCCTCCTCGCCGTGATACCGGGCCATTCGCTGCCAAGCGGAGCGCCGCCCGGGCCTCTTCCCACAGCGGGCTTCGTGGCCGGGGGTGATTCGAAGTAAACGGTTTCAGAGCTCGTGGAGGGCCGGCGGTCAGGGTTCCAGGACCGTGCTTCTCCCGTGTCCTGGAACCCTGACCGCCGGCTCTCCTCCCCTGGCAAAAGGCGCTCCCTCAACCCTGCCTGTTACGCCAGCTTTTCCAGCGCTTTACGCAACGGTTCCGGAATCGGCACCGGGCGGCCGCTTTCACGATTGACGAACACATGCACCACGTGGCCCAGGGCCTTGGCCGCGCCCTCGGCGCCGAACACCGCCAAACCATAACGCACCGAGCTGTTACCCAGTTTGTCCACGCGCATGCCCACCGCCAGGGAGTCCGGATAAGCCGCCGCCTCGAAATACTCACAGCCGGAGCTGACCACATAGGCGATCACATCACCCTGATGAATATCCAGACCACCCCGTTCAATCAGATAACGGTTAATGGTGGAATCAAAGTAGCTGTAGTAGGTGACGTTATTGACGTGGCCGTACAGATCGTTGTCGGACCAACGGGTATCCAGGGGGCAAAGGTAACCAAAAGCGTCCCGCGGCGGACGTGTGTTCGCGTCAGTCATGGTTTCTCCTGTGTGGATTTGCGGCGCGACAGCCGCGAGCGGCAATGATAGCCTAAGAGCCCATTCAAGATCTTTACGCCACCGCATTGTCGCTATCATCGCACAGGGAACGCCATGGAAAGCGCTGCTTCCGTTATTGTTCGTGCAGGCCTGCGTATCGTCTGGCCGCTGTCACTGGCCACGCTGCTCAGCGCCTGTGTCACCGTTGCCCCCCATACTCCGAAATTGAACTCTGCCCCCGCCAAGACCTGGTTCTACCTATTGGATATCGAACCAGCGCTGCCGGCCAGCGAGGTGCAAGTGGAAGCGTTGTACGTGCCCACCAAACCGGACTGTCCGTTGCGTCAGGTGGGCACCGACGTGCCGTTGGAACCGCAGGGATTGAACTATCGCATGACGGTTTACCTGGACCGCTTCGACGACCCGCTCTGCGGCTGGCGTTTCAATCAGTTATGGCTGGGCCTGAACCGGGAAAGCGGCTACGCCACCCGCTTCAGCGTGGTACCCGGCGGCGGCGACCAGACCCGCTGGTGCCGCCTCAATCCGGAACATGGCGTGTGCATGCTCCGGGAACAGGACGTTCTCGACTACAAGGTGCCCGGCACCGTGCACCGCGTCAGGCTGATGCAGCAATAGCCTCGGCGATGCGGGTCGCCAGAGCGTAAACCGTGATCTGCGGATTGACGATAATCGAGGTCGGCAACAGGCTGGCATCGGCGATATAGAGCCCGGCCACGTCATGGGTTTCTCCGCTTTCCGCCGCCACGCTGTTGGCGGGATCCGCGCCCATGCGGCAACTGCCCTGGGGGTGATAGCTGACCATGCGCAGGTGATGCGGCTGATTCTCCAGGCGTTCCACCATCGGATCGATATCCGCTTCCTGGCGTATCACCAGCGGCTCACTGGTGGGCACATACACCTGCTCCGCCCCAGCGGCCAGATGCAGCCGCGCCGCCGCTTTCAGGGCGTTTTTCATGGACGGGAAATCGATATCGTCCAGTTGGTAATCGATGACCTTATTGTCCCCGTCCCAGTGCACCCGGCCCACATTGTGATCGTGAATCAGGGTCACCAGCCCGGCCAGATAACGGGCCTCTCCCATGAAATCCATGAACGGCGCGCCGGTGCCCGGCTCCGCCGTCATCGACAGTTCCACGATCCCGGCGCCACCGTCCTCCAGCACGAAACCGCCGTCCTCCGGGGCCATGAATTGGTCCACGTAGACCCCGAGCATGGCACCGCGCCAGGCGTGCACCGGTTGCGGATAACGGGCACTGACGTACAGCGACGGGTGACAGGCGAAGTGGCGCCCGACCTGATCGGAGCCATTGGCCAGCCCGCTGCGCAGCAACAACAGCGGTGTCTGCACCGCACCGGCGGCCAGCACTACCCGTGGCGCCGTCACCGTCATCGACGCCACCGGTTCGCCGCCGGTTCCGGTGACCTCGGCGCGAACGCCGGTGGCGCGGCCATTATCGGTGACAATTTCAATGACCCGGGTGTCGGCGAAAATGCGCGCGCCGTGGGCCACCGCCCAGGGCAGATAACTGACCAGCATGGATTGCTTGCGCTCGGTCTTGCAGCCGGACAAGCAGTGTCCGGTAAGCGCGCAATCGCGGATATTGCGTTGAAACGGCTTTACCGACCACCCCAGCTTGTCGGCGCCGGCCCGGATCAGACGGGCATGGGCGGCAATCTCATGTTCACCGTTTTCATGCACGCCCAGGTGTTTTTCCACCCGTTCGAAATAGGGCCTCATGCCGTCGCTGGTGAGTCCGCTGAGACCGAAATTCCGCTGCCAGTCCCGCAGAATGAAGTCCGGAGTACGAAAACAGACGCCCGCATTGACCACAGTGGAACCACCGACACAGGCCCCCTGCAGAATCAGCAGATCGCCGCTGCGATTGGTCTGGCCACCGTGGTCCTGATACAGCTGCTCCAAGGCGTCCGGGAAGCGTTCACTGAAATCCCGCGACGGCACATAGGGCCCCGCCTCCAGCACCAGCACCCGCTTGCCGCGCCGAGCCAATTCATAGGCCGCCACGGCGCCGCCGGCACCGGAGCCGACCACCACCACATCCGCCTGCAAATTCAAGCGCGATTGGTGGATGTCTTTCGCCTCGGTCACCGCCAGGCCGGAGTCACGCCAAAGTGTTGTCGTCATTCCGCTACCCCCACCTGTACTTCCCCGTTTTCTTCCGGCATCGGCGCGTTCCCCAGATACGCCAGCCCCCAGCGATCCGAAACCGGACCGTCGAATTCCAGAGCCTGCCAGGTACGTTCGTCGCGCCAATAAGCGCTGTACACCAGTTGCTTGATCACCGTGGCCAGAGTTCGTTGCAACACCAGCCCCCGCCCCCAGCGATCGAAATAGTCCCGCGCCGTTTCGTCGTCGAGATCCACGAAACGGCGGCCATGGCGGAACACCGCGGCGTTATCAAACAATCCCAACCCCCGCGACAGTTGCCGGCGCAGTGCCGGCGCCATCAGCGACAGCGTGCGCTGCACGTTGGCCACCACCGGCACGGTTTCGGTATCCGGCAGGCCCCGCCCTTCAGTAGGCAATAACACCCGCCGGCAACGGTCCAGCAACAAAAACTCCCCGGGGCTGAGTCCACCGGCCCAATCCGGTATCCGCTGCTGGTCCAGGGGGGAACGGCGCAGCCAGAGAAATCCGCCCGCGGCGGTACCCACCATCACGGCACTGGCGGCCAGCGTCCACTTGAGAAAACGGCGGCGCGCCAAGCCTTGTTGCAGCCACTCCAGCCCCGGCGGCGCACTGTGTTGTTGTGTCATCGTCGCACTCACGGAAGGGAATCAAGCCCTCAACATAGTCAGCCCGAGCAAGGGAAACAACATGTATACCAGCCAGCAGACGGATTGACCCGATCGGCACATCGGAATACTGTACACAAGGACAGTATATGGATGCTTACCTCATGAATGCGGACGCCCTGCAACAACTGCTTCGCCGCCAGGACACCTGGCAAGGCTCCAGCCGGGGAGCGGCCCGCGAAGAACGCCGGCACACCGGTTTCCCGGCCCTGGACCGCCTGCTCTGGCAAGGTGGCTGGCCCAACCAGGGGCTGGTGGAACTGCTCTGTCCACTGCCCTGTCCGTCATTACTGCATTTGCTGTTGCCCCTGTTGCGTCGCCGAGAGGACGGCGCCCGCATTATCGCCAACCCCCCGGCCCGGCCTTCCGCCACCGCCTTGAAGCGGGCCGGGTTGCCGCTGGAGCACATCCTGGTGCTACAAGCCCGGGAACGCTCCACGCTGTTGCGTGCCTGTCTGGAAGCCGCCTCCAGCGATACTCTGGACAGTCTGGTGTTGTGGGCACCGGGAGGCACCCTGCCCACCGGGACTCTGCGCCGCCTGCACATGGCCGCGCAGCAGGGCCGTTGTCTGTTTCTGCTGGTGCGCCCGCGACGGGCCTCGAAACAGCCCAGCCCGGCGCCCCTGCGTCTGCTGCTGGACGTCGATCAGCCCGGCGAACTGAGCGTCACCGTTGGCAAGCAGCCCGGTGGCCGCCACGGTCAGCAATGCCGGTTGATGGTGCTGCCCGAGCACCTGCGCCACCCCCCACCGCCCTGCGCCACCATGGCGGCCCGGACCCGCCGCCCGGAGACCACGACGACGCCCTCTCCGCTGGCACTGCCGGCGCCAACATCGGAGCTCCGTCCATGAATCCCCCCTTGTGGCTGGCCCTGCATTTTCCCTTGCTGGCTCTGGAAGCCGTGGATGGCCCCAGCCCCGAGCCCCGTGTGCTGGTGCGACAGCAGCGGATCACCCTGGCCAATGCCGCCGCCCGTGGCGCCGGCGTGAACATAGGGCAGCGCCTGGGCACGGCGCGCGCTTTATGCGACGGCCTCCAGGTGCAACAAGCCGCCCCCCGGCAGGAGGAACAGGCCTTGCAACGGGAAGCCCGTCATCTGCTGGCCATGACGCCACAGGTCTGCCTTGCGCCTCCCCATACCCTGCTGCTGGAAGTCGGGGGCTGCCTGAGTCTGTTCGGCGGTTTCAGTGGACTGCTGTCACGAGTGGACCAATACCGCCTGCACTGCCCGCTAACCAGCCATCTGGGCCTTGGTCCCACGCCGCTGGCGGCCTGGCATCTCACCGAACCGCCCAACCTTGAGCAGATGCCGGAGCGCAGTCGCTTCCAGGCCTGGCTGGCGGCCCTGCCGATCGACTCCCTGGCTCTGGAAGACGCCGTCAAGGAACGTCTGAAGGCCCCTGGCTTTCATACCCTCGGCGACCTGTTCGCACTGCCGCGGGCCGCGCTCGGCAAACGATTCGGCGCTTCCTTTCTGGATTGGTTGCAACGCCTGCTTGGAGAGAAAGCGGACGTGCGCCGGACGATTCCCGCCCCGGCACCATTCCGGGAACAACAGCAATTCGATGATCCGATAAATGATCAGGCCCTGCTCAAAATCCCCATGGCGGCGCTGCTTGAGCAGATGGAGCAACACCTGAGGCGCTATCAGGAGCAGGTGCTGGCGATACGCTGGCATTTGCGTCTGGACAATCGCGAACGGCACACCCTGCTGGTGCGCCGGGCCTGGCCGGCCCATGACGCCGCCGGTTGGCTCGATCTGAGCCTGCGGCGCCTGGAGCACCAGCCTCTGGACGGCGCGGTGCTGGGACTGGGTTTGGATACCAGCCGGCCACGGCCATTGAACCCCGGCCTTGCCGCCCTGTTTCCGGAGCCCGGAGCCCGCGCTCCGCTGAACGGCCTGCTGGAAAAGCTGGTGGACACTCCGGGGCTGGCGCTTTATCGCCCGGCCCTGGCCGACGATCACTTGCCGGAATACAGCGAATGCCGTCAGCCACCGTTCGGCGCGACACCACGAGAGCATGAAAGCGATCAGGCGGATCAGGACCGTCCTCTGTGGTTACTGGAATCCCCACTGAGACTGCACCAGGACAACGGCGTGCCGGTATGGCGGGGGCAGCGCCTGCGACTGTTTCCGCAACAGGAACGTTTCAGCCAGCCCTGGCGGGGAACGATGCCCCGCCATTACCGGCTGGCGCACCACCCCCAGGGCGAATGCTGCTGGCTGTTCCAGGATGCCCGGCAGCAGTGGTGGCTGCATGGTTTCTTCTAATAAGGCCAGGGGCCTTCCGCCAGCTTATACGGTTATCCCGGAAGCTATCGTCTGGCCGCCGCGCGCCCACGCCGGCACGCAACACGCTTACACGCCATCCTTGCCAACCCCGCGGACAATTGGGAAAGCCTTCCCGTCCGGCCAACGGAAAGGGGGACATTCTTTGGCTGACGGCGGTTTCCGCGTGTTGCGTGTCAGCGTGTTTGCGTGCCAGCGTTTTCCGTCAACGTGGCACCCGCCCCATCAGGTAGAACTCCTCGTTGGGCGGCGTTCCGGTGAGATTGACCATGCGATTGGACATACCGAAGAAGGCGGCGATGGCGCCAATATCCCACATGTCCTCGGTGGTGAAGCCCACCTCCGCCAAGCGGGCCTCCCAGTCGTCGTTCATCTCCCCCTGTTCCAGGGCCAGATGGAACGCGAAGTCCAGCATCACCCGATGACGCTCGCTGATCGGCGCGGTGCGGTGGTTGATCGCCACCTGATCCGCCACCAGTGGATTCTTGCTGTAAATCCGCAACAGAGCGCCATGGGCCACCACGCAGTACAGGCAGTGATTGCGGGCGCTGGTGGCGACCACGATCATTTCTTTTTCCGCTTTGCTCAGGGTGTCGGATTCGCGCTCCATGAGGGCATCGTGATAAGCGAAAAAGGCCCGGAATTCCGCCGGGCGGCGGGCCAGCATGAGAAACACATTGGGCACGAAGCCGGCTTTTTCCTGCACGCCGAGAATCACCTCGCGGATGTCTTCGGGCAGGTTGTCCAGACTTTCCGGCGAGGGAAAGCGTTTGTTATTCAGAGTCATGGTGATATCCCAAGGCAAACGAATGAAACAGGCTCTCCAGTTAACGTTAACGTCAGGTTGATGTCCATCCTTCAATGGCGGCCCCAGAGGGGATCAAGGAGCCGCGTATGAATCCGGGCCCCCCGCCTTTCGCCGAGTTGCATTGCACCAGCGCCTTCAGCTTTCTCACCGGCGCCAGCCAACCGGAGGAGTTGGTACAACGTGCCCACGAACTGGGCTACCGGGCTCTGGCGATTACCGATGACGCCTCTCTGGCCGGGGTGGTGCGGGCCTGGCGGGCGCACCAGGCGCTGCGTGACGACGTCGGCACCACCCTGAAACTGATCATTGGCAGCACCTTCCGCCTGGAGACCGATCAGGGCGCTTTGCATCTGGTATTACTGGCCCGGAACCGCCGCGCCTATGGCGAGATATCCACCTTGATCACCCAGGGACGCCGGCGGGCGGAAAAAGGAAAATACCAACTGCACTGGCGGGATCTGACGCGGCTGGAACGTCATGCCCTGTGTCTGTGGTTCCCCGCCGGTGATGGCCGCGATCCCCATCATGCCACCTTGCTCCAGGCTCATTTCGGCGATCGTTTCTGGCTTGCCTGTGAACTGCTCCAGGACCGCAACGACGCCCTGCACTATCGCTATTGCCTGGATCTGGCGCACCGCTTCGAGCTCGCCATGAGCGCCGCCAACGATGTGCACTATCATCGCGCCGAGCGACAAAGACTGCAGGACGTGCTCACCGCTCTGCGGCTGAACACCTCGGTGTACGAGTTGGGCCGCCGCCGCTTCCAGAATGATCAGCGGCATCTGCGTCCGTTGGAAACCCTGGCCGATATTTACCCGGAAACCCTGCTTCGCGAGGCGGCCTGGATCGCCGATCAGTGCGAGTTCAAGCTGGACGAAATCCGCTACCAGTATCCCGAGGAAGTAGTGCCGCCCGGGCAGAACGCCGACGATTATCTGGCCGCCCTCGCCCATCAAGGCGCCGCGCGGCGTTATCCCAAAGGCGTGCCCGCCTCCGTACGAACCCTGCTGGAGCGGGAGCTGGCGCTGATCCGCGAACTGGAATACGCCCATTACTTTCTCACCGTCCACGACATCGTCGCCTACGCCCGTGGCCAGGGCATTCTTTGCCAGGGGCGTGGTTCCGCCGCCAATTCCGCGGTGTGTTACTGCCTCGGCGTCACCGAAGTGGACCCCAACCGCAGCCAACTTCTGTTCGAGCGCTTCATTTCCAAGGAACGGCGGGAACCGCCGGACATCGACGTGGATTTCGAACACGAACGCCGCGAAGAAGTGATGCAGTACCTGTACCGCAAATACGGCCGGGACCGCGCCGCCCTCGCCGCTACCGTGATCCATTACCGCACCCGCTCGGCGGTCCGCGACGTGGGCCGGGCGCTGGGCGTGGATCTGTCGATCATCGAGCGGCTCAGCGCCAACCTGGCCTGGTGGGACAAACCCGCCGATCTGCAGGAGCGGTTCCGCGAAGTCGGTCTGGGCGATACCGCCCTGGGCCGGCAGTACCGGGCGCTGGTGTTTGAGCTGGTCGGCTTTCCCCGGCATCTGTCCCAGCACGTGGGCGGCTTTGTCATTACCCGTGACCCGGTGCCCACGCTGGTGCCGGTGGAAAACGCCGCCATGGCCGACCGCACCGTGATTCAGTGGGACAAGGACGACCTGGAAGCACTCGGGCTGATGAAGGTGGACGTGCTGGCCCTGGGCATGCTCACCGCGATCCGCAAAACCCTGGACCTGATCAGTCACTACCGTGGCCGGCCGTTGATCATGCAGGACATTCCCACCGAGGACCCGGCCACCTACGACATGCTCTGCAAAGGCAACAGCCTGGGGGTGTTCCAGGTGGAATCCCGGGCGCAGATGAACATGCTGCCGCGACTGCGGCCCCGCAAGTTCTACGATCTGGTGATCGAGGTGGCCATCGTCCGCCCGGGGCCGATTCAGGGCGACATGGTGCATCCCTATTTACGCCGCCGCGACGGCCTGGAAGAACCGGATTACCCGGACCCGAAAGTGGAAGCGGTACTGAAACGTACCCTGGGTATCCCCATCTTTCAGGAGCAGGTGATTCAACTGGTCATGGTGGCGGCGAAATTTTCCGGCGGCGAGGCGGACCGGTTACGCCGGGCCATGGCCCGCTGGGGCAAGAGCGGCGAGCTGATGCAGTTCCAGGACAAGGTGATCCAGGGTATGCGCGCCAACGGCTACAGCGAGGATTACGCCCAGCGTCTGTTCGAGCAAATGAAAGGCTTCGGCGGCTACGGTTTCCCGGAATCCCACTCCGCCAGTTTCGCCCTGCTGGTGTACGTGTCCGCCTGGCTCAAACGTCATCACACCAGCGCCTTTTATTGTGGTCTGCTCAACAGTCTGCCGATGGGCTTTTACAGCCCCTCGCAAATTCTCCAGGATGCGCGCCGCCACGCCATCGAACTGCGCCCCCTGGACGTACGGCACAGCCACTGGGACCACACTCTGGAAGAGACACAAAGACAGAAACTCGGGGTGCAGCCGGCCTTGCGGCTGGGATTTCGTCAGTTGAAAGGATTCAATCCGGAAGCCGCCGAGCGCCTGGCGCGGGCCCGCGCCGAGCGCCCTTTCAGCAGTGTGCGGGATCTATGCCAGCGGGCCCGCCTCAATCAACGGGAGCGGGAAGCCCTGGTGGCTGGTAACGCACTGCGTGCACTCAGCGGCCACCGCCACCAGGGCCATTGGGAAATCCAGGGACTGGAAGCGCCGCGGCCATTACTTGAAACGGAGCGCGGTGCCGGCAAGGATCATGACGGAGTCTACCTCGACGCCCCTTCGGAGCACGCTGATCTGCTGCAGGATTACCGTCACCTGGGCCTGACTCTGGGCCGGCATCCCATGGCCCTGGTCCGCCATCTCCCCCGCTTTCGCGGCTGCCGCCGGGCACGGGACTTGAAGCGGGGCCGGCCGGGACAACTGATCCGGGTCGCCGGGCTGGTGACCAACCGGCAAAGACCCGGCTCCGCCAAAGGCGCGCTGTTCATGACACTGGAGGATGAGACCGGCAACACCAACGTGGTGATCTGGAATGCCATTCAGGAACGGTTCCGCAAAACTCTGCTTCGCAGCCCTTTGGTGATCGTCAAAGGCACTCTGGAAATCAGTCCGGAGGGGGTTGTTCACCTCATGGCCGGCGCACTGATCGATGCCAGCGACGCCTTACTGGAATTGAATATCAAATCCCGGGATTTTCGCTAGGGCTGGTATCCACCAGATACAAATACAGCGGATTAGCAAGTCAGCGAGGGAGCGTTGCCGGTCAGGGCGTTCCAGGACACGCTACAAGCACGTCCATGTGCGCTCGGGTTTGGCCATCCCTGGCCAAACACGGTCCTGGAACGCCCTGACCGGCAACGCTCCGCGAGCTCTGAAACACTCAGCCTCAAATCAACGGCGGTGAAAAGAAAAACGAGCCCTTCGCTTGGCTGCGACCGAGGGTTTTGCGGGTACCCCGAGGTGTCCATGCCCCGCCGTGAACCCACCCCTGGGGGCTTGCGGTCGGCGTCCTGCCTCACACAGTCATGGACACCTCGGGGTACCCGCAAAACCCGCCTTCGGAGCTCCACTGAGAAAGACAGTCTTTCTGTTTAAAACGTCTTCCCTCGATCTCAAAAATAAACCACAAAAAAACCCCGCTCAATGAGCGAGGTCTTTTTGTAGTGGCGTCCCCTAGGGGAGTCGAACCCCTGTTACCGCCGTGAAAGGGCGGTGTCCTAGGCCACTAGACGAAGGGGACGTATTTGGTGGAGCTAGGCGGGATCGAACCGCCGACCTCTACAATGCCATTGTAGCGCTCTCCCAGCTGAGCTATAGCCCCAGATTGTGACCACCGGTATGTGCGTCCCGTGTGGTGCGGCGTATTCTACCCAGGGGCCCTATCCTGTCAAGCACTTAGCGGCGGTTTTTCACGGTTTTTGCCCCGTCTGTTCATCCCTTGGTCAAATTGCCGCAATCTTAATCAGCCCGGCCAATCAAAGCGGCGTAGGCCTTCTCCAGCTTCTTGGTTTGCTTCTTGGAGACCCCGCCCAGCACCTCCACCGCGTGACGCAATCGCGCCCGGCTGATATCGGCGCCCAGCAATGCCATGCTGTCCACCACCGAGAAACTGGCGCTGGTGCCGGCGATGGCCACGAACACCGGAAACAGGAAATCACGGATTTTCACATCCAGGGCATCCGCCAGGGCCTTGGCATCGACGAACAGATTATCCCGATTCCAACTGCGCTGAGCCTCACAGGACCAGAGGAAGAACTGCAGCCATTCCTTCATATCCTCGGTGCTGTACTGCTTGTGCTCGAAATCCTGTTCACTGATGGTGAGCATCCCGGAGAAACAGAAGCCGGCCTTGTCCACCACGTCACTCAGCGTTTCCACCCGCTGCTTGATATGCGGCAGCACCTGCATCACGTAGTCCCGATTGAAAGCCCAGCCCATCAGCTGTTGCAGGAACTGTTCGTCGGACAGGTCCCGCAGCCACTGGCCGTTGAGCCAGCTCAGCTTTTCCACATCGAACACCGGTCCGCCCAGGGACACACGGTTGATGTCGAAAGCCGCTTCCATCTCACTCAAAGAGAAACGCTCACGTTCGTCGGGCATGGACCAACCCATGCGGCCGAGGTAGTTCACCAGCGCTTCCGGCAGGAAACCCATGCGGCGATAAAAATTGATACTGGTGGGGTTCTTGCGCTTGCTGAGTTTGGATTTGTCCGGATTACGCAGCAGCGGCATGTGGCACAGCGCCGGCATGTCCCAGCCGAAATACTCATACAGCAGCTTGTGCTTCGGCGCGGAGTTCAGCCATTCCTCACCACGCAGCACATGAGTGATGCCCATCAGATGGTCATCCACCACATTGGCCAGATGATAGGTGGGCAGGCCATCGGATTTCAGCAGGACCTGCGCGTCGGCCAGGGCCCAATCCAGCTCCACGGTGCCGCGCAGCATGTCCTCGATGGCACAGCGCCCATCCTCCGGCACCCGCATGCGGATCACATAAGGTGCCCCTTCCGCTTCACGGCGGGTCTGCTCGGCCTGATCCAGCTCCAGATCACGGGGTTTCAATGCCCGGTTTTCACCGCTCTCCTTGATCCGGGCACGTAACGTGTCCAGTTCCTCGGCGCTACGGTAACACTTGAAAGCGTGGCCGGCCTGAACCAATTGCTCGGCGTACTGACGGTAGATATCGCCGCGCTCACTTTGACGATAAGGCGCGTGAGGGCCGCCGACGTCCGGCCCTTCGTCCCAATCCAGCCCCAGCCAGCGCAGGGAATCCAGGATCGCCTGCTCCGATTCCGCGGTGGAGCGCACCTGGTCGGTATCCTCGATCCTGAGAATGAACTGACCACCGTGCTGACGGGCGAAACAACGATTGAACAAGGCAATGTAAGCGGTGCCCACATGGGGATCGCCAGTGGGGGACGGGGCTACCCGGGTACGAACGGTCATGACAACTCCACGGCCGGAAAAAGGCGGCATTATACGGCATTTGCCGGCACGCCGACACGCC